>SKQO01000047.1 GCA_007118975.1 Halobacteriales archaeon | reverse complement strand
TGGCCCTGCTGCCCCCACTGCTGCTGTTGGGGCTGTTGTTGCTGACCCTGTTGCTGTGGCTGCTGTTGGCGTCCCTGCTGCTGTTGTGGTTGTTGCTGCTGACTCTGCTGTTGGGGCTGCTGTTGGAATCCTTGCTGACCTTGTTGCCCTTGTTGGGTCTGCTGCTGTGGCTGTTGTTGGATTCCCTGCTGGCCTTGCTGGCCCTGCTGACCTTGCTGTTCGGCTTGCTGCTGCTGGGTTTCGTATCTCCTCATGGTATCGTAAGCCCGTTTGGGCTATGATCATAAACCGGGGGGATCGGAATAGTTATAATGTATTGATGGGAGTTAAGTTACTGGAATTTTGGATAATCGAATGTATTTATTTACTGAAGTGTATGTTCAAGGATAACAAATGAAATAAATAGGAAATTAAGTGTAACCAATTGAGCGCAGTCTTTTGGCAGCATGTTGCGCTCAGTGCTTATGGCCAGATCACCCCATACCTATTGGAGCTTAACCACTGAACTGCATTCAGAGTGACGGAAGGGATGGGATCACTCGTGCGAATACAAATGTTGGCACTGACGTGGCTCTATCAAACGTTGGTGGGGAAGAACACCGATCACATCCCCAACTACCGTCTGGGCACACCACTATTTAAAATATCAGAATACCATACAATAGATTGCAATTCTTCCGACAATCAAAGACCGTAATTCCAGACATAACCAATCGACTAGATAGTGTGATAATTTATATGTGTCTCCGACCACGATGCTCAACGCAGGCGTTTTGATGGGGAACCTTCCGAATAGGGAACCACCACTATGCAAGCCGGGAGACTTCATTAGCTCCAACGTTCCGGATTGCGGTCCGGATACACACTCCTCATGGATTGATCCACAATTAGGACAGAAGAGGTGATTGGCCTGATACATCTACACCGTTTAATAGGGGGTCGTCCCGTGTGGACCGCGCCCGTACCGAGACGATCTCGATATCTTTCATCGCGATTTCGAACCTCCGCTCAGCTCGTGTTGTTCAGAACGGCAGAATCCACCATTTCGATGAGCGCTTGCATTTCAGGCTGGGTGGTGTCGCGACTATAATACGTGATACGTGTTGTGCTCGATTCCTCAATCATCGCCAGCGTGTCGTCGTCGGTTACATACCCAACGTAGTCGTTCTCCACCAGACGCGGATAGGAGATATCGTGTGCATCCTTCGAGAGATGGATCTCGGAATCAGACTCATCAAGTGTTTGTCCCGATCGACGAAGTTTGAGGGTGAGCGTCTGATACCGGTCTTCGATTTCTGTACCCGTGGCGTCACAATAGAGCCTCTTTGTGGTATTTCGCATTGTTTACCTCCACCTGCGTGAATTTCGCCCGTCACATTGAACCGGGGTCCGCACAATCACCTGTCCGTCTCGGTACGGGAGGACTACTCGGACGCATTTGTGAGCCCGCTCCTGAATCATCTGATCGTCCCTCCCTGCAACGAACAGTCATCATCGAGTTTCCCGACCACTTGGTGTCCCGCCGTCCGTGCAGACGGTCCCGACGATTAAATCCCTTGGGCCAGAATCAACTGACATTCAAATGTTAAATACTGTCTGTAATTGTTGGGTTTATCGACGTTATGCTTATGTTTGTCTGCCCGCATGAATGGAGTGTGAGTAGTGCATACGACCCCCGCGTTAATATGCCAGCGCCCGACGTAGAGCCCCTGTTCTCCGCCGTCACACCGATTTTATTTCCCGATCACGACGGACACGCTACTGGGTTTTATTTTGTCGATGACAACGACGATGACTACTTGATCACGAATTACCACGTGGTCTCGTCCGGTGAAAACGTCCCTGCTTCGGAGACGATAAGAGTGCTCACTCGACCCTCTCGGAACATTACCGAATTCCAGTTCCACGATATACCGCTCAAAAACGGCGGCGACCCGGCATGGTGCGAGCACTCCCGGGGTTCGAAAGTTGATCTCGTGGCGATTCCGATTTCGTTCGATACGGAACCGACGGAAACTGTCGCGCTGCATAGTGGTCTCTTCCCGGATCAAGGTACAATGCCGATTACCCAATCCGCGACGATCATCGGATATCCGATGTTGGAGAAAGCACCGTTTCTCCCACTCCTCCGGGATGCCTCGATCGCCTCGCCCTACGGTACGACCTATCGGGATTCCCCCTGTTTCGCAACCGATGCGAACATGCACTCAGGGACGAGCGGGAGCCCCGTATTTACGCTCCCGACGTCCACCGCACGAGTGGGCGACATGCTCGGGCAGGAACTCAATCTGATCGGCGTCCATTCTGCCACACTGTTTTCGGGTCATGCTCCGGAGGAAGGGGCCTTGGATCTAAATATCGGGTGGTACATTCAACTGCTGGCTGACATCGTCGAAATAAATTAAGGATTGATATCTCTGCGTGGGGCCTCGGGCTGTCCACCGGTCCGCCGTAGCTTCGTGAGTCACAATTGCGTATCGTGAGGACACTTGCGTGGTCGCCCTGGACGACGTAATCACTCCCGAATGCCTCCCAGCGAACGGGGAACTGCTCCCCTATCGGTGGCGCAGGCATATTACTCGCTCCGGATGACTCTTATGGCAATGTTATTCGGGTAGGCACACGACGCGTGGACCATCCGTGCCGGTAGGTTCCCAATGAGATCCACGCAGTATCGCCCATTATGCTTCGTTAACGCCAAATCTAGCTGTAGGTGGGCACTGGTTCCCGCCGTCGCGACTTAGAATGTTCCTATCTCACCACGGGTTGCTGGCCATTAAATAAGGCCCCTGTTACAAGGGGGACTGGCTGCGAGCAGTGTTGATGATGCCGGAGGGTACGCGGGCGACCGTCTCGTTTGTGGAATGTAGTGGATGTCCGGTGATGGCGGCAGCCAGATATTTCGACGCCGAGATCGACAATGTGAGTCGGAACGCTCGCCCGCCAGAATGTCATGCCGCGACCACGGAATTTACCGTGGCCATCAGCGATTCGACGCCGTCCGAGTACGAAGAAATCAATGAAGACTACCTGGCGGAGCTCGTGTATTCGGACGGGCGGAACCACCGATACAGGGTCTACCATTCCGAAGGTATCGCCTGTCCTTGCGAATGCATCGGTTCGTCAGGCTGTACAGTCTCCCGATACACCCCGACGACGGACGAACTTCGAATCGAGTTTTGCGCACGCGATTTCGACGAGCTCCGCACTGTGATCGCTCATCTCCGCGATCGATTCCCCAGAATGGAGATCGAAAAACTCGTTCGGTCACCGGTGGACCACTGCGAGCATTCGTCTGACCCTGTTCGCGTCGATCGGGCCCGCCTCACGCAACGGCAGGTGGAGGTCCTCGAAGCGGCCTTCGAGATGGGGTACTTCGATCGCCCGCGCGGGGCCAACGCCAAGGAGGTGGCTGCAAATCTCGGGATCCATCCCTCTACCTTGACCGAACACCTGACGGTGGCACAATCAAAACTCTTAGAGGAAGTACTCGAACGACCAGCGTAACGCTATGGGATATTCCCTCTAGGACCACAGGGCGTTAACTCGCCGTTCGGATCCGATCTATGGCATCAGAATCCGGGAGTGCCTGTCTAGGTTGACAGGGAGCGCCTGGCCCGTTGAAGCCTCGTTAGGACAGTGAACTTGTCCGTTGCCGAGGTCGAACTCGATGAGGAGATCCCTCGATGCTGATTTTTTTCGTGTCAATCATCCCGGTGCCATAGCCTTGTCTGAAACCTCCCCGTCAAGCGGATCGAATATACACTGGTTTCGTTCGAATCACACGGCGTCGACTTATCCGAAATACAGCAGCGGTTTTATCCGCCCCCCGGGAACAGTTGCCTTGAAATCGAGTGTTGTCCGGTCGGATTCGATGCGCGCGACCGGACCTTCGAGATCCGTGAGAAACTTCTCGATCAACGGGGTGATCTCGTCGACTCGACCGTGGGACTGCGCGACCCGAACGAGCGGGCTCGGACGGCTTCTGGAGACTAATTCCGGAACATCCGGAGCTCCTGAATGTTGGACGCAATGTCGTCCTCACGACTTGTGGCCGACCAGGCAGACCGGGGCCATCGTTGAGAGCACGACCATGACAGACAGACCGGGACGACAGGAAAACAGTGTCGGCGTTGTCACCGCCGCCCTCGCCGTGGGCCGATCCTACCACCTTAACATCGATGACCGTGCATGCAGTGGACATGGATGATACGCGGGTGTTGATCGCTGAGGTTGCCCACGAATCGAACAGCTTCGTGCACGATACGACTGGTCGAGCTGCGTTTCAGGCCCGTCGTGAGCTGTTTGGGGAGGAAGTCATCGAGGAGCTCAGGACGACCAACAGCGAGATTGCCGGATTTCTCTCCGTCTTCGAGGCAGCTGAATACCACGTGACGCCCGCACTTTCGGTGACGGCGACGCCAGGTGGGGTCGTCGAGCAACAAACGTTCGAACGATACTGGGAGCACCTCGCTGAAACGATCCGGAATGTCGGTTCGGATCTTGACGGGGTGGCGCTCGTCCTCCACGGGGCAATGGTTCTCGAGGACCATCCGGATGGGGATGGGCGCATTATCAGCCGGGTTCGCGAACTGGTCGGTCCGGCAGTTCCAATCGTGGCCACCCTCGACCTGCATACGAATATCACAGACCGAATGCTTGCGGGTGCTGACGCCCTCATTGCCTACGAAGAGTACCCGCATACGGATATGTATGAGACAGGGGAGACAGCCGCATCGATCCTGACAACCATTTTGGAGGAGGGAATCACGACCCACCACGCAATCGAGCGACCCCCGCTTTTGAGCTCTGGGCCGACCCAGAATACGAACGAACCGCCCATGAGCGATCTCATGTTCCTCGCCCGCGGCGCTGAGCAACGGGGAGAGATCCTGAAGGTCAATCTGACTCCCGGTTTTTTCCGATCCGATGTTCCCGAGGCTGGCTTTGCTGTCTCAACCGTCGCGACAAGTGACCGAGCGGGAACCGAGGTGGCACGTGAGTTGGCCACCGCCGTCTGGGAGCGGCGGATCGATTTCGAGCCGGATTATCCCGGTCCCGAGGAGGCGGTGGCGCAGGCCAACGCACGAGCAAACGACGATTCCATGGATGGGCCGATCGTACTGGGGGATGTGGGGGATAATCCGGGGGGTGGCGCGACCGGTGATGAGACCGCCGTGCTCAGTGAGTTGCTCACGCAGGAGGTGGATAACGCGGGTCTCGTATTGATGCACGATCCAGGGGCTGTCGCCACGTGTCGCGAGGCGGGAGTCCGGTCGACGACCACACTGGATCTCGGCGGGAAGAAACGTGACTCACACACCGATCCAATCGAAGGGTTGGCGTGTTACGTGAAGACGATCACGGATGGTCGATTCACGAATACCGGACCCATGGGGACGGGGACCGCGAACGACACCGGAAGCACGGTGTTACTGCGCTGTGGTAACGACGTCTGGGTCGTTGTTACTGATAACCGAATCCAACCCCTCGATGCGGAGTTGTGGCGTCACGTGGGAATACAACCCGAGCGACTCGACGTAATCGTCGTGAAAAGCGCGAACCACTATCGCGCGGATTACGATCGGCTCGCCGTCGAGGTGGTTCCGGTAGACAGCCCTGGCGTGAATACGATGAATCCGGCGGATTACACCTACGAGCATCTCGATCGGCCCAAATTTCCACTCGACGACGGCATCGACTACCCTCCCTGGAATTAAATGGTCGGCTTGTCGGCTCCGGGGACCGTCGAGAAGGTCACAACACCGGTGAAGAACCCATTAATGGGCGGTATGCCGGTTGGCGATCCGGGCGCTTTCCTGTATGTTGGCGGGAGTTACGAAGGCGGGGAGTCGTCTTCGAGTGCCGCGATAATGATGTCGGGGCGATCAGTGGTGACTGCATCGACACCGAGTGAACGGACTCGTTCGAGGTCTTCCCGCGTGTTGACGGGCCAGGCACCGGCGGCGATCTCTACGGATTGAATTCGAGACACGATCTCCCGAGTGATGGATTCGTGGTGCACACCGATGTGCCGATACCCCAGTTCTTGGGCAACACGGAGGTGTTCTTCGTCGACCGTCGCAAGTGGGCCACCGACGGGTGCGTCCCGATCTGCAATCTCGCGAATCACGGCAGGATCCCAGGCCGTCACCTCCGAATGTTCGAGGACACCATACGGCCGGGCTTTATCCACGACTCGATTTGCGATGTCGCCCTCTTTTAATTCGATGTATGCCCCCACGTCCAGCTCGGCAAGGGTCTCGAGAGCCTCATCTAGTGTCGGGACCAGGTGTCCCTCGCCGGCATCGAGCGCGCGGATCTCGTCCAGCGTGAGTTCAGCAACTGGGCCTGTGCCATCCGTCGTTCGGTCGACAGTCTCATCGTGCATGAGTACCAACGACTCGTCCGCAGTCTGCCGGACGTCGAATTCGACCATATCGACTCCCAATTCGACTGCTTTCTCGAGACCGAACAATGTGTTCTCCGGGGCGATACCGGCTGCACCACGGTGACCGACCACGGTGATCATCGAGTTACGTCAGGCGTTCTGAAAAACAAGTCTTGTGGAATGGGCGTGGTTTTTTCCCACTCGTATGATCCGGACATGCGACGGACGACTTGTATGAACGAAGTTTTTCCACCACTCCCCCACCTTTTGATGCGCTAGCCGTCCATCACGACGTGAGGAAAGCGAACGAAGTCGGAGGGGAGACCCCTACAACGCAGTACCACAACACCTCCAAAAGCGGGCCCGCTTGACCGCACGGGTACTTTGAGCGCTAGGGCTAAAGTCGGGATCCGTGGCTATTACTGGGTTCACAGAGAATATTAGACTGTCTTTACCGAGCCATTCTTGTAAAGCTCGACGTGCTGATTACTATCGAGGGGGCCGTACGTTCTTATCGTCCCGTCCGGGAACGTCACTTCGACAGTCGCCTTCGTGGCGTCGCCCAGCCCCACGTGATGACGCCGGCTGGACTGAGAGAGGAGATCCGTTCTTGCCTTGATCGGGATATGCTGGTCGATATCGCTTCCCGATGAATGGCTGTGAATAGTGGCTCTTGCACCGATCGCAATTGCGCCATCACCATCTCGCACCGTCACTTGCAGCCAGTTCTGGCTCGGCCCCTGATTCTCATAGAGTTTAAAATGGCTGTCCAGGTTTGACGTAACGAGATCTTCCTGTCCGTTGCCATTAAAATCAAGTGCTGCCAAGCCACGGCCGTTTTGTGGAAGAAAGCCCGCGGCTGCACTGTCGACTCGCCGGAATGTCCCGCCGTCACGGACCCAGACGCGAGGCTGTGTCAACACGGATTGTTCTGGGGCATTGAGGTTAGTTTCGTGGTGGGTTGCATGAATCAGGTCAACTTCGCCGTTATTGGTGAAATCAGATGCAACAGCTGCCCATCCCCAGCCCCCGTCCCGCACATTGTATTCAAACTCTTGCGACGAAAATCCACCTCCATCGTTGATGAGCAGGTTGTTACCGCTATTGTCAACGGATGCAAGTACTTGCTTTGCCCCCGTGTCACCGAGCAGATGAATGTTGGTTACGAAGAGATCTAACTCACCGTTGCCGGTGACATCCATCGGTAAGGAGGACATCGCGTGCCGATTGGTGTCAGGGAGGCGTTCTCGTTCGAATCCATCACCCTCATTATTTACCCACAGATAGTCGTAGTTGAAATCGTTCGCCTCGTGGATGTCTGGATATCCGTTACCAGTGAAATCCGCAAAGCTGGTCGCCATCGACCAGCGCTCGCCATCGATGCCCACCTCCGTTGTGACATCTTCAAATGTTCCGGAGGCACAGTCTCCTTCGAGGAGATAGTTCGGATTTCCGTTGTCGTTCTCGACGACGATTTCGCTCGGTTCCTGTCCAAGTATTTGCGCATCCTTCGCTCGCTGTTCTTTTGCGGGGAGCCCGCGCTGCCATTCGCCGTTTTGGACGATAAAGACGTCTAAACAGCCGTTCCTATTGTAATCCGCAACAGAGGCAGCCACCGGGACACGAAGTTCCAGGTCAGCCAGGCCAGCCGATCGGTGCTCGAAGGTCCCCTCTTCGTTTGCCAGGAGGATCGGTGAGTCGTCGCGTGGTAGCAGGAAGAGGTCCTCCCAGCCGTTGCCGTTTTTGTCGAAAAATACCGCTGCGCTGATGGTAGCATTGATCTCGGGGAGAGCAGTAGACGCCTCAAAGTGACCGCCATCGTTGATGTACAGAACCGGTTCGTCTCCGCCGATCGCGAGGATGTCGGGATATCCGTTATTGGTCACGTCGGAGACGTATACACCCGCACGGCTGTTTCCCATCTGCATGTGCGCATTTGCAGAATAGGTAAAGCCACGGTCGACACTCACTTCCTCGAAGGCCAGATCCGATTTCGAAGTCTCCGCCGCTAGCGGCGCTTGAAAGGTCGTCATGATCGCAGCCAACCCCACCACCAACAGACCCAACAACAGGACTGTGGTGAGATGCGTGGTCAGGTCCGCAGTCGTCCTCTTCATCAATGACAGGATATCTTGCGTGATACGATCGGTGGTACTGAACCGTTGTATTTCTCCCGACTTCGAGCCCGTCGTATGTTCAGCAGTATTGCCGACGCACGGCGGTGGTACCCCGGTGGAGGTATTCCGCAATGTCGTGCATACGAGTTTCTATGATGGCCAAACCGAGATCCGCTTTTTACCTGTCCACGACCTCTGCGCCGTCTTTGGGATTGGACACATCTGCAGCGATGAGATTTTGTGTGGCCAGCGTCGGCGCATTCCAGTTGAGCTGATAGAACTCGAACATGTCGTGGTCGAACGGCCATTCCCAATTCGCAGTATTGAGGAAGTTCTGGTTTTGACCCCGTGCAAACGGGAGCACTGGCAGCAACCAATTTGCCGTCCAGGCGAACTTCTGCCACCAGTAATCCGCGTTTTCGGGATGTGGTTCGTCGTGTGGCGGATTGTAGTACTCGTTGTCTGTGTACGGCGAATCGAAGTTCAGCGGACCTGTTCGGGCTGCCCCCCATACGTATCCGGGGTTCCATTCAACGGATGGTTCGGCATCAGGCTCACCGATTGGGGGGATGCTCACGAGCCAATCGAACCAGATATCGTACTGTCCTTCAACCCACCCACTATCTGCATAATTTTGCATCCCCTCTTCCTGGATCTCGTGGGTAAACAGATTGCGCGATCGGACTCTCGTGTTATGAGCCACCCCTCCCCACCACATGTCGGCCATCTGCTCGTAGAATCCGGCTAGCCATCCCTCTTGCCAGACGTCGAAATCGCCGCTGCCTCCGTATTCCTCCTCGATGTAGTCGATTGAATCTGATCCATCCCGTCGTTCCGCGAACGTCGCCGATTCGAAGGTTTGTACGCCCCAATCAAATCCGAAATTCGCCAACTGATCTTGTACGGTGAGTTCCATCACGGGATCATTTTCTGGGGTCGCAATCACCGTCTGGAACGGCTGGCCATCGTCCTCCCAAAGGTCGTCGCCCCCTCGACTCCATCCCGCTTCCTGCATCAACTGCTCGGCACGATCGAGGTCTTGGGAGTAATCGATCAAGTTCTCCCTTGCCCAGGATTCGTCCAGAACCGCATCTGCGGCCCACATGTCCCAGCCGGGAATGTCGATCGGTGCGGCTGCATCGGGGTGAATGTTCTGGGCGATGGAGGGTGAATCCAGGGCGTACATGATCGCCTGACGGACCTTCACATCCCCTAGCGGTGAATTGTGGTTGATTCCCAGTGAGTGACCGGCTGCCGAAGGCGAGGTGACCTGGGTATACGTCCCGGGGATTTCGTCAACTGCATCCGGGGACATGGTCGTCGTTGCTGCATCGAATCGACCAGCGCGCAGCCCTGCTTGTATCCTCGGATCATCTTCGCTATACTCGAAGATGTTCGAATCAAAGTTGATATCGTCGACGTGTCGGTAGTGTTCGTTCTTTTCGAGGACGATCTCCTGGGTCCCGACGGTCTCGGCTAGCGTCCAAGCACCGTGGGTGGGAACGTTTCCGGGTTCCCGCGACCACTCCGCGAGTTCTTGCCCGTCGAATCGATCATTCAGGAAAACAGTTCGTTCTTGGAAGTCCGGATCCCGTTCCTCCCATTGTTGGATTCGCTCGTCCCAGATGTCCTCCCATCTGTCCAAATGGCTTGGGAAGTTTGGCCCATTCCGTAAGTAGTTGACGGCCGGTGTTCCCCCCATGCGGGCCCAAATTTCTCCGGTCGACATTGCTTCGAAACCGCCGACTTCCTCCCATTCCGGATTGTCGACGATGTGCCATTCGAACACCTTGCCATCCATTCCATCGGGGACGCTGAAACTTCCGATAAATCCACCGTGAAATCGGGCCTCTCCCGGGCCATAGTCCCATGGGAGATCACGATCATGGTCCGGTGGGAGCACCCAGAGAGCGTGGGTCGCGATCGCGTCTTTGGCAATCACGGGTTCACCATCGCTCCAGTAAACATCGTCCCGGATGACGGCAGTGATCGTGTCTGACTCGATCTCTACACTGTCGTAAAACCCGAAGAAGGGGTCACCCGGTGCAGCCCAGTAGTCTGCGAGCCAGAATCTGCCCCAAATACCCGGTTCGTGAGACGCGGCAAACACATCGTTCGCGGCATCGTACACGTCAGTAATCACCGTATCCCCGGGCATGCCGGAGAAGTGCACTTCCTCCGGGTTATTTGGTGTGACCAGTATGAGATCCTGGCCATCCACATAGGCGCCCTCGGGGAGATCCTCATCATCGACATCATCAGGATCAATCGTCGGTGCCTCGGGATCCCCTTCGATCAGATCTACGTCACCCGGATCCGTGTCGTCTCCGATACAGCCCGCCAAGGATCCCATGGCACCAGCTCCGATGGACATGAGCAGTCCTCGACGTTTCAAATCCGCTCGTGATGTAGCGCGACGTTGCATAATTAAGCCTCTCAATAATTTTGTAACTCATTGTTCATAAAGATGTCTGTTACCGATTGACTACCCGTGGCAGACAAATAGACTTTTTGTCACGCTTCAATATGTTAGCGCTTTTACTCCGTGGATCGTCCATTCGTGTCTATCTGTTGGAGAGTCTCGGTTGCTTATCTAGCTTAAAGTATGATTGATTCAATCTCGACAGGAGCCGGATCGAACTACCACACCCGACCAGCGTGATAATCGCCACCGTGTGCGTTAACCATTCATTTGATGAGGATCGACGTATTTGAACAAGGTGATTACTTATGAATCACACACTTGAGAAATTAGATGCGGGAGATCCCGTGCTCGGGGCATGGGTGCTTTCCGGAAGCCGGCGAGTCGCAGAGGTAATGGCACGAACAGAACTCGATTGGCTCGGGATCGATACCGAACACGCCCCTTATTCCCCGGAACGCGTCGAGTCACTGGTAACGACAATCGCCTCAAAGGCGACGCCCATTGTTCGACTCCCCTCCGTAGACGCTGCAGTAGCTGGGAAGGCAAAACAAGCCCTTGATGTCGGGGCTGGCGGCGTGATCATCCCCAACGTGGAGACTGTCGAGCAGGCCGAATCGGCAGTCGCGGCAGCACAGTTTCCACCTGCTGGTCGACGTGGTGTGGCTGGTACGGTTCGTGCGAACGAGTACGGTGAGGCTTTTGACGAATACATCGACCGCGCGAACGAACAGACGCTAATCGCATTTCAAATCGAATCTCAGCAAGGTGCTGCCTCTGCGGATGATATATTGGCAGTCGAAGGACTCGATGTGGTCCTCATTGGATCGAACGATCTGTCCGCCTCCATGGGGTATCCCGGCGATAAAAACCACCCGGAGGTTCGGGCGGCTATCGAAGGAGTATTCGAGGCAGCCCGTACCCACGATGTCGTGCCGGGGATTGCCGGGCGGACACCAGCTGAGAAGGACAAATTGATCGGGGAGGGGTTCCAGTTCATCCTTCTGGGGGCTGACGTATCGTTCATGCGTTCCGGAGTTGCACCCTTCTTCAGCGAGTAGCACCTTGTATCGTTTCTCATCGCGCTCTGCGGATGAACCTCTCTGTCACTTTCATTGTGGCTTGACTCTCCACCAATCATCGTTGAATCGGCGCGACATGGCAGTGTGACGAACCCGAAATGAGGCCTCACCCACATCGACGCGTCCGGGAGCACCTCGACAATCCATCAGTAGTGACTAATGTATATGATATCCCGATCTGCTGGACGCACATGGCTCTGGTAAGGTCATCTCAGCATCGACAGTCCCACGACTGACCCGAACAAGCCAAGGAGAATATCCCGATGCAACCCCTTCTCCCCTCTCTCGGGCTAAGAGAGTGAGCGACGATCATCGAGTTGGGCTGCTAAATAGGTCCGTTTGACCGCAACACTACAGAGCAGACCGCGAAGGCGGAACTGCGTTCCGAAAGACTGTTCAAATAATTGATCATTTGAGGTCCGGCGGTTCCTTATGGTCGCCCAGTATTCAGAAGCCGGCGTCGATCGCCTTCTCGATCGATTGCAAATACTCAAAGTCCTTCGCAGTGCTCTGTACCCGTTCAACAGGATCTGTCCCTCTACCCATCAAGTAGTCGGTGAGCGTGGTAACCGTGCTCATTGAAGCCGCGTTCCGGAGGGCGGTCTGACGGCCAGCCTTCATTGTCCCAGTCCCTGTTTTGGCCTCTATACGCATCGCCTAGCCGCGACGGATATATTCGGTACTAATGATTGTTCGGGCTAACAAACTCCCTGGTAATGAAAGGGTCTTCGAAATTCCTTGGCACCAATCATCCACGAAAAGAGAACGGAAAACGACCGCGGAGGCTATGGAGACTGATACCCACCTTGAGACTGCCGGAACGATTCTCGTCCACCGGAATTTTTCTTGGGCAAACGTCAACCAAGGTGATACACCAGCTTGAGGACTCGCAGCGGTCGGTATCGTTTCCACCCTTCCTGTAATGTCGTGAACAAAACGCTCCAGAGACATACATGTCGCACTTGAATGAGGTGCAATGATCCGTTTGGGTAGTTGCCTCATTTTGTCGATGCTCGTCAGATTGACGTAAGTGGATATCAGCTTCGCCTATTCCAACGGGTGAAAACGACTCCAGCCACTCCAGCCGATCCAGCGATCTTAGTGACACCACGACATCTCTGTTGGATGTATGACCCGCCGTGGTGTCAACACACAACAGGCCATATTAAGGCATAAACGCATCGACATCACGAGATTGTTACTCTATCACAAGGAGTGCACTTTGTAGCGTCCCAACCGTGGATAGCAGTGTTCTTTCCTCTGGGTCCGTGGACGAAAAATGAGTCCGAAAAAGTACACCATCGATATCTCAGAACAAGAACGTTCTGAATCCGAAGGGTTCGTTGGGAAGGGCAGCCAACGGGAAGCAACAATCATCTCCACAACTTTTCTTCCGTAAGCTGCTGACAGGCTCAAATATGGCCGTATCTATGAGCACGTTGGGTGTTCGGTCGGGCCAACCTTTCGGAACCGAAAGGTGTACGCCGAACGGTTCATCGCCGCAAACCGTGCAGAGACCACATACCGAACCTCGACGGCCGTGTTGAAGCCCATCTCGCCGCTCTCGTCTACTCAAAGCCACCAGAAGGACCAGTGGATTGCCGTATTCACATCTGGCCGATCGGCTCGTTACGCTTGAGGAGATCGAGTTCGACTCGAGTGCCGAGGAAATCGTTCGACAGCGGATAAAAACGACCTCAACCCACACCGCGCCAAGTATTGTCTTCCTCCACCCAATGAAATAGCAGGGTTGGTCCACCGTCTGGAAACGAATCTTTCGCTCGGGGAAGAATTGTACGACGAGGCGCATCAGGTCGACTGTTTTGACGAATCCAGCAAGACACTACACAAGCACGTCTGCGACCCGCTCTCGGCGCGTCTTGGAGGATTCGCTCGAATCGATCACCACTACGAACGCAATGGGATCCGAATGCTTCACCTGGCGACTGAATCGTTGACGGTGGAGTCTCGCCTTCACGTAACGGAGCGCTGGTGGACGTGTGAGTGGATCGACTGCAAGGCCGCATATACCGGCTACCCGGATGTTGAGTCCAATCAAGTCGTCTTGGACAACCTCAGCACGCACACTCACGCCGACTCTATCGGAACGTCTCCCCGGAGAACGCACGCGAATATCTGGATTGGTTCGAATGCTACGACACGTTCACTCACGGAAGGTGGCTGGATATCAAAGGGGTCGGCTGGAGTTCGCTCCAGATTGAGTGTCTCAACTGCCGTATTCCGGATCCAGGGACTCTCCGGCCGGTAATCGCTATGTGGGAAACAGCACGAACGAGATGGATGTCACCGTCGATTCGTAGCTCATAAGCTGGGAGGCTCGAAGAAAGCTACACCGTCTCTACCCGCCGATCAAGGAGGCCGAGATGGTGGCGTGCGACGGTTGGGAATGTATTAACCGACCGACGATCCCAACCCGGGAGCGTTGGCCGCACCCGGACCACTCGCGACCAATTTCGACTCATGTTGTTCGCCGTAATTCGACAGTCCCGTCGGACTGTACCGAGTGACTCGACGGGATTTCCGGCTCCGGATCCCGACCGACCGTGAGCAGCCGTTCTGCCAACGTTAGTTCCTCGGTCGCCGGACTCGGTTTTTTGATCGCCTTGTAATCGATGGTTACCGCTCCGTTTTCCTCCTTCATACGAACGTACCCGATCTGGTACGACGGATAAAATACCGGTGGTAGGACACCGATCACGCCGTCGCGCCGATGCAGCCGTTTCAGCCACGTTCCCGTGTTCACCATGACTCCCCCGTCAACTGACTTGATCGTCGGCCGGTGCGTATGACCGTAGCAGAATATCGTCTTGTCGGGGTTCTCTGCGAAAACGTCCCGCGCCCGATCCTCGTACGGTGCTTCCGGGTCGACCGTGAGGGCCGTCTCGAAGACGCCAAAGCGGGCGATCGTCTTTCGAATATCACGTCTGATGAAATACAGCGGAATGCCAACCAGCACGAGTAGCCCCGCCACAACAATATTGATGGCGAGGACAAACCAGGCGATGGTGCCCGCCCGGCCGAACTGGCCGAGGAACGCTTCCGTGCGCACGACTGGCACCGACCACACGCCGACGAGATGGAGGCCTGCCAGCACGGCGAGCACCGCACTGATATTGAGTAAGAGTAAGAACGGTAGCATCGCATAGCGCAGCACTGGGTTCATCTCCCGATAAAAGTATTTGGAGATCAACCATACTGGCATTCGCTCGGTTGGATTGACTGCCTGTACGTCCTTCAGCCAATTGTACCGTCCCCGCTCGGAGAGTTGTCCTGCTCGACTCGTCACCAGTGTGTTATAAAAATAGCCGAGTGGTGAGGCGTGCGGATTCCCCCAGTCTTCGATCCGGTTATTGGGGTCCTGCTGGTGACCGTGTTCGAAGTGGATGACCTGATCTCCCAGCTCCCGTTCGATTGAGAGCGACGGGACCAGCCGCACGTTGTAGGCGGCGAACCGCTCGATGTACTCGTCGTACGCGGCGAGCTCGTGGTCGTGATTGCCCGGAATCAAGGTGATCGGGATGTTCTCGCCCGTGCGTCTGAGCTGTTCGAAGACTTCCGGATAGATCTCCTCGAGTACCTCGAATTTCTCGATTCCCTCCACCTGGGTGAACTCCCACAGCCCGAAGGCGTCACCGTTGATGATCAGTTCTGCATCCTCCTCGATCGTTTCAAGCCGCTCGAGAAACTCCAGTAACTCCTCTCGGAACTCGATCTCCTCGAGCTGCTCGTCGCCGCCGATGTGGAGATCGCTGATCACGTAATAGATACGTTCATTCGAATCTCCGGTCATCGCCACAGGACAACCGCCCTGCCGGTAAATAGGTTTATAGATGGTTTTTCCCCTCCCCGAACAAGTCTTACCTAGCGCACCCAACAATCACTAGACTCGACGTGACACTCCTCACCAGCCAGAACGATTCGACCGCACGATCGCCACCGCGGGGATTTCCCACGTGATTCAAGGTTCTCGGAATCGTTTACTGCCAGGATGACAGTTCGAGAGTGCGTCGAACAGTATTACGAGGCGCTCAGGGCGGGGGAGCCACTCGGCGAGTATTTCGCAGATCGCCCGGCCGTGGTGAAACATGGAATCAACGAACGGCTGGTCGGGTACGACGTCGTCGTCGAGGGGCTCGCAGACCAGACCGCAAACACCACAGATTGGACGGTTACCAGCCACGATCTCCGCTGTGGCCAGAACGGGAACACCGGTTGGTTCGCTGATATGGTAGAAATGGGGTGGAAAGACCTCGAACGGAACACACGCTATGATTTCGAGACGCGGTGGAGCGGATCGCTTCTATCGAGCGAGGGCAAGTGGCGTTTCGTGGGTATGCACGTCAGTGTCCCACTGGCGTATGCCGATCGGGGCGATTGCGGTCACCCCGACGGGTGATAGTAACCCATTCGTGCGTGGTCCTGCCCCTCGGCGATAGAGACCACCACTTCTGATCAATCGCTGGTAGCCACCCGACACGTGGGAGATTGGTCACCACCGGTCGCGTGTTCGGCCACCATCCGCCCGAGCTTGTGGACTCGTGCTTCGAGATCCGGATCGACAAATTCACCGTCCTCGAACTGATTGTACGCACCTTGGATCCCTACTTCGTGGGGGAGGGTCCACCCATGCACCGTCCGAATGCCCGTGCGTAAATGTTCGAGCGTCGGTGCGTAGGGCCCACCGCCAGCGGTCGCCAGGAGACCAACGACTGTGTCCTCGAATTCGTCTTTGCCCAGGTAATCGAAGGCATTCTTGAGCGCAGAGGAGGTCATGCCGTGATAGACCGGGGTCCCCATAATCACTCCATCCGCCGCCTCGACCAGGCGTTTGAGTTGCACAGCATCACCCCGCTCGCGGTCGTCCGGATCGAAAAGGGGGAGGTCCCACTCGCGAAGATCTACCAATCTGGTCTCGGCGCCGGCTTCTTCGCTTGCAGTCAGTGCATGTGAGAGGGCCATTCGCGTGTAGCTCCCGTCGCGCAAACTTCCCGAGATCGCAACGACGAGCGGCCGGGTTGACATGTAGGTTATTCCGTGAGAAACGTGTTTAACTTCCCCGGTTGCGTCGGTACATTCCCGGACTGGATGGTCGGGACGTCTTCGATTCTGGAGCACCACATCACGCTCTGGAAACAGATCGAACACTCCGGATGGATTGGACCTGAACGTCCCGTTCGTGGACGACTGAGAGTGTTTGGCGTCGAAATCCACGTGAATTGAATGTTGGTATCGCGTACCGTGGTACCGGAACTCCCAGTAATTTTATGCTTCTGCCCCGAACAGCAAGAACTACCGATGCCGATCGCATCCAATGGAAATTGGCGCTAGATCCCGTCCCCTTTTTTGTGGGTGGCTGGATCGAACGTCGACCGTGCTCGTTCAGTCCGGCCACCGGAACATTTCCCTCTCTCGCGGGCCAGCGAGGGCCGACCTGTGAGATAACTCGAGCCGTTTCAGGTGAGTTTCTCGAGTCCATCGGTGGTCGAGACACCGGGTCACGTCCAGCGCAGATAGCGCCCCGGTCATGGACACCGCTCGCAGATGCAACCCTCCACGCCAGCCCTTCACCGACAGCAACGTACCGGCCGATCCCCCCGACCAGGCGCGTTGGGCGCGGGCTCGTCCCGCAATCCCCGGATCAACACGGTTGGTCTGATGATCCTGGCCGTGGCCGCACTCGCCAATCCCCCGCTGACGCTCGCGGTCCTCACCCTGATCGCCGGGGTGGCCGTCGTCGTCGGCATACCGATCATCACGGTCGCTGCCGGGCTGATCGTGCTCGCACGAATCGACTCATGGCTATCACGTTGCGCCCGGCCTGAGCGGTGACTAGTAGCTGACACGCCAGAGGTGCGGCCAGATCCTGATTCGTAACCTGAGCTGACTCAGTGAGGCGCCACGCGTAACGACCAATCTGATCGCGGTGATCACGCGACTCCGTTCGTCAACGCTGCCAGGTAAACCGATGCAGAAGTAACCCAGTTCCCCCGGAGTGATTCGGGAACCCAGGGAAGCACGGGGGTGGCGTCCTGCGGGATAACGGAGCCGTTATCCGCCGTTCCGGACCGGCGGGACCCGTTACACCGCCCCGGTGCATCGATCGAACCGGAGCCGTCGGAAGAGCAATAGGGAGTCGTAAACACGTTCGAATGGATGGCTGTTCCGCTGGCGATGGGGTGGCGCCACCTGCTCTTCGAGAATTACCGAGTCGATCCGAATCTCGTCGAACGCAAACTACCTGCTTGTCTGAACGTAGATACCTTCGACGGTCACGCCTGGCTTTCCATCGTTCCGTTCACGAACGTTCACGTCCGACCGTATCCACTACCGGGTGTTTTCGGCATCGAGCTGCCGGAACTCAACCTCCGTACGTACGTCGAGCATGACGGTGAACCGGGGGTCTACTTCTTCAGTCTCGATGCCGATGGGCTCCTCAGCGTGATCGGTGCACGATTGTTCCACCATTTGCCCTACTTTTACGCGAGTATCTCGCTCCGGGAAACGGATGGGCGCGTTGCGTTCGAGAGTCGCCGCCGACATCCCGGTGCGCGCCCGGCAGCATACCGAGCCGTTTACGAACCCCTCGGAGATGAATTCTTCGCTCGGGAGCGAGGCTTGCCACGGTTTCTCTTCGAGCGGTACCGTCTCTTTACGGAAGATCCGCAGCACCGTCTCCGCGAAACGGTCGTCGACCACGATCCGTGGGCGGTACAGCGATCACAAGCAACTGTCGAGACAAACACGCTGCTTTCAGCGATGGGGTTTGCCGGGGTCAACGGTCCGCCGGTCTATTTCTACAGCCGTGGTGTAGACGTCGTGGCAAGCCGGAGTCGTCGTCGATGCTGGACGTGAAGCCGCATTGATGCTGTCGCGGTGTCACCACTCTTGATTGAGTATATCGATTACTCGATCGATTTCCTCGGTCGTATTCACGGCGTGGATCGAGAGTCGAACCGCGTCTGGATAAGGGAGCTCTCGGATCACGATACCCTCCTTTCGACACCGTTTCACGGTGGCTGCGGGATCGTCTGCGTCGAGCGTGACCAGTCCCGATTCTGGGTCGTTGGGACTCAGATACTGCTCCCGTGGGATGCCGTCGCGGAGGCGCTCGACCAGGCTGACGATTCGCGATTCGATATCGTCGATGCCCACCGCTTCGATCTCCTCGATTGCCCTGGCGAGTGCGTGGTGTGGCGCTGGATTGGTCGATGCGACTTCGAATCGCCTTGCGTCTCGGTGAAACTGCATCGGTTTACCGGGTGCCGAGGTGACGCTTCGATAGCCAACCGTCCCCGGCTCGAACTCATCGATACGCGATGGATCCACATAGAGAAAGCCGCCACCCCAGAGGCCGAGCAGCCATTTTTGCCCGGACGCGGCGACAGCGTCTGCGCCCCACTCCGTGACATCAACGGACGTCTGTCCCGGTAACTGGACGGCATCCACCAACGCGTACGCGCCTGCCTCGTGGGTAATCTCGACCAATTCCTCCACCGGCAACCGTGTGCCGTGGGTCCAGGTGAGGGCGCTAAAACAGGCCAGCTTCGCGTCGGAGATCACATCTGCGAATTGTGACGGATCGAGCCGACCGGCCCTCGTCTCGACGACGCGTCGCTCGACTCCCGCTGCTTCGAGACGTTGCCACGGGAGGATACCGGCGGGATGTTCCAGGTCCGTATGGACGACCACATCACCCGGTTGCCAGGAGATCGCGCCGGCGATCGCATTGAGCCCATTGGTAGTACTTTCCGTTAGTGCGACCGCATCTGGCGAACAGCCGATGTGCTCGGCAACCGTTTCTCGAGCCCTGTCGAAGGTGTCGTAGGCGGCCTCGTACGGGTCCCCTGCGATCGGTACCTCGTAGTCGTGCGTGCGAAGGAACGATTCGGCGGCTTCGACCACGGGCCGCGGGCTCGGACCATGAGCCCCGAAATTAAGGTAGAGTCCGTCCTGGAGCGCAGGAATTTTCGCTCGGAGGTCAAGGGCCTTCATTGTCGCGCCCGTCGTGAGATGGTGTGCGAGGACGATCGGTTTCTGGCGTTCATAGTGGACCTTCCGGCGTCACCCACATAACGATACAGAAACGCCCCATGCCTTGCGTCCGGTAGGTTTACCATCGCGTTTACCCCGGTGAGAAATAGTGAATATGTACGACACCATTCTGATCGCGACCGACGGCAGCGAGTGTGCCGGGCGAGCCGCTGCGACCGGATTATCCCTGGCAGCGACGTTTGGTGCGACCGTCCACGTCGTGTATGTCCTCGATCTGTCGGATGTACCCGATTCGGTCTCCGAGGAGGCGGCCACTCGAGAGAACGACCACGGCGCACGGGCAGTGGGATCGATCGAGCGCGAGGGCCGAGAACTCGGGGTCTCGGTGCAGACCAATCTCCTGGATCCCGAAGATGGCGTGCACGAGGCCATCGTCTCTCACGCTTCGGAGATCGGTGCGAGCTTGATCGTCCAAGGTTCTCACGGACGAACTGGCGTGCGGCGCATCCTACTCGGAAGCGTTGCGGAACGAACAATCAGAGCAGCATCGATCCCAGTACTTACTGTGACGACCGAGATGTTGATGTCGCCCCTGGAACGAATCCTGATACCCACGGATGGGAGCGCGGGCGCGCTCGCGGCGGCAAATCAGGCGATCCAGCTGGCCGATCGGCTGGACGCAACGCTTCATGTGATCCATGCCGTCGACGTCTCGAAACTCGCCGGTGACGTAGCTGCGGGTTCGCTGTACGTCGAATACGAGCGACAAGGAGAGCGCGCGGTCGACGAGGTGGTCAAACGGGCCAAAGAAGCGGGCGTCTCATCGATAGAACGGCGAGTTGTCGCGGGTCGTCCCGCGCGGGCGATCGTCGATTATGCCCAGGATCACGATATCGAACTCATCGCCATCGGCACGCACGGTCGTTCGGGGATCGACCGGTACCTCGTGGGCAGCGTAGCGGAGAAGGTCGTCCGGATGGCCTCGATGCCCGTCTTAACGGCGAAAGCGGGCGCTGAAGACGCCTGACACAGTCGAATTATCGTCGTGGAGCGGCGATTTGAGTGTGCAATTGCAGTGATGGTAATCTCGTGTACTACTCGGTTGCTGGTCCAGGTACGGACTTTCGATACAGCGTGGTTTCGTACCCGGTGGATGCGACCTGAAATTCGCGGGTACCGATCGGTTCGAATCCCCGTGCCGGACAAAACCTGTCCGCCAGGGGTTCTCCGAGAGCGCGGTTGTATCGGCGGTGATCGGCAACGTCATTGTGGCGATTTCCTGCCCCCAACTTTCCGGATCGACGTACAGGACGATAGGAATCATCTGGTGGTCGGCAGGTCGATCTTCGACTGGCCGCCCGGAACGACGCAGAGAAATCCGCATACCCCCGCTCCTTGCGTCGCGACCCGTCTGATCGTCTCTGCCAGGCGTTTTCACGATCGCACCACCGTTCGACGGTCCTCGTACAGAGTAACTCGTCGAGGTGCTGGATAAACGTTGGCTCCGATAGCCGAGTTCGGTACGCTGATTCACTCGTGAGTTCGAAAAAGGGGGACGGACGATCCGGCCGGTACTCGTCCGGTCGTGGCTCGCTCGATGCCCAATCAACCCACACCCGGAGCGCGTTGAATCCCAGCTCGGCAATGGTCCTGATGTCTTCTCGGGCCCGGTCGTGGCTGGCGTCCGTAGATTCGATCTTCATCGGTGCTCGCACACGGGCTTCTCCGCATCAGACGAATACCAGGATGAAGTCGTCTGTTACCCCGATACTGGCGAGAACGCGATTGTGTGAAACCATATACTTTGGTCCGGTTCCGGAGTGCTGAGAACCGTAAAGAGGGTCCCCGGCGCATACAACGCAAGGATGGTATCGTTCGGTGTCGATGAGCTGCTGGCCGACATCGGCCCAACGATCGTAAACCGCCGGTGGGGGATCGTTACGAACGACGCTGCCCGACTCGCACACGATCCAGGTCGCCGAACCCGCAACGCGCTACTCGATGCCGGGGTACAGATCGAGCGCGTTTTTTCCCCCGAACACGGGATTACCGCGGCCGAAGTGGACGGCAAGGCTGTACCCGACGGACGGGATCCGGCGACAGGCCGTCCGCTAACCAGCCTGTACGGAGCACGCCAGCAACCACCCGGCGAGCAACTCCGATCTCTCGATGGGATCCTTTTCGACCTGCCCCACCTCGACGTCCGATTCTATACCTACGCGTGGACGCTCTCACACGTGCTCGAGGTGTGCGCTGAAACGAATGTGCCGGTGGTGGTGCTCGACCGTTTCCCGCCGGCCGGTGCGGAGATGTCGACAGTTGAAGGGCCAATCCTTAACGTCACGCAAATCAGTGGTTTTCTCGGACGAGCCCCCATCCCGATCACGTACAATCTGACGATGGGCGAGTTCGCCCTGTGGTTGACCCAGGAGTGGGGCCTGACGGTGGACCTGCGGGTCATACAGGCGAAAGGATGGCGCCGCTCCGAGCACTGGCCGGAGACGGGTCTGTCGTTCGTGCCGCTCTCGCCCTCGATGCCCAGCTACGAGACCAGCAGGATCTATCCCGGCACATGCTTATTCGAGGGGACAAACGTCAGTGTCGGTCGTGGAACGGAGACTCCCTTCCAGCTCATCGGGGCACCCTGGTTCGAACCCGATGGAGTCACATCTGCACTACATGGCAGTGCATTCGGATCTGAAGTGACGGGAAAAGTCACCACCCAGGCGGACGGGATCGAACTGCCGCCGCTTCAGGGGGTATCGTTCCATCCAATGGCTTTCACCCCTTCTATCCCCCCTCACGCGGGAACCCGCTGCCGCGGGATCCGTCTCTCCGTGGACGACGCACACGAGTTTCGGCCGGTGAGAACCGGCCTGGTGCTCCTGCTCGCAGTCATCCACTTGCATCCGGAGCACTTCGCGTGGCGCCCGTATCCGACAGCGGCGAATCCATCGGGCAACGACCATTTCGAGCGATTGATTGGGAGCCGAGACGTACGCCCGCTCCTCGAGGACCAACCTGGACGCTTTTGCACCCGACTTGATACGTGGCTCGAACCATCGGGATGGGCGAGTTCCGTCGAAGGACGGTTGTTGTACGAGTGATCTTCCAATCGTGCCGGCCTCAGACGTACACGACGACGATCCCGTCGTCGACATCTACGCGGTGCATCTGGATAGCGGGATCCTCCTCGCCACGCTCGACCGCCTCGGGATTGGCGAGGACATCAGTCTGATACGTCGTTGCCGACCAGCGGTGTGGATTGAAGACCGTCTCACCGGTCGTGACGTCGAACTCCCAGCCGTGCCACGGACAGGCCAGCACTTCGCCGTCACGATGCCATTCAATGTTGTCGACTCCCGAGGCGCGAGTCGTTCCCGTCAGGTCGCCAGTGCAGAGGGGGGCCCGTTGGTGCGGGCACACGTTTGCCACCGCATAGAACTCGCCGTCGACATTAAACACGCCGATCGATCGACCCTCGATCTCGATGATCCGACGCTCCCCGGGTGGCAGGGAGGCCGCGGGACAGACAGGATGAGGTCGTTCATCAGTCATCACAATGCCCCGGGGGAATCTGGGAGGCCGTACAGTTCTTGGGCATTCTCATACATGATAGCCCGGCGCAGCTCATCATCCATCGGCGGAAGCCCGAACGCCGGAGAGTCGTTGTCCCAGTGCGGGAAGTCCGAGGAAAACATCACAGTCTCCTCCGCGTGCATCATCTCGAGAACCTGCCGGAGGTGTTTCGGATCGGTTGGCTCCTCGATCGGTTGCGTCGTGAACCGGAGGTGTTCGCGTATGTATTCACTCGGCGGTCGATCGAGCCACGGCGTCTGCACTCGGAGGGATCGCCAGTTTTTGTCGAGCCGCCACATGAGGTGAGGTACCCACGCCAGTCCGCCCTCAATACATACAAAGCTGAGATCAGGGTATTCTACGAACACTCCTTCCGTGATGAGGCTCGCAACGTGGCCGATATAATTGGCCGGCAGGACGGTGTGCCATTCGATATATCGGCTGGGATATCCGGCCCCTGTTGGTGGATATGCGGTTCCTCTTCCTTCTGTTCCGGGGTGAATGGCGATCGTGAGGCCCGTCTCCTCGGCCGCCTCGTACATCGGCCAGTACAGTCGTCGCCCGTAGGGTTGGTTGAGTCCGCTCGCGCTCGAGATGAGTACCTGGATGATGCGAGGATGATCACCGACGCGTCGGATCTCTGCCGCGGCTTGCTGTGGCATTTGTGGCGCAACGAGCATTGATCCCAGAAAGCGATCATCTCGATCGAGCCAGCGATCGATGAGCTCGTCGTTGTGTGCCCGCGCGAGCGCCACGGCATGGCTCTCGTTGGGTGAGACCCCGAGTGCCATGGGACCGCGATTGAAGATGCCATAGGTAATGCCGAATTCGTCGAAGTGTTGCTCACACAGCTGTTCGTATGCGCTTTGGTCCTCGCGGGGTTTGGCGTCCCGACGAAGAAGACCATGGGGGTTCGACCAAAGCGACCCCGGGGTTCTCACACCCGCAAGCTCGCGAACTTCTTCCGGAAGGTACTCCTCGAGCGTTACATCACCCAACAACTGTGGGTGGATGTCGCAATCGACGATCCGTTCGTCTGTAACTCCCATGACGTGAACAGTACGAACTGATGGTACGGCGTTGGGTTAACTGTTCACGTGTCGGATCGCCGGCCGAATCGTTGAACCGGTCTACATTCCGTGCGTTCGATCCTTCAAGTGTTTCTCGGTCTGACTGCCGCGACGTGAACGGGGAAGTGCCACGGCGTGTGCGTCATCGCCAGTGGATCGTGTCCATCGACGCCTTCGTGGACGGTCTCCGGCATCTCCCAGTCCGCGTACGTGACCAGGTACTGGTGGGCTTTCTCGGCGCACGCCACGTAAGGGATGTCTTGGTTGTGCGCCCATGCGAGGGTGTCGATGATTTCTTGGGCACGATCTTCTTCGCCGGTCGTCCCCAATTCTACCATAAGTTCTTCCAGATCGACTTGTTCCGCCTCGCCATCCGGCTCACCAACCGGTGGGATCTCCGGCGTCAAGTCGTAGTTCGTGGCGGCGGATTGATCGAGCAGGTTCTTTTGGTAGCTCATCAGTGGGTGCGGCTGATTCCCGAGGGACGACGCGATTACGGTGAAATCGCCGGTCGGCTCGATGTCACCGAAGAACGTGCTGATATCCATTGCGTTGAAATCCACTTGGATCCCGAAATCCTCGATGAGCGAGACAACGAGCTGGAACCCTGGCACGATATCGTCGTAATTGGGCATCCGCAGCTCGAACTCGAAGAGTTCATCGTCTGGTGTGTACCACATGTCGTCTTCCCGGGTGTATCCATCCTCCTCGAGCAACGCTGCCGCTTCGTCGGTATTTTCGCCAATGTAGTCGGTGAGGCTGTCGAGGACATCGTCGGAAACCCACTCTTCGGTCATTCCGGTGGTCATCCCTGATTCGTACAGGACGTCGTCCCCGAGCGGGAACATATTATCCGAGAGGGGGGGTGAGCGATCGATGAGGTGGGCGAACGCCTTTCGGACGTTCTGCCGACCGAAGTTTTCGTCGTCGTATTGGAAGGTCAGCCCCCACATCTCGTCTCGCGGCACGCCCACTTGGTGGAAGTCGTCCGGATATTCGGCGTACACCTCAGCGGGGGCATTATCAGCCCCACCGTCGAGTTCGGCGGATCGGTAGGCTGCCCACAGGTCGCCGACGTCGACGAACTCGAAACGGTCGATGCGGATCTCGTCCGGCCATTCGTTGAAATCGTACCCGATTGTGGCGTCGACCTGTTCGCGAACGTACTCGACGGGATAGTCATCGTGGCGCTCGAAGATCTGTGCCGACTCAACGGCTTCTATGAATTCAAACGGGCCGTTACCGAGTACCTCTTCCCCTGGCTCCTGCGGGGCGAATGACAGGAGGTCTGCCTGTACTTCCTCAATCTCGTCGTCGGACTCTGCGTCGTCGAAGCGTTCGATGAAATCGCCATAAATGCTCGCGGGGGTATCCTCCATATCATACTCGTTGTTACCGGTCGTCTGCGGCCAGAAAATGTCTTCTTGCACCTCAGTCTCCAGCGTGAGCTCGACTTCATCGTTACCGGCAACGGGCGGAGCGTCCAGGAACCCGGCGATCGGATCATTCATATAATAGCGCAGTTTCAGACGCGTTTCGACGTCCTCGGCGGTGACTGGATCACCATTGTGCCAGGTGAACTCATCTGCGACCTCGATGACCGCAGTTGTCCCATCCATGTGCCAATCGCTCGCAACCATTGGTATCCACTGGTTTGTGCCGACGTGGTACTGCATCAGCGGTGCCCAGTGGACCAGGGTTCCCTGGACAATACTATTCGTGGGATTATACGGGTTGAATTGCGTATCGGTTGGCGGGTGGCTGGCGAACGGACGATACACCACCTCGTCCGGGTCGTCGTCATCGTCGATGGCGGGGTCATCGGCCACCCCGTCGTCCACGGCCGGATCGTCGTCGCCGACGCATCCAGCCACCATGAGTGGGGCGCTGATTGCGCCAAGCTCCAATACACGCCGCCGAGTTACGTTGTCTTTCGTCTCTCGATCGTTACGTTGTCGCATGGCAACAGTCCCCGATTTGGGGCTGTTTCCATAATAAATATTCGGGGTCGTAATATCAAGAACATGTATCGTGAACCGCCTCGGGGTCAAGCCGCGAGGCACTCGGCCCGCACTATCTGTAGACGCGCCGGTTCGGTGGCCGATGCAGATTGATTGCCCTTCGATGTTTGACCAATCGATGTTGCACGAGATGTCCCCGGCCCCCGACAATTAATTATCCTGCCGATCCGTGAGTGGTTATGTCTCCTACCCGGCGCGCCGTTATCGCCGGTAGTGCAGTTTCAGCGCTCGCGGGCTGCCCGGGTCAACGATCCGATGCTAGCTCCGATGAGGAGCACACGACGGAGACGAGCGCAATGACTCGCGACCGCCCGTTACTCAGTTTTGATCGCGATATTGCATCCTTGAGAGAGGAGACAATCGCGGGCGGATTCGGACCCGACAGCATCCCCTCGATTGATGAACCAGTATTCGCGGAGGCTGCAGCTGTACAGCTCGATGAGGGGGCGATCATATTCGGCGTCGTTCGGGGTGGAGATGTCCGCCCGTATCCGCAGGACATTCTAGTCTATCACGAGATTGTGAACGATGTACTCGACGGCGACCCGGTCGCAATCACTTACTGTCCGTTAACCGGGTCGGTGACCGGTTTCGACCGTGGTTCAACCACTTTCGGTGTATCGGGGGATTTGATTAATAACAACGTCGTCATGTTCGACCGCGACACCGAAAGCAGATGGCCTCAAATTCTTTCGACGGCTACCGAAGGGCCGTACAGGGGAAGGTCGCTCCGGGAGTTCAACGTCAGCTGGACTACGTGGAGCCGATGGCGGGACGTTTACCCGGATACGCGCGTGCTCACTAAGGATACCGGGCACGTTCGCGATTACGGGGTGGATCCGTACGGGTCCTATAACCCCCCAAGCGGTTACTACCGGGACGATTCTTCCCCGATGTTTCCAGTGTTATACTTTGACGATCGTTATCTCCGCAAACGGTCGTTCATCGGGGTGCGAACGGCGGAGGCGGCGGCAGCCGTTGAAAGGTCATATCTCCGCGAAGTTGGCATCCTTGAGGTGGATTTACGGGGGGATTTCGGTGTGCTCCTTCACGACTCGACTCTCGACGTAGCTTATGCGTATCGGCGTCCGGAAAACGAGGAGGTTCTCCTGGATGCTGATTCCGGGACCGTGGCAACGCGGAACGGCACGTATCCGGTCTCAGAGGTCCCCTTCGACCCGCTCGTGTCGATGGACGTGATGTGGTTCGGCTGGATCGGATTTTATCCCTCGAGTGCAGTGTACGGGTCGGCCTAGCTGGCGTGCCCTTGTCCGGTCTACCGTCAATCAAGCCGAATGCCGAGAAACCGATCCGTGCCGAGGGCTGGTCCAGAGATAAAAATATTTGTAATTACTTGAAACGAGGATAGGTGTTTCGGAGTCAAACCGCTCGTCACACGCGATAATACGACTTCAGCGGACTCTATTCCTACTGCCTCGATCGTCATGATTTCTTACATACTGCCTCGTAAGGAGAGTTGGACCGATTTACCCCGCGAGTAGCTGGGCCGGCCCATGGTTCGAGGGTTCGGGTACCTCTCGTCCTCACCTCCCAAAGCGAAGTTGTTCGGCGATCCGTTCTGGGTGCTGACATACGATTTTGGGCAGATCCAAACGTTTATTCCGTCAAGTTGCTTGTTAGCTTCCATCAATGGTGAATTACTACCTGGCTCGGACTGCCCAGGCTCTTTTTACTGTCTTTGCAGTCATGACCCTTGCATTCGGGTTGATCCGGTTGATGCCTGGCGGGCCCATGGATTTCGTCCGTGCACAGTTGCAACAGGAAGCCGGGGCAGTCGATCAAGCCCAGATCAACGCCATGGTTGAGGTATACACAAACGTCCATCCCGAGCAACCGCTCCTCGACCAGTACGTCGATTATATGTCCGGAATCATGCGTGGTGACCTCGGTGTCTCGATGTGGTACGACCGACCGGTGAGTGAAATCCTGGCGATGGCCCTTCCGTGGACCGTCTTCGTCATGACGATATCCCTGGCGTTCACGTTCGGAATCGGGATTTCATTGGGCGCAGCCATGGCCTACGCCGAGGGGTCACGTTTTGACTCCATCTCCACGTTGGTCTCGATCTTTCTCAACTCGATTCCCTACTACGTTGCCGCGATCGTGATGGTGTATTTTCTCGGCTACGAGTCGGGCATGTTCCCGATCGGCGGGCGGATTTCCTCGGACGTCACGCCTGGGTTGAATATCCCCTTCATCGCAAGTGCGTTCTACCACGCTGCCCTGCCGATCGCCTCGTTCGTCATCACGGCGTTCGGGATCCAGGCGCTCGCCATGCGCGGTAACAGTATTCGTGTGTTGGGGGAAGACTACCTTCGCGTCGCTCAGTTACGCGGCCTCCCACCGCACGATATCGCGCTCAGGTACATCGGCCGAAATGCCATCTTGCCCATGTACACGGGGTTCATGATCTCGATCGGCTTCATGTTCGGTGGCTCGGTGATTCTCGAGGAGATCTTCGCCTATCCCGGTGTCGGCTTTTACATGTTCCGTGGAATCGAGGCGAGGGATTACCCACTCATGATGGGTGCGTTCATCCTGATTACGGTAGCCGTGGTGATCGGCGTCTACGTCGCAGATCTCACCTACGGAAAGCTTGACCCCCGGGCCAGCACGAAGGGTGGTGACCGTGAAGCCTTCTGAACGCCGTCCTGACGGCGGCGCGTTGATACCCGAGGAACAGCAAGCCCCATTCGATACTGTTTCCTCCGAACGGATGAGTCGACGGGAACGATTTTCGATGTTTCTCAACGACTGGCTTATTACCCCGCTGCGGGTCATCTGGGACGACTGGCGTGCACGGGTCGGAGGCATCATCATCCTCCTGTACGTACTGATGGGCACGATTGGCGTTGTACTTATTTCGGAGCCGCGGCCGGGGGATGGTCCCCGATTGATCCGGCCGTTTCAGGACTGGGCACATCCGCTCGGGACGGATATAAACGGGAACGATCTGTTCGCCCAGACTGTCCATGCAACGCCACCAATGCTTGAGATGATCGTGGCAGGTGCGGTGTTCACCACGGCACTGGCGATGGTCGTCGGCACGCTTTCCGGATACAAAGGTGGCATAGTCGATCGCCTGCTGATGACCTTCACGGACATCCTCCTCACCATCCCGGGGTTGCCCCTTGTTATCGTGTTGGCCCTGGTACTGGATCCACGCCAGCCGTGGGTGGTCGGCGTCATTCTAACGATCAACGCCTGGGCCGGCCTCGCCCGGGCGATTCGATCCCAGGTGCTCACGATTCGTGAAGAAGCGTACATCGAAGCCGCCCGGCTCATGGGCATCTCGACGTGGCGTATTCTGCTCAAGGACATCACGCCCAGTCTCATGCCGTACGTGCTCGTGAACTTCGTGAACGCCGCGCGGACCGTGGTGTTCGCATCCGTCGCATTGTATTTCCTCGGTATCCTTCCGGATACGTTCCTCAACTGGGGTGTGATGATGAACTACGCCTACAGCGTCGGTGGTGCATTGTATACCTCGGGGACGGCACACTGGCTCTTCGTGCCGTTGATGACCATCGTTGTCCTTTCGTTCGGACTCATCCTGTTCGCCCAGGGAACCGATCGCGTGTTTAACCCGCGAGTGCGGGCACGGCATGCCAGCCAGGATGACCTGGAACCCGGAGAGGACGACATGAGTGGCGAGGTCGCTACACAGATTCGAGGCTGATCATGACAGAACCTGAGCCGACGACAACGAAGATGGGACGACCGGTGTTCGAAGTCGAGGGGGCGAGCGTGACCTACGACATGGATCGTGGCGTCTCACGGGTCCTTGACGACGCAACGATCGATATCTTTGAGGAAGAGATTCTGGGGGTGGTTGGCGAGTCGGGGTCGGGCAAGTCGATGTTCGCCTCGTCGCTGCTCAACGCGGTTCCGCCGCCGGGGACACTGGACGGCGAAATCAGGTACCATCGAGACGGGGAGGTCATCGACCTTCTCGGACTCAGTCCCGAGCAGCTCCGACGAGTGCGGTGGGAAGACGTCGCTATGGTGTTCCAGGGTGCCCAGAGTTCGTTCAACCCGACAATTTCCATCAGACGCCATTTCGAAGAGACGCTCGAGGCCCACGAGTACGACATCGAGAATGGCCTGGAGCACGCGAGACAACTGCTCGCCGACCTGTATCTCGACCCAGAGCGGGTGCTCGGTTCGTACCCGCACGAATTGAGTGGCGGGATGCAACAGCGGGCGCTGATCGCGCTCTCGCTGGTTCTCGAGCCCGACGTACTGGTGATGGACGAACCGACAGCAGCACTGGATCTTCTCATGCAACGGTCGATCCTCAGTTTGCTCGAGAACGTGAAGGAGAAATACGAGCTAACGGTCGTCTTTATCACTCACGATCTTCCGCTGGTGGCGGGGCTCGCCGACCGCCTCGCGGTCATGTACTCCTTCAAATTTGTCGAAATTGGTCGCGCCGAAGACGTCTTTTCGAACCCGAAACACCCCTACACAAGAGCGCTCTTAAACGCAATCCCCAATCTCGACACGCCACGATCGCGGATGCACCCGATCGAGGGGTCGGCACCGGACCCGGTAAACGTCCCGACAGGCTGTTCGTACCATCCGCGGTGTCCACTCGCTGACGAGCAGTGTGAGGCGGCGGAACCCCCGCTCGCGGAAACGACCGACAAGCATCACGCGGCGTGTTACTATTGGGAGGAGGCAATGGAGGAGATCGAACTCTCGATCGAAAGCGACGAACCCGCCGTGGATGATACCGTCGTCGGTCGGCAATCCGATGAGCCAGTCGTCTCGGTAGACGCGGTTGACGTCCACTTCGAACAAGGTGGCGGCGGGCTGTTCGGATTCTTTTCCGATCCGGATACCGTCCATGCCGTGGACGATGCAAATCTGGAAATTTACGAGAACGACGTGGTCGCGCTGGTGGGTGAGAGCGGGTGTGGAAAAACAACCCTTGGGAAGGCCATTATTGCTGCCCAACGGCCGACGAACGGAACCGTTCGGTACCGAGGGCAGGACATTTGGGGAACCAGGGACGGACGAGTTGATGGCGAGATTCCGTGGGAACAGATTCGCCGCTCACTGCAGATGATCCACCAGGACCCGGGATCGTCACTGAACTCACATCGAAAGATCAAATCGAGCCTGGAGGATCCCTTGCGTCGCTGGCATCCCAACATGGACCCGGGGGATCGAGAGGAGCGAATCCTCGGGATGCTGGAGTACACGGGGATGTCACCCCCGACCGATTACGCGCTTCGCTATCCCCACCAGTTGAGCGGCGGGGAAAAACAGCGAGTTGCGTTGATCCGCGCCTTGCTGATGAATCCGGACGTCATTCTCGCCGACGAGGCGGTCTCGGCCCTTGACGTCTCCCTTCGGCTCGAAATGATGGACCTCATGCTGGAATTACAGGATGCGTTCGATACGTCCTACGTCTTCATTTCACACAACTTGTCCAATGCCAGATATTTCGCCGGTAACGCGGACGGCAGAATCGGGGTTATGTACCTCGGGGAGCTCGTCGAACTCGGGCCGGTCGATGAGGTCATCGACGAACCACTCCACCCGTACACGAAAGTGTTGAAATGGGCCACGGACGATATGGAGCTCAGCGATCGGATCGAGGATCCGCCGATTCGGGGTATCGACATCCCGGACCCCGTCAATCCGCCCGCCGGTTGTCGGTTTCACACGCGATGCCCGGAGGCACGAACGGTGTGCCGGGAAGAATCACCATCGTTGGACGAGGCGGTGAGTGCGCACCCCACCGCCTGCTTCCGTGAATATCCCATGGAACACCCCTACTGGGATAGCGAACCGGTCGACGATGCCGAGGAGACCGTGACCGGAGATCCCATCGACGCCGGGTAGCCCCATTTTGCACTCAGGTTGGGACTCCAGCGCTGTCCAACAATCCGTTCAGTGCGTTTTCGCACGCCGCCGTTGCGCTGTGCGAGACCCGTATTTGAGGAGAAATATCGAGAGATAACCTGTCCCGGCCAGCAAGAAGGCCACGACGGAGAATAGTGCGAGAAATCCAGCTGTTTCGTTTATTCCGACCAGGTCCAAAGCAGCCGATAGCACAAGCAGGCCCATCCCGGTCAGAAACATCCCGAACAGGGTGGGATACTCAATGCGGTCGAACACGATCGATGAAACGATTGCGTGGGCCGAACATAAAGCCATCGTCGCTGGCTGAACCGTGGTCTGTCGTGATCGATTGGTCGAAACACCTTCTGATCGTCACGATACGTTTACTCCCGATTTTCCGACAACGACAAAGCTCCTGAGTAGAGAACGCCTCGTATGGTTGAGCTCGGCATCGATCGATTACTTGCTGATCCGCCGGCTGTGGTCGAGGACGCTCGACTAGGGGTGATCACTAATCCCTCCGGCGTCAACAGCGCCTTGGAGCCGACGCTGGATTTACTCGCAGCCGACGACGCGTTCGATCTACGTGTGGCGTTCGGTCCCGAACATGGCGTCCGTGGCGACCGTCAGGCCGGGGAGGAATTCGACGACACCGTCGATGAGGCCACCGGTGTCACAGTCAAAAGCCTCTATGGCGACACCCGTCGACTTGCGGCAGCAGACGTTGCGGAGCTCGACGTCGTGGTCTGTGATTTGCAGGGGGTGGGATGTCGATTCTATACGTACCTCTACACGCTTGCCTACGCGCTGGAAGGGGTGGCGGGGACCGACACATCCCTCGTGGTGTTAGACCGGCCCAACCCGATCGCCCCACTTCCGGTGGCGGGAAACCGAATCCCGGACGAGCACGCCACCTTTGTCGGCGGCTATCGGCTGCCGATCGTGTATGGACTAACAATTGGCGAATTCGTCGCATACGTCCGGGACATGTGTGACGTAAACGCCGATCTCCACGTCGTCGAGATGCAGGACTGGAATCGTGAGATGTGGTTCGAGGAGACCGGTCTCCACTGGGTCCAACCCTCCCCGAACATTCCCACCCTCACCGCTGCCATCCTGTATCCCGGAACCTGTCTGTTCGAGGGGACGAACCTCTCGGAGGGCCGCGGGACCACCAAGCCGTTCACACAGATCGGGGCCCCCTGGATCGATCCGTTCGACTATGCGGATCGACTGGAGGCTTGTGATGTCGCAGGCGTCTCCTTCAGGCCGACGTACTTTACGCCATGGTTCTCGAAACATGAAGAGACGCGCACAGGCGGAGTGGAGATCCACATCGATGACCGGGATCGTCTCGATCCGGTGGATGTCGGTCTCCTCACCCTGGTGGTCGCGTTTTCCTCCTTCCCCGAGTGTGACTGGCGCCAGCGCGGCAACCGGTACGTTATTGATCGTCTGGCGGGTGGCCCGTGGCTACGGGAACACATCGATTCGATGGAACCTGCCGTGGATCCGGCCCAAGTGGTCGCGTCAATTCGCTCGACGTGGGAGGCCGAGGAAGCGTCGTTCAGTGACGTCATCGAGGACGTGGCACTTTACTGACCATCACCGAAGCCCGAAATCGTTATTCCCGTTCCACCTGATCCCTACGCGTGAATCGATGAGGAAACAGCGAGATGGACGGTCGCATTGTCTGTCAACTGACGGTCGGGTGTCATGAGTCATAGCGATGCCGGTTTGTTCTCCGTTATCTGCCAGTACGCCACCCTGCTTCGGTACCTGGCACAACTACTCATCGTCTTGCTTTTACTCTCGTTGTTTTCCGTCCCGTTCGTTCCCCCCGGCACCGCGTCATACTACATGATGCTGCTGAACTTCATTATGCTTGTCCCGCTCCTGTTGGTCGTACTCGTCTTTGCGTACGTTTGCCAACAGCGGCGATCCAGAAAGACAGTCGATGCGGTAACGGATGAGACACGCGAACTCTCGGGGGATACCTGATGTCCAGCATGCCACACGTCGAACTAGCGTCCGTCGACCGAGCGGGTATGAACGACGATCAACCGACTCATCTGGGGTCGACGTCCCGCTTTTTTCGTGTTCGATTGTCCAACGCTCCGGTCGAGGGAGGGGCAGAAGCGTGATGCCATGTCGATCATAAGTCCACAGTTTTGTCCGCTTTGTGGAACGCGCCTGGAGACGATTCGCTTCGACGGGCGTGAGCGAGCATACTGTGCACCCTGCGATCGCCCGATCTTTCACATCCCGAGCCCCTCGGCCGGCGTTGCTGTGGTGCGGGACGAGCAGATCCTCCTTATCGAGCGAAAAGGCAGCTACGCCGGGAAGTGGGCCATTCCTGGCGGTGTGATCGAGTGGGAGGAACGGCCAGAACGGGCGGCTGTTCGAGAGCTTGCGGAGGAGACGGGACTCTCGGTCGATCCGGGAGACATCGAGCTACTGAGCGCGAGCCGAAACGAAAGTCGCGACGGCCGGATCAGTTCGATCAAACTGAATTATGCCACCGAATTTTTAGAAACCGATGGCGAGCTTCGGACGGGTCCAGATGTGGCCGATGCGCGGTTTTGGAGAATGGATGAACTCGATACCGATGCGATCGCCCTGCGGCCAGGAGCCCGATCTCGTATCATCGAGGCCTTCGAGCACGCGTCGTGATCCCGCGGGGATCGACGCGGAGGTGACGAGCACTGTCCATGCCAAGCCTGGCGAAAACAGGTAGAAATTGATTATGGGACGGCGAGGCGATCATCACGGAGGGATTCTCAATTCATCGACGGCGGACAAACTTCGCGAACAACTGCAAGATGATGTCTCCACAGTATCGATCGAAGCGCTCCTTGAAATTCTCACGAATGCACGTGTGAGGGACCAACCCGCCCGCGTTCGAACTGATTTGCGAGGTAGCGAGAGGTGATGACGAGCTCGGTGAGGCGCTCGCCCGCGAACTGGCCACCCGTATCGAAATGAATGACACCGGATCCAAGCGCACGTTTAGCACAGCGCTGGCAGCCCTCGCGGATGACAACCCGGCAATTGTGAGTCCGGTGCTTCCGGACCTAGCCAGGGATCTCGATGCCGACCGGCGAGTACGGACGAGAAACCTCCTAGGAGCGATGGAACCGGTGGCAAACACCGAACCGGACACGGTTGCATCCATTCTCCCCGAAATCATTCGGTTTATCGATCACGAGCTCTCCACTGTCTCGCTTCTCTCGACAATATTGTGGTGGAAGTGTCTACGACCTGCCGGACGAGGCAAGGCGCCATTCCAGAACTGGTCAAGGCTGTCGTGGATAACACGAACAGGCGGGTAGAACGTGCTGCAGCCAGACGTACCGAGTATTCACCGCCAAAGGGGAAGGCCTATACTGGGAATATCGACGCAGTGAGGTCGCGTGAGACGCCACAACTGCGATCACTCGGACACTGCCTGGAGACCTTGGCGGAAGCGTTCCCGAATTCATTCGAAGGCCACGTCGAGGAACTCACAGAGGCAATGGTGGTCGTTCCGGACGATAAGGTCCGCCAGTCATTACTCGGCGTCCTCTGATCGGTGGGTGAGGAAAACATCGCCGCATTATCAACGATGGGTGCCTCCCTCGCGAGCCCGCTCGAGGATTCCAGAGAGGTGATGGTACGATTCCAGGCAGCCCGGCTTATCAGTCGGTCGCTCAACGTAGGAACGATAGATGTCAGTGAACTTGTTGAGCTGGATCTCGAACCTGTCGGAGAGCTCCTTGATGCTGAGGAACCCACTGCTCGGGCTAGTGCGGCGACGTTACTTTCGTGTCTCTCACAAGTCGACCCGTCAATCGAGCCGGAGCCGTGCTACCTGGTCTTCGTCCACGTCGATTCCCAGCCCCGAACCCGTCGGAAGTGACATCACACCGTTATCGAGTTGAAGTGGTGGGTCGATGATGTGGTCGTCCCACCCGTAATACACGCAGTCCGGCGGCAGTTCGATGGCGGGCGTCGCAGCGATAGTGTGTAACACGGCCGCCTGTTTGATTCCCAGATCGAAGCCGTTGTGGTGGGAGAGCGGGATCCCGGCGTGGGTCGCGATCGCTGCGAGTTCTCGCGTCCGTAGAATCCCCGCCCCTGGCACGATGTCTACGACCGCCGCATCGATGGCGTCCGCCTTGACGAGGTGATACAGGTTGAAGCGGCGGTACATGTCTTCGTTGACGGCCACCGGGGTCTCCACCCGATTGCGGAGATTCCGGTAGTTTTCGAAGGTGTTCACCCGCTGGGGTTGCTCGAGGTACTCCAGATCGACGCCACGTTTCTCGAGTGCCGTCGTCACCTTGATCGTCTCGATCGTCGACCAGCCCTGGTTGGGATCCAGCCGGAACTGAAGGTTTCCATCGGTCGCCTCGTCCATCGCGATGACGCGTTCGATGTCTTGCTCCCAGTCGCGGCCGGCCTTCGTTTTGAGCGTTTCGTACCCGGCCTCGACGGCACGTTCCGCGTATTGTGCGGACTCCTCGGGGTCGAGAATGCCCAGGCAGTAGGCCACCGGAATATCAGCCGCCGCCGGCCCGCCGAGCAGCTCCGACACCCCGGTGCCGAGCTCTTTGCCTTTGAGGTCCCAGAGGGCCATTTCCACGCCCCCGAGGAACGCATCGATCGACACGTACGGGAAATAGAACTCGTCGATGAACCCCCGGATATCATCGGTCTCGCGGCCAATCAATCGGGGTGCGACGACGTCATCGATCACCGCTTTCGTCGCGGCGACGGACTTCATCGTCACCAGGAGCTCTCCCCAACCGACCACCCCATCGCGTGTTTCGACCCGCAAGAGCATCCGTTGTCGCGAATCGATCGCATCGTGCTCGCTGACGTACGGGGCGATACCGCCCGCTTCGAAGGGGGTAAGGCCGACTTCCACCGGGATCGCCTCGAGAGTGTCGATCTCTCCCATATCCTGGCCTGACTGGATAGCGGCCAAAAGGCTTCGATGCGCTCGTCAACAACAACCGTTCCGATTTACTACTCCTACGTGATGATGCCAGGTTGCTGCTCGTCCGGGGACGTGCACACAAACCGGACAGCCCCCATCGTTGCGCTACCCGTTTCTCCTAGCATCAAGTGTTCGGGTGATACCTGCCGCTGTGGACGACCATAGCTCGAATCCATCGTTTAATGTGGGCCGTGGGGGCCAGAAAGGGCATGAACGGTCGTAAAATCGAACACGAGGGGATCGACGATGCCGCAGCACTCGGCGCGATCCTGGAGGAGGGGCTGCGGGAGGATCTCTACACCGGCGCCGCTGCGGCGATCGGCACGGGGAACGGAGTCGTGTGGAAAACGGCGATCGGTGATACGGGCGGTGGAGATCCGGCGCCCGTGACGGAAACCACGAGATTCGACGCCGCCTCGGTCACGAAAGCCGTCGCCACGACATCGGTCCTCCTGCGATTTCTTGATACAGGTCGACTCTCCCTCGGTGCACCACTTGCCGTCTATCTCCCCCGTTTCGAGGGGACCTCGCGCGGTGAGGTTCCGCTCTGGCGGCTGATGACGCATACCGCTGGACTGGAGCCGTATTACTACGAAGATACCTGGAACGATCGAACGGCTGCGCTCGAGGACATCTTCACCGCGGATCTATTGTCGTCTGACCCCGGCCAGTCTTTCACCTACAGCTGCCTCAACTTCGTTCATCTGGCCGCTGTCGCCCGAGCGGTCGGCGGGGCGGATCTAGGTGCGCTCGCGGAACGGTTGGTGTTCGACCCGATCGGCATGTCAGAAACAACCATCGGGCCGCTCGAATCGATCAACAACGTCGTGGCTACCTACGACCACGAACGAGAAGATCGGGAACTCGTCGGCGAGATTCACGATCCGATCGCCCGGGTCATGGACGGGGAAAGCGGTAATGCTGGATTGTTCACCACCCTTCGTGATCTGATCTGCTTCGGCGAAGCCATCCTCGAGAGCGGTGGTACGGATCGGTTGTTCTCCAACGCGACGGCCAGAGAAATGCGGCGGGACTGGTTGGCAGGGGAGCACAGGCCACACGGGCTCGGCTGGCGTCTCGCACACGAATGTCAGCCAGCCCCGAACTGGTCGCCGACGAGCTTCGGGCATACCGGATTCACCGGCACCGCCCTCTGGATTGATCCGATGGCAGACCGTTTCGCGATTCTTCTCACGAACGAAGTGTACTGCGGCAAGGAACGTGGTTTTCCGCATCTCAGAGAGCGCTTTTACAGTCAAGTCGCCGCGTGCTCGTGGGATTGACCTCGGTCATGTGTACCCGGCGACATACCCCCCGTCGACGACGAGATGTTCCCCGGTAATCCAGGATGCGTCCGGCGAAACAAAAAACGACACAGCGGCCGCCACGTCGGCAGGCTCGCCGATCCGTGGCAGTAACGTCCGTTCTTGCTCGCGTTTGCGGGTTTCCTCGTCAGCCAAATCCTGTAACGGGGTTTTGATCACGCCAGGCAGGACAGCATTGACAGTGACTTCGTCTTCGGCCAGTTCGACCGCCAGATCTCTCGTCAAGTTCAGGACGCCCGCTTTCGACGCCGCGTAGGCGGGCCCGGCACCGCCGAAGGTAGCATTGATGCTGCTAATATTGACGATGCGTCCGGCCGGTGCATCGACTACGTGGGGCCGGGCGTGCTTCGACATGAGAAAACACCCGGTTAGATTCACGTCGATCACCGTGGCCCATTCTTCGGCGCTCAACGATTCTGTCGTGCCCGGTGTGTGGATCCCGGCGTTATTGACGAGCACGTCGAGGCGGCCGAATCGATCGACGGATTCCTCGATTGCGTGCCGAACAGCGGATTCATCCGACACGTCAGTTCGCACAAACACGCTCTGGCTGTCCGTTTCGGTCCGGATAACCTCGCTCGTCGGTTGTTCCGCGTCGGAATGATAGGTCTCACCTCTCCTTGGCTCCCGTCGAACGTCCGCGATGACGACGTCGAGGCCGTCCTCGGCGAGTTTTCTGGCAATGCCGCGACCGATACCCGAACTCCCACCGGTGACGAGCGCCACCCGTTCCTCGGTTGGCATCAGCGGCTGTACTCCCAGCTCGTGTTTAACCTTCTCGCGACCGAGCTCTACCGGTAATGCAGGAAGGTTCAGCTGAATTGTGGTCACCTCGCCGCTGATGATATCGACGGCGTAGTTGGTGACGATGCTCCTTACAGGTGCCACGACGTAATCCGCAACGCCCGGCTGACCGAGATCGAGAAAGCAATTCCCGTCGACCGAGTCACTGCCGTCGGCTCGTACCCATCGCCATGGATCGTCGCCGTCCGGGCCGTGGGTGTTGAGGACGTGTTCGGCGGCAGCCGGTCGCTCGTCATCTTGCCCCATCGTGTTGACGTTCATACACGCATTCACATCGATGTCCACATCGTGGACTCGATCGATGACCGTTGCGAGTGGTCGTACGGTTCGGAATCGATCGGCGCCTCCCTTCGCGGCGGCACGCGTTCGTTGGCGAACGCCTCGGCTCTCCGCAGGACCTGAACGACGAGGGCGTTGAGGTTTGCCCGCGTGGGGTGGGCGATGAGGTTCTCGACCTCGTCCTCGTCGTAGATTCTTTCGTTGAACGCGTCAACCCAGAATGCTCTCAATTCCTGTTCTGCCATCGGATCATCCCCGCCGCCCGCACTGTCGAAGAGACTTACGACCGCCGGGTACCGAGCCCGGTTGCCATGAACCGCCGTCGAGCGAGTACTCGCTGCGATCGTTCCCCCGCCATATCGCGATCGTCGTTCGATCGAGGGGCTGATGGCCAAAATCCTACGGCAACCGACATAAACGTCCCGCCATCCTGGTGTCCCGTTAGCGGGGATGTGTCGCCAAGTCAGTCCACACCTTCGGATCAGACGTATCGCTGTCTTCATATCCTGGCCTGCCTGCGATCCCCTTCATGGGATCGAGCGATACGCCCACGGGCTACTTGATCCGCCCCTTCGAAGGTGGGGACCTCTCCGACGTGATCGAGCTGTGGCGCCGTTCCCTGCCTGCCGATGCGGTGGGTGAGGACCGGTTCACCCACCACATCCTCATGGATCCCCATTTCGACCAGGGGTTGTCTAGTCGCTGTGCGCCAGGAGGCCTTCGTCGGATTTGTGCTGGGCATGATCCGACAGCGCCAACTCGATCATGAGTCACTCGATACGGAGCGGTGGTGGCATTCCATTCTCTTCGTCGACCCGGATCACCGGGGAAGATGCCTCGGGACGGCGCTTCTTCAACGAGTGATCGACTTCGTGGATGCACACGACCGCGAGGTCGAGCTCGCTTCGAACTACACGCCGTACTACGTGTTTCCCGGACCGGATGTGGACAGACACGCCGACGCGATTGAACTGTTGTCTGCAACCGGTTTCAAGTCCGTAAATCGACCCGTTGCCATGGACGGGGAGTTTCGCGAGTCGGCGATCGAGACGGATCTTCCGGAGCGGGAAGCCCGGTTCGGCGGTCGGAACATCACGGTCGAGGAGATCGCCCCCCGACATGTTCCTGGCCTCCTATCGATGTTGCGACGGGAGTTCTCGCCTGACTGGGTGAGGGCCGCGCGAACACACCTTCGGACCGAGTCCTGGGAGGAGGTCTTGGTAGCGATGCACGCCGGGCAGGTGGTCGGCTGGTGTCAGTGGGGTACGATAGAGCCTGGCCGGTTTGGCCCCTACGGTGTCGCGGAAACGAGCGAGGTGGGGATCGTGGCGGTTCTATTCCATCGCTGCCTTCAGCGGATGCGAGAACGTGAGATTCGGACTGCCGGGTTGCAGTGGACTGGTCTCGGAGGGGCGACAGCACTTGTATACCGTTTGATGGGATTCGAAACGACGCGCCAGTTGCAGATCATGGAATACCAGATCCCGTGAACGATTGGCCTGACGTTGGATGTGCCACTCGACTGCCAGTCGGTGCATCGGCGCTCGGTGGGTGCTCGCAACCTAGTACGTTTTACCACCTATCACCCTCCGCTTCGCGGCTCTAGCCAGCCCTCCTTATAGCTCCTCGTGGGAGATACGGCATCCACGGTGGGGGATTTTAGAATGTATCCCGATACGACATGTTTGTGTGTCATCCGTGTAAAACGATATGACTCGTCATGGGAAATGAAAACGTAGGACACGCATTAGGTTGAAGACCAAGTTAATGAAACGGCCAAAAGCGATTCAGCTGAGGTGCGTGATATCGGTCCACAGGGCCCTTCTCTGCACACTTAGCCTTGATCGTTAAGCGCCTCCCAGTACCGAATGAGTGCAGCCGCGTGACGCTCGTCGGGTTTGAGTCGCTTGCCGGCACTCTTGTACGCCTCGTGAACGACAGTTGTGAGCGGAAGCGCCGTGTTCTCCTCGTGGGCGACCGACGCGGCGTAGCCGATGTCCTTTTTCCAGATTGCAAAGCCTCCCAGTCCACTGATGTCCTGGTGATAATCCTCGGTGAAGTAGCGATCGAACACGTCGAATTCGAGAAAGTCGACCAGCGGGGCGGGATCGACGCCGTTGTCTCGCAGAAACGAGATGACCTCCGCGTCAATGGCGTGATGGCCCGCATACCGCAGCTGGAGTCCGAGCTTGAAGATCATTGCATCCCCGACTTTCCCGATTCGCCGGTGTCCCGCACACAGGATGTCCAGAACTTGTGTTGCCGTGTCAGAGTCTTCGGTGGTTCCGCCCACCATCATGTGCATCCCAGTTCGGGGGGAACCCCCGGTGATCGGGGCTTCTACGAAACTCACGCCAGCTTCCTCGCACGCTTCCTGGCACCGGATTGATGTCTCCGGCAGGGTCGTGCTCGCGTCAATCACGAGCTGGGGGGTATCACCGGCGAGGACCCGCCCCGTTCCGAGGAGCGTCTCCGCTACCTCCGGGGTGCCCGGAAGTGCCAGGATCACACATTCTGCGCGATCGCCGACATCCGCCGGTGACGATGCGGCCTCGGCCCCCTGCTCGACCGCCCAGTCCATTCGGTCTTGATCGAGATCGAAGGCCAGGACATCACGCTCTGCGTCGCGGAGTTCTTCGACGAATCCGCCGCCGATCACACCGACACCGATCACGCCTACCGGGTTCATGCGGTGAGGCGGTCGTGCAACGGCAAAATCCTAGGGGACGCCCCCATTCACTCCAGCGTAAAGTCCGGCTCCAGGCCCAGTTTCTCGTAATACTCGTGCCTGGCGTCCTGGTCTGCCGACTGCTCGCGCTGGGCAGCCTGACCGACCTCGTGGGTGATTTCCTGCGGGACCACGATTACACCGTCGCCATCTCCGACGATAAGATCATCCGGCCTGACCAGACAGCCGCCGACGTTGACCGGAATGCCGGTGTCATCGAACTCACACCGGCCGGGAATAATCGTCTTGTTGATCGTCTTCGCGTAGATCGGGACGTCCTGTTTGATCATCTCGCCGGTGTCCCGTGGTCCGCCATTGGTCACGACGCCGACTGCACCGTCCGCAGCCCATGTGAGCGAGTTCATCGAGCCGATGATGCCAACGGGAATGTCGTGGGCCTCCACGACGATCACGTCGCCGTCGCGCACATTCTCCGGTCCACCCGACCGGTTCCCGTACCACTCGTTCCGCCACTCCACCACGGTCTCGAATCCTAGCTCTTCGGGGAGCTCCCGTCGCCGGTTCGTCGGGAGGAATCGGACCGTATTCGCAAACCCCACGAACCTGTGGGAGAACGCATCCATGTCGCGGTAGAGCGGTGAAATGTCCGGGTTCATCCGGTTGAGCTCGTAGCCGTACCCAAAGAAATCGAGACCATCCGAGACGTCGGTCACCCGGAGGTCTTCGTAGAGTTCGAGCAGTTCATTACGTTCATCGTCCGTCAGCGGTTCTGTTGGATCCAGCATACCTCAGCGCACGACGAATTGTCAAAAATAGCTTCGGACACGGCGAGGGTAGGTACACACCACCGTTTCTACGGCCGGCCGCACGCGGGCTGACCTGACAACGTTGATGGGTCTCGCGAGCAGGGCGAACGTATGGAGATTTCGTCTGTCGACGCGATTCCATTGCGGCGAGAACTGGACGCTTCGTTCGCAAACGCACAGAAATGGATCGACGCGCGGGAGTACTGCCTGGTCCGCCTCGAAACGACCGACGGTATCACTGGGTGGGGGGAGTGCTGGGGGCCTGTGGCGGGTAATCGCGAGCTCGTTGAGTCCCGAATCGGTCCGTGGTTGGTTGGCCGAGACCTCGCGAACCGGCAGGCAGTGATCGACGAGTTGCGCTTTCGCCTCCAGTCTGCCTATCACTCCTACGTACCCGTCAGCGCACTGAGTGGGGTCGAAATCGCGATGTGGGACGCCTACGGACGAAGCGTCGGTGCCACCGTGGGCGAGTTGCTCGGGGGAAGGCGGCGCGAAACGGTGCCGGCGTACGCCACCGGCCATTTTTTCAGCGATGTGGATGAGTTCGAGACCCTTCGTGACAACATCGTCGAGGAGGCCACTGGCCACGTGTCAGCAGGATTTACCGCACTCAAACAGAAAATCGGGCTGGAACGGCACTTTGGATGGGATCATACCGCGGACCTCGCCCTGGTCACGGCAGTACGGGCTGCGGTGGGCGATGACGTCGATCTCATGGTGGACGCAAACCATGCGTACGATCTTCCGACTGCCAAGGCAGTCGCTGCCGGGCTCGATGATCTTGACGTTACGTTTTTCGAGGAACCGGTCCCGCCGCAGGTCCGATATTACAAACAGTTGGCAGCTGACGTGTCGGTGCCAATTGCCACCGGCGAGTGCTTTGCGTTCGAACAGTCGTTTGACGCCCTCCTGGACGCAGGCGCACTCGATTACGCCCAGCCAGACGTCACAAGCGTCGGCGGCATCGAGATGACTCACCGGATTGCCCGTCAGGCCAGAGCCGCCAACGTTCCATGCTATCCTCACGTATTCGGGAGCGCCGTCGCCCTCGCCGCCAGCCTTCAAGTGCTGAGCGCGATTCCCGGCGAACCGCGACTCGAGTTCGATCGGACACCCAATCCACTGCGCGAGGAGTTGGCGGAACCGACGATCGAGAACGAGGGAGCGATGGTTCCCGTGCCCGATGGTCCGGGCCTCGGTATCGACATCGAACCAGAGACTATCGAGCGGTTTCGCCTCGACGCGTAAGTGTCGGTAAGTAGCGACGATCGCCCCGGTCGCCCGCCGACCGTTCCAGGTGGTGTCACAAGACGCCGTATTCTTCGTACACTTCGTCGATCGGCATGCCGGCCGCGATCTTCTCTCGCTCCTCGTTTTCTTCCTCGTAGATATCCTCGACCCGCAACAGTACTTCGTCGACGACCTCCCGCGGGATGAGTTGCACGCCATCGAAGTCACCGAAGATGAAATCGCCCGGTCGTACGGTCACGTAGTGGCTGAGATGTCCAGGCATGTGGATCGGTTGGTTCACTTCGATGATCTCCCACCCGCCGTGCCAGTTCGGTGCGGTTCCCAGCGTGTAGATCGGGAATTCGTCCATCTGTTTCACATATTGGGTGTCCCGCACGTTACCGGCGCAGAGCATTCCGCGACTCCCGTGGGCGTAGGCAAGCTGACAACTCATCTCACCGAAGTGGGCGGGCTGCATGTCACCACCCGCATCAAAACAGAGGATCGACCCGTCTTCAGTCGATTCGACCGTCCGCATCATCTCCTTTTGCGGGTGGATGCCGTCTCGTTGTTTCTCCCAGTGCTGTTCTAGATACTCCTCTACCTCCTCGGTTTTCGGATACGTATGGAGTTTGACCGGCAGTGCCCGTCCGGCGAGGATCTGATCCTCGTTCAGCGAAAAGAAATCCTGACTGAACACCGTCCGCCGCAGCCCGACGTTGTAGAGCGCATCGGCGACGCTCCCGCCGTATCCCGCCACTTTGAACCGCTCGATACGTTCGAGGTCACTGATCTCAAGTTCTCGAGGTTCGTCGTCGAGATCGAACTGGTAGTTCGGATCCATGGGCTGGGTTCGCAGCCCACCCTTTTCGAGATGTAGGTTTTCCCCCATGCGATCGTGATTCGTGGACGGACAGGTCGTCGCCCGGGAACGTCAATAGCTTTGTCGACCGATATCCATGGTCTGGCTGTCATGGCTGACGTCGAAATAACCGACATTCAGGCGACCCACGTCCACGCGGACTGGACATGGACGTTTGTCAGAGTGTACACTGACGCCGGGGTCACTGGTTCTGGCGAGTCCTACTGGGGAAGCGGCGTTGGTGAAGTCATCGAACACTGTTCGTCGATTTTGGCGGGAGAAGATCCCCGCAATCTGGATTATCTCCGGCACAAGTTGTTCGAGGGCCTTTCGGCGACCGGCTCGATCGCGGGCAAGAGCGTCTCGGCCATCTCCGGCATCGACATCGCCCTGCACGATCTCGCCGGAAAACTCACCGATCAGCCGGCCTACCGACTGCTCGGCGGCAAGTACCGCGATGAGGCGCGGGTGTATGTCGACTGCCACGCGGGCGACCCGTCGGAGCATAACGACCGCTACAGTCCCGCGGCGTACGCCGACAAAGCGGAAGCGGTGGTCTCCGAAGGATTCGATGCGATCAAGTTCGATCTCGATGCCACGCGTCGATACGAACGTGACAGTCACAACCGTCACTTGAACGCCGAAGCGGTGGATTACAAGCGCCGCCTGGTCGAGGCGATAACCGATCGCGTGGGCTACGAGGCCGATGTGTCCTTCGACTGTCACTGGAACTACACCGGAGACAGTGCGAGGCGCCTCTCGCGGGCCATCGAGGACTGTGAGGTCTGGTGGCTGGAGGACGTCGTTCCGCCCGAAAACCTCGAGGTCCAACGCGAGGTGACCCGGTCCACTTCGACGAGTATCTGTGCCGGGGAGAACCTCTATCGGACACACGGCGTGCGGCCGCTGATCGAGCAGCAGGCAGTGGATATTCTCCAGCCGGACATGCCGAAGTTCGGCGGGATGCGCGAAACCGTCCGGGCCGCACACGCGGCGGACGACTACTATATCCCCATGGCGTTGCACAACGTGTCCTCGCCGCTGGGCACGATGGCGGGGGCACACGTCGCCGTGTCGATCCCGAACTTCATTGCGCTGGAATGGCACGCCCACGACGACCCGCACTGGCAGGATTTCGCTGTCGATGGTGATATCATCGAGGAAGGTCGTATCACGCCGCCCGATGAGCCCGGCCTCGGGGTCGAGCTCGAGCTCGATACGATCGAGGAGTTCATGGCCGACGGCGAAACGCTACTGGATCCGGCCTGATCGGAAGCCGCTCCCTCAACATTTATGTCCTAACTCTCGAGCCAGGAGGCATGGGCGAGGACGAACAACCCGATTACGTCATCCCACCGGGTGGCGGCGTACCGTGGATGGATCTGACCGACAAAGAGGGTCACCGACCGCCGGAGCGGGACATCGTGATCACCGACGTCTCATCGATGACACTCCAGGCGAACTTCACCTGGACGATTGTCAAGGTGGAGACGGACGCCGGGATAACCGGTATCGGTGAGGGGCGGAGTTCCTGGGACGATCTGGGCCTGCTCGAGGGGCAGAATCCACTCGACATCAATCGGCTGCGGGACATCCGCGGTGGCCTCGACGACGGGGTCGAGATGGCGCTCTGGGACATCAAGGGGAAAGTACTCGACGTCCCCGTCTACGAGCTCTTGGGCGGCAAGTACCGGGATTCGGTGCGGATCTACTGTGACACCCACGGGGGCGAGGCACTCGGTGGGGCCCAGTCCGGCACAGTTGACCCCCGTGAGATCTATACGCCGGAGTCGTACGCCCGGGCGGCGCGGGAGGTCGTCGACGAGGGATTCGAGGCGCTCAAATTCGACCTCGACGTCAAAACACACGCGGACGTGGATACCGCGGCCAGACGACTCGACAACGAAGCGATCGACCACAAGGTATCACTCGTCGAGGCCGTCCGGGAGGAAATCGGCTACGAGATCGACCTCGGGTTCGATCTTCACTGGAATTTCACTGTCGAAACGGCCACCCGGCTGGCAAAGCGACTCGAACCGTTCGATCTGGCCTGGCTGGAGGATCCGGTTCCGCCGCGGAAGTACGACGCGCACCGGCGTGTTCGTGAAGCGACCAGCGTTCCGATTCTCACGGGCGAGAACCTCCGTGACCCCGGCGAGTTCAAGCAGATGCTCACCGCCGAGGGCATGGATCTCGCGGCGCCGGACCTGAACAACTGTGGCGGTATCAGAAACTTCGTCCGGATCGCCAACCTGTGCGATCTGGAGGGGGTGCCGGTCGCCGCCCATAATATCCGGAGTCCGATCGCAACCGTGGCAGGTGCACACGCGAGCGCTTCCATCCCGAACTTCGTTGCCCTGGAGTACCACGCCCGTGAGGTCCCCTGGTGGGAGGACCTGGTCGAACGGACCGGCGAATCCGGTTCGATCCTCGAGGATGGCTATGTCGCCCTTCCCGAAGGTCCGGGCCTCGGCGTGGAAATTAACCCGGATGTCGCCGCGGAGCACTTGATCGAGGGCGAGGAACTGATTTTCTAAGTCGGCAGTAACGGGGACGCGCCGAATGGATACCGATTGTGCGTGGATCGAATGAGCATACGCCGAGCGGGTACACTGGAGCTGGACCGGCTTTTTTCGTCTCGTATTACCGACGACCGAACCGCGAGCCAGGGGTACCCGCCAGTCCTCTCCCTGTTCCAAGCGGGTTACGCGTGATCCCCCGGCGTTACCGTTTCGGGCCTCGCTTCAATCGCCAGGACCCCCGGTGGCCGGTCCCGCACCGAGCTCGGCGAGCGTCGAGACCACACCTCCAAGTCCACGCCGACGAGGACGATCGCCGGCACGGTCACCACCCCTGAGAGAACGATTGTTCGTTGTGTTACCGATCACTTGATCGGCGTGGATTTGACGATCGACCCCTCCCCCGAGACTCGGGAGGCCGTGACTGATACATCGATACGCAGCCCCTACCGTCGTCTTGATAATCCCGTCATCCGGCTGCGCTGGCGACTCCAGCTTCGCTTGACAGTACAAACACAGCACCTATCGATCTTACGGCTTCAGTAGCTCACACTCGAGGGTGTTGAACGCCATCGAAGGCCACCGTATAGGCTGGTGACTCGTCCATTTCGATCGGTGCGAGATCGACGATCGGTCCGTCCCTCACTTTGACCCCGATCTGCCGGTCGCTCCCCAGGAGGCGCGCGCGTTCGATTTCCGTGTAATCGCCCTCGGCGCCCGGGGAGAGGCGTACTTCGTCGCCGGGCCACGCAAGACAGATCGCGTAAAGCGTCCCGTCGCGCCAGGTGTACCGTACCGGGACGTCTGTCGCCCCGTCCTCGGCAACGATCCAGGGGCGAGAGTCGAACATTGCCTCGCCGTTGTCGTCGAGCCAGGCGCCCAGGCCTTCGAGTGGGCGACGCTGCAACTCCGGAATGGTACCATCCGCCCGCGGTCCGACGTTGATGAGGAGATTACCGTTTTTCGAGACGATGTCGACAAACGAATGGACGAGCTCCGTCGCATCCAGGTGATGGTCTTCGGTTTCGGCCGCGTTGTATCCGAACGATCGGCCGATCCCGCGGCACGCCTCCCACTTGAACGACGTTATCTCGTCGAACGACGAGTACTCGGGGGTGGCGAAGTCGCCCCCGGAGGATGCCGGATCGTCTTGGTCGTGTCCGGCCAGTCCCGCATGGTCAGTGGCGGCGCGGTCGTTGACTGCCACTTCTTTTCCCCACTCGCTGGCTTGGTTGTAGTAGTCGGCGATCAACTCACGCGCCCGCAGCTGGTCGGCGTCCGCCTGTGGGGTGTCGAACCACAGGAGATCCGGTTCGTACCGACGGATCAGTTCCCGGTGTTTTGCGTTCATGAAATCCACGTACTCCGGACCGGGATCGGCATCCTCGAACGCTTCCGAGCCACTGTAGTCGGGGTGGCCGAACGGACCTTCGAATCCGGGCTGGTAGTAGTTCAGGTTGGCGTGATACGAACCTGCGAACCGAAGTCCGCGCTCTCGCACCGCGCCACTCAGTTCCGCAACGATGTCGCGTTCCGGCCCCATCGTGGCGGCATTGTACCGCGTGTAGTGGCTGTCCCAGAGCGGGAAGCCGTCGTGATGTTCGGCGGTCAGGACGACGTACCGCGCACCGATGTCCGCAAAGAAGGCCGCCCATTCGTCCGGCTCCCAGCGTTCGGCGCGCCAGTCGTGAACGAAGTCCAAATACTCGGTGTCTTCTCCATGAGTCTCGCGATGGTGCCGGTGGGTGTCGCTCCCGTCGCGATACATATAATAGGGATACCACTCGGCATAGGCATGCTCGCCCGCTGGATCGGCGTACGCGGGGACCGCATAAATGCCCCAGTGGATGAAGATGCCCAGCTTTGCGCCGTCGAACCAGTCCGGAACCGGATGGGCCCCGAGCGATTCGGGCGTCGGTTCGTATCGGTCGGTCATGGGCTCCCTACCGAAGGCTAGTTCCTAAACGACATGGTTCCGGCAGGGTCCGGGCCGTGGCGTTGTGACGTGCTCCCACGACTGAAGTCGTCGGTTTTGCGCCTGCACTTCTATAAGACCATTCGACCTAGCCACAGGGTATGCAGATCACTGACACCGAAGTCGTCGTGACAAATCCCGGGCGTAACTACGTGATCGTCGCCATCGAGACGGCAGATGGGCTGGTCGGGTGGGGCGACGCGACGTTAAACGGACGTGAGCAGGCAGTCGCGGCAGCCCTCGACGAGCACATCTTGCCCGAACTGGAGGGACGTGAGGCCGGCCGGATCGAGGACACCTGGCAGTCACTGTTCCGCCAGACTTACTGGCGTGGCGGCCCGGTCCTCAATT
>SKQO01000033.1 GCA_007118975.1 Halobacteriales archaeon | reverse complement strand
TGATCTCGAGGTCCTCGTCGAGTGTGATCTCGAGGGTTTCTTCGTCAGCTCGGTAGATGAACTTCCCTTCGAACGGATCGGTCGAGAGTACTTCGTGATCGAACTCCGGCCGTTCGCTTGCCGTCGAGCTAACGGGATTCGCTCCGTGGTCAAGAATGAATGACACCATCTCGGCCCGGCCATACACTCGGGCGCCAACCGTCGTTTGAATTCCTTTGATGCAATTCGTACACTCGGACCGGAGCCGAATGGGGAGGTGTTAGTCACATTCCTCACAAAGTCCGTCCGTAGCGTCATGGTCGGCACATACGTCGGCTTCGTGCACGAGCCTGCCCGAGCACCATCCACAACGATCGTGCGCGAGCGTCAAGAACTTCAGATTGTTCCAGATCTGCGCGGCGCGATAGGCCTCCATCGGTGAGCGGTCTTTAAGGCCCGCTGGTGGAAGTGCAAGAAATCCCAGAAACCCGAACTCCTCAGTACCCTCGCTGTGATCGGATCCCCGCTTACCGTAGAAGCCGGCACATTGAGTGCAGTATTTGGCTACGCCGCGCGGATGGAGTTCGACGCAGATCGGTTCGTTGCACTGCGGGCACGATTCGTCGATATCCTCTTGTTCCCTCAAGGGTTGTTCGATGATTGTCCCGGAGAGGACCGCCACAACCACGCCCCTTCCCGCTGGCTGGAGTTCATAACCGTCGTCAGTCTGTCGAACGAAATGTCCGGTTGACTTCTTCAGATGATAGCGAAAATTGCCGGGATCATCGTATCCGATGCGCCGGCGCTACTTGGGAAAACTCAGCGACTCACCAGCGTCGCCGAGTGTTTGAAGGATGTCCACGCGAACGTCGTTTCCGAGGAGCCCGAATGCCTCGTCGGGTGACAGGTTTGCGTGTGTGCTCTCCGTCTCATCGGCCATGAACCATGCGCGTTCGACTCCGATGTAAACTTGGCGCCCGACGGCTGCCGGTGATGTGTTCGCCCTCTGAACTCATCAACAGTTGGGTATCAATTCACGCTCATGGTTTGAATCGGTTGATGTCTTCAGACCACGCGAACATCAAACCACGAACTATTCTTTTACTCGAATTCCGATGAAAGGGCCGATCAATAGCCCAGCAATCTGGTCGCCCTAATTCTTACCAGTCCAGATGATGTTCTTCGCGCCGTGCAAGATACAGAGAAAGGTTCAGCCGAGAGTGCATATCTGGTTCAGGCCGGATCACTCGAAACGTCGGACTGTCGCTGCCAGTCGTGGGCGCTAGTGACCCCGTCGGTGAGAGAGCCACCGTCGGGCCAGCCCGTTCTCCGAAGGAAACTGGTGGCCGTCATGCAGTATCTGCACGAGCATGAGCGAGTGCAGGATTCGCAAGAGATAGGTATCTAACCGTCGTGGTCGTTCGGGCCTCCACCGTAGACACGTGCAGTCGAACACACCTGTGCCGGATTTGTAGATCGTCGGGTTCCCTGCATATGTCGACGATTAGGACAAGCCCTATCCGCGGCATCATACAGAAAAGGTGGCAATTCGGAATGTAGAGAGCGTCGTCCGTTTGCACCGAATGAATATAGTCTCCAGATGACATAAACTTCAGTGGCTGCCGGATTTTCAAGAGATGACTATTTTACGCTCGAAGCGGTAGGTCAAGATCGCCCTTGGTATGTGTTAACGCTCGTGTGACCTGGGGCATCAACCCGTTCCCAGAAGGGAAGAACGGGGGGAAGGAACATGGCAACAACACCAACGCATGACGCAGAAATTGAACAGTTCGGAGAGATGCTCCGGGGGGATCTGATCCAGCCAGACGACCCAGAGTTCGACGATGTGCGCGCCGTCTACAACGCGATGATCGACAAGCACCCGCGGTTGATCGCTCGGTGTTCCAACGTCGCTGATGTGATCACAGCCGTGAAGTTCGGGCGCGACAACGACCTCGAAACGGCGGTTCGTAGCGGGGGCCATAACGGCGCAGGGTTTGCCACGGTTGAAGATGGACTGGTCATCGACCTCTCGGACATGACCGGGGTCCACGTCGATCCCGAAGCGAAGACCGTCCACGTCGAACCCGGCTGCACCTGGGGCGACGTCGATCATGCCACCCACGCGTTTGGGCTGGCGACGGTCAGCGGAATCATCTCGACAACCGGTGTCGGTGGGCTAACCCTCGGCGGCGGGCACGGCTACCTGACCCGCAAGTACGGGTTGACCATCGATAATCTGGTGAGCGCAGACGTTGTGCTGGCCGACGGCGAACTGGTGCACGCCAGTGAGAACGAAAACGAAGACCTGTTCTGGGCACTGCGCGGCGGCGGCGGCAACTTCGGCGTGGTCACCTCCTTCGAGTTCCAGTTGCATCCAGTCGAGACGGTCGTCGCGGGACCGATGTTCTGGCCGATCGACGACCTCGAAGAGACGATGCGCTGGTACCGCGAGTGGCTGCCGGAGCAACCCGAGGACGTCTACGCCTTCTACTTGATCCACGAGGTCCCGGGTGACCCCTTCCCGGAAGAGATCCACGGCGAGAACGTCTGTGGCCTGATGTGGTGTTATCTGGGACCCGAAGACGAAGCCGAGGACGTGATTCAGCCGGCACGGGATGTCGCCGAGCCACTCTTCGAGCATATCGACCCGATGCCATATCCGGCCCTCCAGACCATGTTCGACGATCTCTACCCGGAGGGTGACCAGTGGTACTGGAAGGGCGATCTCGTGTACGAACTGACTGACGAGGCGATCGCCGAACACGAGCGCTTCGCTGAGGTTCCAACCCCGAAGTCGGGGATGCACATTTATCCCATCGACCGTGCGGTCGACGAAGTGCGCGCTGACGAGACCGCCTGGGGGCATCGTGACGCTACCTATTCGATGGCGATCGTCGGCGTCGATCCGGATCCGGCCAACCAGGAGCTGATCACTAACTGGACCCGCGACTACTGGGAGGCAGTCCACCCGCATACGGCCAGGGGATCGTATGTCAACTTCATGATGGAGGAAGGAGAGGATCGAATCAGAGCCTCGTACGGCGACAACTACGAGCGACTGCAGGAAATCAAGGCGAGGTACGATCCTGACAACTTCTTCCGCGTGAACCAGAACATCAAGCCAGCCCAATAAGTCAAGACGAGGTACGATCCTGACAACTTCTTCCGCGTGAACCAGAACATCAAGCCAACTAGCAGTGGCGGAGGTAACCGCTGTCGACATCCACCCTTCGAGCGAGTGGCGACAGGGCGACGCACCCACCCTCCCGTTCTCCGACGAGGGTTTCGAAGTCGTCTGCAGTCAACAACCCCTCCAGTTCTTCGACGATCCTACCGCTGCAGTCGTAGAGATGCAACGAGTCCTCACACCAGGGGGACGCGGAGCACGAAGCGTCTGGCGACCACTCGTCTACCATCCTGCATATGTGAGACTGGCCGAAGCGTTAGACAGGCGACAAGTCACTGAATCACGCCCCCTCATCCCGTAACGCTGGCAGCCTCACTCCACGACCCGTGCCAGTTCGACGGGACGTGCCTCGGCGGTGTGGGTTTCGTAGACTGACTCCGCCCACTCGCGGACCGTCGGCGCGTCGGTATCGATCACCGCCTGCACCGTTCCGTTGGACTGATCGTAACAGCTGATGATGACGCGTGCACTGAGCAGGCCGACGCCGTATTGGGGAAGGTCGTCGTGTTCGAGAACCGTGAAATTGGCCTGTTGCACCATCTCCGAACTGCGATCCGGGTGCGTCGAGAAGAAGTATTCGTGGCACTCCGGTCGGTCGACCAGTGTCACGTCAACGCCGTCGTCAACCACCCGGTGGAGCACGTCGAAACACGGCTCCATCAGGGCAACTTCCGGACGGAGAAACCGTACGGTGGTCGTCTCCCGGAGGAGCGACTCGAAGCGACCCACTGGCCGGTACGGGCAATCGGGGTCGGCGACGGTTACGGTCAGCTCCGACCACGTCTCGACCGGAAACTCGCCGACCTCGTCGGGGAGCAAGGGCCAGACGTCCCGCAACTGCCGCTCGGTTTCGACCCGTTCGATCAGCTCCTCCATCCCGGAGGCGATAGCCTCTCCCAGTCGTGTCGCCACGTACTGGTACCCGTCTTTACGAATCCAGGTTCGGTCTTCGAATTCATCCAGTGTCCGGCGCACCGTGGAAGACGAGACGCCTCCCGCCTCGCAGAGTTCGGAGCGACTCCGGGGTCGCTCGGTCAACGCGTCGAGTGTCGGGACGCGGTGTTCGGAACGGGCGAGGTACGCGATGTCGTCGATCGGCGAATCCCGCTCACGTTGGATCATGCTAACGTGCCCCCTGGATCGGCGTACGAGAACGGCTGTGAAAACTATTGTCTCTTTTTACCTGATAATTAGTGATAGATCCATCGAGTACCCACCGATTCTTCCACAAAACAGGGTGCAATAGACGATATCCGACGCGCCCTCGGTGAGCGGCCGTCCTCCGGCGACGTCGGGCAACCTGTTTCAGGGGCTGCACGGATGGCAGTGGTTGCAAAACCGTCACCAGGTAACTACTTGCGGTCATCCGTGGTACCCTCATGCCCAATCCCCAAGGAGACAAGTTCGCATCGCGGAGTACTCCTGGAGGGGGGGAGGATGCCAATGACACAAGACTGGAACCTCAAGGGCAACTTTATCGAAGCGTGCAACTGTTCGGTCCCGTGCCAGTGTCTCTGGTGGGAACCCGCAGATGACAACAAATGTACCTTTGCAGGGTTCTGGAACATTGAGGAGGGGACGTATGGTGACGTGTCTCTCGACGGGCTGGGAGCCGGAATGCTCGTCTGGGAGGACGGAATCCTTTTCGAAGGCGGGTGGCGCGTCGTCCTCGTGATCGACGAAGCCGCCGACGAGGCACAAGCGGAGGCGCTCGAAACGATCTTCTCCGGCCAGGCCGGCGGATTGTTCGAAGCGGCTGCGCCGCTCATCGAGACGGTCGAAGATCGTGTAGTGGTGCCCTTCTCCTACGCGACGGAGGACGGCCACCTCTCGTTCAGTGCCGGCGATATCGTCACGATCGAGACTGACAAGAGCGTTGGCTTTGGTGACGAACAGGGATCGGTATATCCCCACCCGTTCATCCCACCAGACCAGAAAGCGAATATCGGCAAGACGACCGAAGCGACCGTCGATTTCGACGACGAGTTCTCGTGGGACGTCTCCGGAAACACCTCGCAATTCGGCGAGTTCGAGATGGCGAATACCTGACCGTATCCCTATCCGTCTCGGGAATGACTACACGAGGACACGAACGGCGGAGGATAACCGTTCGCCAGCTGCCGCTCATCGCCATCGTCATGTACGTCCTTGCCCTCGGGGCGTGGGTTGCAATCGTCTGGCGGTGGCTTCCAATGCCAGGCGGAGCGATGGACATGCAGATGTCCGACCCGGGCGTCCCAGAGGCGATGGCAATCGGACATGGCCCGGCCGGCGTCGGACTCTATCTGTTCATGTGGGGGACGATGATGATTGCCATGATGTATCCCTCGACGGTGCCGCTGTTCCGGTTGTATAACGGAACACTTCAGGATCTCACCAGATCCGCCAAAGCCGCCAGGCTGGGCACGTTGCTCGGGGTGTATACGCTCGTCTGGACGCTCACCGGCCTCCTCCCAATAGCGATCAATGCAATAATTCCACTCGTCTCGGTAGTCGGCGAGTACGGATTACTCCTCTTCGGTGGGGTGTTACTGCTCCTCGGTGGCTATCAACTCTCCCCGTACAAGTACCAGTGTCTGGACAAATGTCGGTCACCGTTCGGATTTCTGATGACCTATCATCGACCCGGGATTCAGGGTGCTGCGAGAATGGGTGTACGCTTCAGCCTCTTCTGTGTCGGGTGCTGTTGGGCATTGTTCGCGTTCATGGTTGTCGCGGGGTCGATGAACATCCTCTGGATGGCCATCATCGCCGTGGTGCTCTCGCTCGAACGGACGGTGTCGTGGGGTCCACAACTGGCCAAGGGGGTCGGCGTCGTCGCCGGCGTCGCTGGAATTGGCTTCATCGTGGTCTCAATGGGGTAGCGCGCTAGGGAAGCGTTGCGAGATATGCGCCGTGTACGATCAATAGTCATCAGCCCTGGCGATACACGAACCCAAATTGAACGAAAAGTCCTGCCACAATCGCGCACACTATCTTGCAGGGACGCTGCGAACTACCGAGCCGCTGTCAGAAGCGGTGTGCGGGTGGCAGAGATTACATGCAGTATAAGGTAGCAATCGGAAATCCAACGTTGAAATTTGGACCAGGCACTTATCTATACCATAAGCGGTGGGTCTGCTTCTGAACCGAGAGCTACAATCGTCAGAACTCCCACAGGTAATTGAGATATTGAATGGTAGTCCAGTGACGAGCAACCACTGTCTCGGTTGGGATCGGAGGAAGGAATCCGAATTTGAGAATTCAGGTTCTGTTATTCTGTTCATCTCTACAAGTAAGTTGGAGGAACGGACTTATACATTAGAGTCGTCTAATTCGGACAATGATACTCAGCGCCGTCATGGAGGACTATCTCAAGGCAATCTACCACCCTTCAGCAAGAAACTGCCGACGATGTACGCACCTCGGAGATCGCCGACCGCCTTGACGTGACTGCGCCCACCGTGTCGAACATGCTCGACAAACTCGAAGCGCGGGAACTAATCGACCGCAAGCCCGCGACCACCGTCTCACGACGGGTACCCCCCTCGGTACCTACCGCAGCCCGGTCTCGCGGAGGAGGTCCACGGCGGGTTCGATGTCGGCCAGCTGGTTGAGGTCGAACTCCGGCGGGTTGAGCTCGTCGAGGCTCGGGAGGTCGCCCACGTACTCCACGCTCGGGATCACCGCGTACT
>SKQO01000070.1 GCA_007118975.1 Halobacteriales archaeon | reverse complement strand
GTTCGGCGAATGAATTTATCCCCTTCGCGCTTCTTCGTTTGGGGTGACGGATCACGCCCTCCCCTCGCAGTCTTTCGCCCGCCATCGCCCTGTTCCACTTCCCGGAACATCCAGATACGGCGATTCATGTTCCCTGTTCGTACCTCCTTCATCACTGCTCGTTGATCTTAACATCGCCGCGTAACCTGAGTATTTTCCCCGATGATCGTGAATGATCGAGGGGCCTGAAGCTCAAGCGGCGCTTCGACGAGGTTCCATGGACCCTCACAATACACACCGCTTGGCGTTTGTTGTCCCCACCCCGTTGGAGGTTTGAGATGTCGTTGACGTCCCGGTTTCCGGACTAAAGTCGCCCAACATGCTGGCGCCGAGCTTCTCGTGCGTTCTAGCCAAGTAAATTAAGTATCAAGCGACGATCATGACGTTGGAAACCCGATCAAAGATAGGTTCGAGCGCGACTTCTTCTCCTCGAATTCGTAGCACACGTCGACGATCGGAGAATCCACATCGGTTACCCGCCCAGATTGTGCAGGCTTATCCGGAGACGATGTAGCAGGCCACATTTCGGACCGTCTCGGCGAGATCGTGAGTTTGTTCCTCCGTATAGACCATCGCAGCCCGCACGTTCTCGATATGAGTGCACGATGCGAGAAACCTTGCAAGGAGCCAACCGCGCTTGCTCTGTCATCGACGATCAACATCACACCGTATTCTCGCCCTGCTATCATCCCGGCTTCGTACGAGGTGTCACCGTGTGTCCACGTCGGATATTCCTCAACGACGGCTACACGTATTCCTCTGCTCACTGCACCCGACAGAATGACCGCCGCCCCGGGTTCGTCTTCCGAACGTTTTCCTCGGCTCGAGGAATGCCCGGCACCATCTCCCCACTGCCGATGGGTACGCCTACCGCCCGGACGGTGATCGTCATGCACAGGACGATCACAATGGTTACGAGAGCGGCCGCCGCCAGTCGACCCGTCCGGACGAGCAGGCGTATGGCTGCCACCGCTGTCGGGATGGCCAAAAGCTGTTTTCGCTTTGACTCCACGGACAATGGCTCAAATCACGCTGTTCTCTCCGCCGGGAACAGCCGAATCACTGGGTCGCCTGGGATGGTCTCGAAGTCAATTCCGTGCGCACCGATTTGAGAAAGTGGTGGAACGATGTAAGGTGGTTCCTCCCGATAGAATCGATCCATCATCGAAGACTGCGGGAGCGAGAGAGCGGAACCCACGCAGACCGCAGCTTGTCGTTCGACCGTCAGTGGCTTCCCAGCCCGGATTAATCGTGGAATATTCCCTCATCGCATCACTCGTGTTGTTCACCTCGTCCAGGATAGCTCTCCAATCTCACATTCCGGGCAACCAGATGTCATCGAGGGATCCGGCACCGTCCGTCGTAATCAATCCCCTCGATCGAATCAATCCCGCCCGGACCACAGATCCCGCAGTTCTCGCTGCGCTGAAGTGGCGTCTCGAAACAGGTCGCATCGGTGGCATCATAGCGAAGCACCCGATCGTCGAGGAGTTGTCGCTGTCCCAGAAGGATTTTGAGCGCTTCTGCCGCCTGGACGGCACCGATCACGCCCGGAACCGGTGGAATGACGCCAATGGGCTCGTCATCGCGAATCCCTGCATTCTCGGGCACTTCCGGGACGAGACATCGGTAACACGGTCCACCCGGAACGAACACGGCGGCCTAGCCTTCCCAGGCATAGATTCCGCCGTGGACGAATGGGGTGTCCTCGATACGCGCGATGTCGTTGGCGAGAAATCGCCCCCGGAAGTTATCCAACCCGTCTAGGACGACATCGGCGTCGGCAACGATCGACGCCGCGTTGTCCGGGGCGAACCGAACCTGATGTGGCTCCACCGTGACATCGGGGTTCAACCCCGCGACAAACCGGACTGCGCTCTCGACCTTCGGTTCACCGATGTCCTTGACGGTGTGGATCACCTGTCTGTGCAGGTTTGAAGACTTGACCGCTCCCGCGTCGACAATGCGGATTGTCCCCACTCCCATACCCGCCAGGTACTGAATGATTGGCGATCCGAGACCACCAGCCCCCAACATGACGACACGACTGTCCCGCAGCCGTTGTTGATCTCCTTCTTCGAAGTCATCACAGAGCAGTTGCCTCGAGTAGCGCCCTTTATAGATGTCTTCTCGTGATGCGTCCATACGTTTCCTCGGGATCGTCCACTGATAATCACCGGCGTCAGGACAAACTCATTTCAGATCGTGGATCCCGTCCTCGTCGGGTCGGACATGACGTTCCCGACCAATCACCTCGACCAGTGTGTCGTGGCGGTACAACGGCTGGGTTGGGTTGTCGTGCGGGTCAGTCCGTGCCATCGTATAGTTCGGAGCGTCGCCCCACGCCCGCAACTCCACCATGAAGGTCGTAACGCTACCAGCGGTCGTCGAATGGTCTGGGGATACCGACGACTGGACAGGCATCGTCCGCTTCGACGAGCAGATCGGTAATTCGGTGTTCTCCAGGGTCGATGGCCGACTCCATATCCGGGACACGTCCTCCCCCATCGGCGGGGAGCGGGGCAACGATTGTACCCGGCACCCCGAGGGCTACAGCTGGGAGGGTTAGTTCCCCCGCCCGGTTCAAAAGGCCGTCGTGAACAGCACACCAGGCAGAATCCGTGGAGCGATCTCTCGAGTAGATGTCTCCGCCAACGACGCTGCGGTTGGGCTCTCCGTATGTCGGCACCGCTTTCAGAGATGGATCTCGCTCACGCTCGTGAGACGTCGTGTCACGGAAACGAAGATGGCGGCCCGGACCGGTGTGGTCCGTTGGTGGTAACCGCCCCCGCGGAGCCGACTGTCATGACGTTGGCAGGGGATCCTCCCTGCCGCAACAGGCCTGTGGACCGCTGTCGAAACGTGTACTCGAAGGCCGCTCTGAGGAGTTTGGTCGGGCGGTTGTTCCTGCGGGAGCACCGGCCGAAACGGAGGACGGATTCGGCGATGTGAGTTGGGGCGGCGACAACGGAAGCCATCAACTCCGACCTCCTCGAGGCTGGAATGTCGGTCGGGTAGGGCCTGGGTTTGGTGCGTGATGTTACCGGGGAACAGGCTCGCGAAGGCCACCAAGCAAACGCCCAAACCGGACTGTTGATCGTACGCTGATACTCGTTGTTACCGGATGCAAAAGTGCCAATGTCAGTGATTGCACACGCCTCACGCCAGTCATCGAATTCGAGTCCGAGACCTCCGACTCGACGCTCAATCCAGAGCTACAACAACAGTACAACAAATGGTTACGAAACCACTCGGAGAAAAATAACCAGCCACAGGGATGCTCCAGTAGTGTCCGTCGGACCCTTCACCAGCTTTTCGCACATTCCCGCCGGTGACTTTCTGGCCAAAAGCATCGCCGGAATGTGTCGGTACTTTTTAACAGTCGTACTCGTGGACAACGCCTGCATCAACTGCCGCTGTCGGAAGTCCATTGAATTATGACCGCTGAAAATCAGTACGTTTCGTATCGTGCGATGTCTGAGAGATCCCTGATATCCCATTCAATCGATTGGAGCGACTAGGTTTGCGTGAGTCTCTTGCGAGGTTTCCCTTACTAGTACTGACCACCGCGCGCTCGGTGGCATTGAGTAGGGGTATAACAAAACTTACGACGGCGATTACGCCGACTCTTTCTCAGAGAGAATGAGTTCCTTCGCCTGGCGGCACGCCTCGGCAAATGCGACATACCCGCATGCTTCGGCCTTTTCCGTCAAGCGGTCCAAGACGTCCGGATGCGCCCGCACCACCTCGAACGGATCATCTCGGTCGGCGGTCATCGGTTACCTCGCAGGTTGTTACACTTCATGGTCATGTCTCACTCCGATCGATCTCATTGAGTGCGTCCTCAATGGACGAACGGCCTGCGACGTCGTCGGGGAGACACGAAAGGCCCCGCTCAAGATGCTCCCGGACGGCCTCGGTGGTCTCGCCATCGACTACATCGCAGTAGTAGACCCCACGTGGAACGAAACAGATCACACCGAGTTGGACAATACACTTCACGAAGACGGCGGCTATCTTAACGATCCGAAAACGAAGCCAGACGCTGTGTGGGCCGCATTCAATGATGCTGTCGACCCGTTCCTGGTTGTGGGGGCACAAGTCGATGTGGTGATGTACGAGACGACGAACGACCAACGTCTGGAGCTCTCGAACGACCAAGGCGCGAATTGGTTGGGTGAGGATAATACGGATTCGTTCACTGTTGAGACAAACAACTTCGCCGACATCGTAACCACACTCCGCCTTCGCGTTCGCCTTTCGTTTACGAATGAGACAAGAGACACGTAGACACCTCGAACGGGCTTCGAATCGCAAACACTGGACTCGTATGACCTCTTTGCCGACCTGGATAGAACCAGGGCGATTATCGACGACGTGTTAGACGGGTCTGCTGCCGATTTGTTGACTGACGTGGCTGGCCGGTCGTTTGGCTGGCAGGTCGAAAGCGACAGAGACGGCAATCTAACCGTTGTCTTTGCGGATACAGACGCGGTTGACGCTACCGAAGACCCGCCGGTTGAAGACGTCAGTTTGGGAAAGAACCTGGACACCTTCGGCGCTGTCACGGTGAAAGGATCGAACAGAAGTTTTGACGATGAGGGGTTTACCGCATCCGAAACATTTGTCGAATTAAACAGAGAGAACATCGTGCCGGGTTCCGAAACCGTACACAAAAACGGGCAAACGTTTGATCGGGGCGATGACTATGAAATGCGCTACCTTGACGGCGAGATTCGGGCACTTTCAGATCGAGATATGGATGTCGGGGGAACACATCAAATTGATTACGATATTGAGATTGAAGGCACGTTTACGGAGGACGGGTTTGCGGAGGAGGATACCCGCGTGTTCAGGATTCCGGGCCTTGTGTCGTCCTTAGCAGCCGAACAAGCCGCGTTCGTGCTGGTCGATGAGTTTTCTGAACCGAGGTGGACCGGTCGGGCGACGAATCCGGCGAGAGCGGAATTGTTCAGTGGCTTGGAATCTCTGACCGGGTTATCGGCTGAAGCTCCTGCGTTGGCCCCGGCTGGGGAGCCAACTGTTTCGCCCGAGGGGTTTCAAGTCGAATTGGGAGAAGGACCCGATTTGGCAGAAACCACGGGGCAGTTGCGCGAACAAGTCGGGAGCATTAGCCGACGCGTCTGATGGGGTGAACTTATCCTAATCTGGAACAATCACGAACGCATGAGCGTGACGCGGCGTGACCTGTTGGCAGTTGCAGGAGTGGGCGTTTTGGCTGGGTGCACTGGTGAACAGGCGCGTACTACCGACAGCAACGAGAATCGACAATCGGATACAGACCACGACCAACGCGGCTACGGGCTGGCATACGGGCAAACATACGGGAGATAACACATGACGGAAACATTCACACACGACGACATCGAGGCGTTTTTAGGCAAGGAATTGGGCGTAAACTGGAGAGACGAACACCAGGATATGGTGAACGCGCTGACGACGCTATTCAAGCACGTCAGCACGGATGGGGAGCATTTTACCCCCCGAAGGTCACTACAGAGGAAGTAAACAACGTTACGTACATCCGTGGTTCAGACGGGGAAGGTCAACTCTGTAGGGCACTGGAATCCGCTGGGCGTGGCGATGCCGTATGTATTGCTCCGCGATCTGACCCCATTACGGTCAATAACGGGACTATCTCGGTTGGGGACGGTGTGGGGTTATTTGGCTATTCTACCGTCTCGGCCAGCGACGACTTCACCATTATCGAAAAGGGGTTCGACGGAGATCTGATTGAAATCGGGGATTGGTTCACCTGCGTTGGTGTAAAATTCGACGGCGATGGCGACAATTGGGACGGTCATGGTATCGTCTCGTCCGGCGGAGATAACGATTCACGCCGGGAACTGTATTTCGAACGGGTCGCTATTGACAATTTTGAAAGTGACGGGTTCCGAATGCAGTTTTTCCTCAGCACCTTTAACATGGTACATTTTCGAGAGAATGGTATTGGGATTCGTGTTGTCGGAGACTCTCATTCTCCGTGGAATAACTTCCACAATTGCCGGTGGTTCGACAACGACAGCCACGGAATAAAAATAGAATATCGTCTCGACCGGGGGAGTTTTGACGGATGCCTGATCGACGAGAACGGGGGATCTGGTATTGAGTGTGACGTGGGCGGGGAAACTGCATCGGCATTGGCGGAGTTCCCGCTAACGAATGGAACATTTATTCGAAATAACGATGGCCCGGGAATAAACACCCTTGACGGGCTGATGAAAATCAATCTGGGGAATGGGTGCAAGGTTAGAAATAACAATCAAGACACACCAGTATCCCTTACCAGCCCCGGGGAGATACATTCTGAAAACGTTGATAGGCTGTTCGTGTACACGTCACCAGGTTCTGAAATTGACGGCGACATCACTCGCCCAGGCGACAATCCAAATCAAGAGATGACAATCGGCGGCGGATGCGGGGACATAGACGACTCGGACGCGGGTGAATCACGTCGGCAGCAGGCTCGCCGTCGTCGTTTCGCGGGATCCCTTCCCACTGGACGCCGCGGGACAGTCGCCCTCCTCACAACAGGGAAGGACGTCGTGTCCCTGATCGTTGTGTTCTCGAGCGATCGCGTGGGCCGTCGAAAACGGAAGCCCCCGACGGTCGCACATCTCATCCATCCACTCGGAGGCAGGCTGCCCGTCGACGGTGACAACAGGCTCGGGCGGTTCGGCGTCGGCGTCCTCCGGCGGGTCGTGGTCACCGGCTGCCACGTGGCCCAGTTCGGTTCGGCCTTTCAGTACTCTCGTTTGCACCCCCGCTTTTCGTCTCTGTTCGGCTGCCTGATCTCGCGCTTCACGGGTTCGATGTAAGTGTACGACTGGTTGCTCGCCAGTGACGTCTGAATACCGCATCCAAGGGGTCCGCGACACCGTGCCGGTCTTTCCGAGCGCCGTGGATGCGTCGATGACCGTGTGATTACCGACCCGCAACTCTCGAAAGATACCGTCCTCGAGGCGCTGACGTGCATCCTCGGTCGTCGGAATTTCCACCCCGCGTTTTGCAAGTTCGTGGCGCCGGCTGGTTTCATCCATCGCGTCCAGGCGGGCCAGCGGGAGGGCAGCAACCGGTTCACCACGCGGACTGTCGCCGTTCGCGTCAAAGTGCGGAATGGGCGCCCCAGCCTCGCGGGCGGCGTCGACGGCCTCCCACAAGTCGGAACCTTCGAGACGGTCCCACGGCTTCGAGGTAATCCCCTGTTCGGCGGCGAACAGCCCGAGTAGTCCGAACGATTCACCTTCTTTGTGGTCGTGAAACACGGCCTCGGTAGGTGGCCGGTGAACGCTCTCCCCGCTTTCGCTGGTGCGGTAACTCGGTGCCCACGTTTCCCACCCAGTCGAATCCTCGCCGGTCTGTCGCGACTGAAGCGGTAGATCGTGTGGACGGAGCCGGTCGACGGCTTTCAGGATGTCCCGGATATCACCGATCATTTCGGCCCGTTCGGTCGCCGTGGGTTCGTGGGCCTCGATTTCTGGCGCTCTCGGTCGGTATCGTGCGACACGGGTTCCCGGTCATTGTAGCCGTGAGCCTCCAGGATCGCTCGCAGTGCGTCGTGGTCCCACTCCGAGAGGTCCAAGGGCGTTCCATCGACATGCTCGCCTGTGGTCACGCAAAGGCGCTTACCAGCGTGAAACTCGACTGAGGGTGCGGTGTCGTTGGCGCCCCACGGTTCGGTATCTAACTCAATGGTTGCCTGTGTTTTGCCGTCGATCGGGAGCTCGCCCGTATAGTGGGCGTGAACCACGCTCCCGGATGTCGAAATGTCGGCGTAGGTTAGGCCGAGATGTTCCAATACGGGGATAAACGCGGGGTGTACCTCACCCGTCTCGGGACACCGGACATCGTCGCCGTCGACGTGGGTATATCGATCGTCCTCGAGTTGAATGAACACACGACCATCAATACGCGGGTCAGCTGTGGCCATCGCGACGGCCTCCCCGTCAACCCAGTTTTCAGGTAGCCCCACTTGTAGCGGACATCCTCGCCGACGTCCGTCTCGGTGTGGTCGCGATCGGCCCACGGTGCGAACGTGGTTTTGGTCCCTTCCAGGCGCCCCATCCACCGTTCGCGCCCAAGCAACTCCGGAGGGTACGTATCAGACTCAGTACTCGAAAAGTCGACATCGCCCCAGGTGTGGAATTGGGGCTCAGGAGAAGCCGCTCTATCAGCCTCGAGGCTGGGGTTTTCGTCCCGAGAATAGCCTTCTCCACCGGTCGGGACGTTGGATTTGACCGTTTCGACGGCAGCCCGTCTTGCGGCGGTTGGTGTCAGATCCAGCGCATCGAGAACCTCGCGAACGTCCGCGTCCGAGTGATCCGCGAGATAGCCCCGGATCAGGTCGAGGTCCGAGGCCGTCATGCCGCACCCCTCCCGGAAGCGGCCGACTCATGTAAGTATAGTGTGTTGTAAAGGGATTGATTAGTGCCCGGGGAGGGCTTTGAACCCTCGATCTCCGCATGTCCCAGGTGATGAGGTTCGGCCATCCTCGGAGGGGACATGTGCGTTCGTGCCGCACCGAAGCTCGATACCCTATGAGTGCGGCGCTATGTCCAGCTAAGCCACCCGGGCTATAATTGAATACCCGCGGGTCGGCCTTGAACGTTCCCATCTCCGGAGGTCCCCAATGCATGGCGAACCCTACCCTGGATCGGCTTCCTCAAACGGTGCGTCGGTCGCCTGCGCGGCGGGCTCGACGTCGACGATCAACGCATACAACAAACCTAGCAAGAGGCCGTAGAGCAGGTGACCGAGCAGGCTTTCGACCGCCGTAGCGGGAAAGGCGGCCGTCCCGGCGCCAGCGATCGTCGTCCACGCGGGCAAGACGATCAACGGTAAAAACGCCCAGATCGCGAGGCCATACACCATGCCGGCGAGACTCATCCGGGCGCTCAGGCCCAGATCGCCGACGATTGCAGACTCGGCGTCGGCCGACAACGTTCCGAGAACGATCTCACGACTCACGATAAAGCCGAAGACGACGCCGAGAATGATACCGTGGCCGACATGGAACCACCACCCGGTCATTCCAGGTTCGAGGCCGTAGATGGCCGGGATCGCTTCCGTAACGATGGTCGGATCGGCTAACCACAGAACCACGAGGAACAACAACGATCCGGCGAGCCCCCCGACGGCACCGCCAACGACCCAGTACCATCTTCCCCCGACCCCGTGCGCTGTGGGGCCTGTCGGTCGCTCGTCCATGGTTTCCCAGTGTCTCGATCCGCGAGTGCCGTCAGTGTAGGGATGCTAACGGGTACATCGGACTGACGGCCCAGGTTAGGTACGCTGTAACCCGGATGGGGTTAGGCAGTGCCGGGGGAGACCGTGGCTCCGCCGTCGACAGCTGGGGGATACTGCGCTGCTTTCGGATCGCCCCGAGTACGGATATTTTCGGGGCGACTTCCAGTCCAGCCAATGTGTCGTCGGGTTTATGCCGACCAGGTTGGTGGTATCGCCTATGGTCCAGCCCGAACTCGTCGAATCCAGGTTGGACGACGAGGAAGTCGTCGCAACCGTCAACCTTTCCGGGGAGGACAAGTTGGTGGTCACGCCGACGAGATGCCTCCTCTATCGGGCGGAGGGGCTCATCAGCGACGAATCCGTCGAGGATTTTCGTCACGAAGCGAGTCGGCTCACGCTCTCGGAAGGACGTCGGAAGGTAAAAATCCGGTACGAGTACCCCATCGAGGACACGAAGACGATGTCGTTGCCCGCGGGCGTCCTTGATAGTGTCCTCCACTACTTGCTCGCAGGCGTGATGAATGCCGCCGGCGTGACAGAACCCGACGAGGCTGTACGACGGGTGTTCCGGTTCAACGAGATGACTGTCGTGATCACGAGCCACCGGGTGGTGTTACATGTCGGCTCGGCGCTGTGGGATCAGGAATACGAGCAGTACCCCTTCGACGAGTTCACCGGCCTGGAGTTCGAGGATGGGAGCGTCGCGACCCAGATCGTGCTGTATACGCGCGCGGCGGCCCAGCGAGTCAAGGCACCGAACGACCGGGCTGCGGAGGTCAAACACGAGCTCACCGGTGCCCTGTTCGAGTACTTCGAAGTCGACGATGTTGGGGCTCTCGAAGAGCAGTTCCAGGATCGTGCGCCAGAGCGGGATGAGGGGGCAACGGAGACGATCGGGTTCGACCTCGACGACGCCGTGGAGCCGATCGAGACCGGCCAGGAAGAAGAAACAGTTCCAGCCGAGATCACGTGGCCGGGAGGCCCCGAGGAAGCCACACACGATTCGACGAAGAGTCAGTCGGAGGCTCCTCACGCGGCGGTCGACTCCGAGGAACTCTCAGCGTACGTCAGGGACCTCGAGGACAACCTTGCTCGCCAACAGGAACTCCTCGAACAGCAAGCGAGAGTCGTCAAGACGCTGGCGGAGACAATCGAAGCGCGCGAGGAAGAGTGACCTCACTTCTCGAGCGACGGAAACTCTTCTGACGGAAACGCGGGCGACTCGCAGTACTCCCGTGCAGATTCGGTGAACAGACACAACTGGCTTGTACCCCATATCTGGGCCGCCATGCGGGCGGTGGCGTCTCCCGCATCGAGGGTGATCTGGTAACTCCGGGCGCCGACCATCGCGGTGTAGATCGCCTCCCCAGCTGCTGATGGGTCGACTTCCTGGAACATCCCGGACTCGATGCCATCTTCGATAATACCCGCAACCGCGGCGACGTTCTCTTCATAGTGGTTCGTGAGCTTCTCCCGGAATGTCTCGTTGTGGACCGCCTGCAACCGCATTTCGATGATCGCGCGTGCAAAACTCTGGGCCTCCTCATCCGGATCGATCACGAAAAAGTGGATGTACTCCGCCAACCGATCGACGGGGTGTTCCGTCTCCGAGGCCGCGAGTCGGTCACCCAACCAGCCGATCATCCGGTCGAGATACGCGTTCAGCAACTCGTCTTTGGTATCGTAGTGATAGTGCAGCAACGTCCGGGACTTTCCCATCTCGTCTGCGATGTCCTGCATCGTGAGATTCGCGAACCCGTGTGCGCACAAGGCTCGATACGTTGCACGCATCATTTGCTCGTGGGATTCCTGGGATTCGTCCCCGGCCGAGGCCATATGCCGACACAAACCCGGCGCTCGAAAAAGGTTCGCTTCCGGGGGCGGCACTGGCGCTGTTTTTCGCCGATCACCGACGTACGCTCACCGATGCCACGCCGTCAATCGAGATTGATTCCGTATGCCCGCTGTGCCCGCTCGAGGAACTCTTCGGGCAACTCGTCTACCTCACCGACCTGCACGCTCCACAGAGTAGCATAGAGGCCGTCCTCTTCCAGGAGCTCCTCGTGGGTCCCCGTCTCCACGAGTTCGCCCTCGTCGAGGACAAGGATGGTGTCCGCGTTGCGAACGGTCGAGAGCCGGTGGGCGATCGCAAAGGTCGTCCTGTCTGCGATGAGATCCTCCAGGCTGTTCTGGATAACCGCCTCCGTCTCGTTGTCGACGTGGCTTGTTGCCTCGTCGAGGATGAGGATCTCCGGATCCTCGAGGATCGCCCGAGCGATCGAGATTCGCTGGCGCTGTCCACCGGAGAGTTTCACGCCACGTTCGCCGACCATGGTCTCGTATCCGTGGGGCAGGTCACGAATGAATTCGTGTGCACCCGCACGCCGGGCCGCGCGCTCGATCTGCTCTTCGTCGATGTCGTCGACCCCGTAGGCGATATTCTCGCGAACGGTCCCGTAGAAGAGATACGGTTCCTGGGCGACGTAGCTGATCGCATCGCGGAGTTGCTGGGGATGGAGATCGCTAATATCGACACCGTCGATGCGGATCGACCCGCTGTCGGCATCGTACATCCGCATCAGGAGTTTCATGAGCGTGGATTTTCCGGCGCCAGTCGGGCCGACGAGGCCAATGTACTGGCCGCTCTCCGCACGGAAGGAGATGTCTTTAATCACAGTCTCGGGTTGTTCTTCGTTGGTCTCGTAGCTGAAATAGACGTTCTCGTAGCTCACGTCCCCGCGGATGGTATCGAGCTCGACCGTATCCGCATGGGCCTGGATCGCGGGCTCGGAATCGAGCAATCCGTAGATCCGCTCGCCGGCCGCCTCCGCGTAGCTGTAGTCGTTGAGGATCTGTCCGAACTGCCGCATCGGGTAAATAAACCGGTTGGTGTACGAGAGGAACATCACCAGCGTCCCCGCGGTCATGGTTCCCTGGAAGAACGGGTGTGGCGAGCCGAACATTACCCACCAACCGCCGATGAGGAAGGTCGCCACGTAGCCCGCATGGGTGATCGTCTGGAGCGTCGGGAAGAAGATGATGCGGGTCGTAATCGCGTCCCAGTTAGTATCCCGGTACTCCCCGGATGCCTCCTCGACGCGCTCGGCCTCGAAGTCCTCGCGGGTGTACGCTTTGATAACCATCAGCCCGCCGATATTATTCTCCAACCGGGAGTTCAGACTCCCGACTGCCGAGCGGACCTCCCGATATTTCGGCCTGATGATGCGGTAAAACGAGTAACTCGCCACCGCCAGGATCGGAATCGCGAGGGTCGGAACGATGCCAAGCCGCCAGTTGATCATTAACATGACCGCACCCATACCGCCGACGCGGACGATGATCCGGATCGCCTGGTTGAACGTTCCTGTGAGGAAGTTCTCGAGCTGGTTCACGTCGTTGTTCAAGACCGACATGATCTCCCCGGTCTGTTTGTCGTCGAAAAAGCCCATTCCTCGTCGCTGCATCGCGTCGTAGGTATCGACCCGAACCTCGTGCTGAAAATGGATAGCGAAGTTGCTCCAACACCAGTCGTTCAACCAGCTCATGAACGCCTGTGTGAGGTAGGCTCCCGAGAGTAGGACCAGCGCCAGAACGAGCTGTTCGGCCGGATCGGCCGGAAGCCATGCGACCGGAAGTCCCTAGATGGCAAACGCCTCCTCGTCGAAAAACAGGCTGTCGATGGCAACGGCCAGAATGTACGCGGGGACAAGCTCCATCGCGCGCGAGAGCACCGTAGCCACCGCCCCGAGCGTGAAGATGAACAGCTTGCCCCGCCCGTAGGTGAGAAACATCTGCAGAATCGCGTACTCATCGTCCGCCCGAATGTCCTCGAGTCCGCCGTCGTCCTCGTCATCTCCTGGCATACCTGATGCCGCTCACTGAGAAATTGAATGACTGACACCGGTGTTAGTCGTTACGGTTGAGCGAAGGCTGGCGCGGTCTGTCTCCCATTATTTCTGGCTTGCTCAACCACGAAAGGGCTGGACGAACCAGTACCAGACGGGCATCAGAATCGCGAAGACGAGTGCCAACGCCGCGAAAACGCCGAGGGTAAGTTCGATCGCGAGCGGCGCCCGCAAGAGATGCGCCGACAGTCCGAGCAGAATTGCCGTGGTCCCGCCCATAGCAAGGCCGAGGAAGCCGCGGGCGAGCTGTTTGTTCGTGTGCGGAATTCGCGTCCGGTCCTCCTCGACGAGCATACGCTTGAGAGACTCTCGCTCGCCCCGCCATAAGGCTGTTTCGCCCCTTGTTGAGACCTGTGGAATACGCCAAAGATTTCGTCGGCATTATCTCCCCGCCCATCGACCCGGCGAAGTGAAGCTTGACCAGGACGATGTTACCCGGATCTGTCAGCGGGTTGTCGATCACGAGATGGACACCGGATATGTTGCCGAACAGTTCGACATCAGTCGGCGACGGGTCCAGCAACTCGCCAAACAGTACCGGGAGAGCGGTGAGATCCCGGACCTGGACACGCCTGGTCGAAAGCCGTATGCCGAGTTTCCGGACGATCTCGAAGAACGCATTCTCGACCTGCATCAGCACCTCGGAGCTGGGGCAGACGCCATCAGCCACGTCCTCCGTGTTCGGGACGATCTCAGCATCGCGACCAACCGAGTCCATGCAATCTTGGAGGAGTTCGAACGCGTGACTGAGAATCCCAACAAACAGGGCAGAAGGCGGCCGTGGGTGCGCTTCGAGCGGAAGTACGCTGGTGTGACCGTCCATATGGACTGGTACCGAAACAACCGCGACGATCACGTCCTGGCGGTCGAGGACGACGCGTCTCGCTACGTCTTCGACCTGATCGAGACCGACAGCAGTTCCGCAGCCGCCATTGTCGAGCTGTTAGATAGCGTCTGTGAGCAGTGGGAGTGCCCGGTCCCGATCCTTGAGGTCATCACCGATCACGGCTCGGAGTTCGTCAACACGCATCAGGATGATCGACCCTGTCTCGACCACGATTTCGAAGGCTACCTCCATGACAACGACATCATGCATACGCTCGGGAAAGTCGGACGACCGCAGTCAAACGGCAAGATCGAGCGATTCTACCAGACGTACGATAAGCATCGCTGGCGGCTCGGATCGGTGGATGCGTTCCTTACGTTCTACAACGAGGAGCGACCACACATGAGCCTCGACTGGGACAATCTGGAGACGCCCAAGGGAGCTTTTGACAGATTACGTCCATCTTCAGAAGACGACATAGAGGACCTTCTCGCAACCGAGGTGGGCACCCATGAGTAACGAACGAAATATTTCCCGTATAGGACAGCCCCTTGTTGAGACCCCTTCAACACTTATTTTAGATGATTCTCTCGTCAGCGACGCCGAGCAGGAAAACCGCCGCGAACACGCCACATCGATGGTCGACCACGGGCCGCCCCCACCGGGGATCGAATCCGGACCGACATTACCGATTGTCACCCCAACGAAGCCGGACTTTCCACTCTGGAGCGGGAGATCGTACTCGACCACGCCGGAACGGTGATCGTCAGGGACGACGTTACACCCTCGACCGACGCGGGAAAACCCTATAGTATCGCCTCGACGATCATATCGCGTTTCCCCAAGCGGACAAATCGCGAGGAGCTCGTCGTGAACGGGGAGCGCGGAACGGCCAGAATCCGGCCGGATGCCGACGAGCCACTGAATCTGTCCGTCACCCGGTCGAACGAACAGATCGAGGGGTCGGAACGTCTGGCGGGGGTGTGATGAAATCCGAACGAGTACTCCACGCACCGCTCTCTCGATCACGGACGACCCAGCAGCCGGCTGAGCTTTCACCCGTTCACTCGCGGCCGGTGACTTTCCTGATGCAGGTCGAGCCGAACGGGCCGATTTCGTCGGGCTTGAGGTGGATAAAATAGCCCGTCGAGAGCGACCGACCGCAGTTACGGCACGTAAACGATCCCTCCTTCGTGATGACATCGGAAGCAAAGCCCACGAACTCGTGCGAGTGCGTTTGAACCGTGGCGGTGTCCCGATCGACCGTCAGCACTCCCGCCTGTTCGGCCTCCTCGATGATCGACCGTTGGAGCTGAGGCTCGGCCGTGATCGTCTCGAGCCGGTCCATCACGTCCGCCAGGGAGATCTCCGGGTCTTCCAGTCGCTTGAGGAGTTCGACCCCGAGCAAGACGACGTCACGATCAACCATCGCAAATCAGCAAAACGGGTCCGAGCAGTCGAACACGACCCCGTGGTTCGGACAGACGTATTTGCAGTGGCGGGTCCGCATCGGTTCGCCACACGCTGGGCATCGAGGGCCGCCGCATGGTTCCGAACCGGCGTCGCTCGAGGTCATACACCCGGTGGGCTCAACACTCCGACCAGCCGCAGGAATGACAGGTCTTGCATCCCTCCGAGTAGTGAAGCGACAGCGACCCACACTCCGGGCACTCCGGGCTTTCCCCCGCCGCGAGCAGGTCGTCCATCGCGTCCGCCTCCCCGGCGTCGGCATTCGGTGGGCTCACCGCACTACCACCGTCGGGTTCTACCTGATCGGCTTCCTGCTGTTCCTCTTCGATCTCCGTAAGGTTCTTCTGGCGGGGGTACGCGATGTCGACCTCTCCTTCCAGATACCGCTGGAGCGCCGTCCCGATCGCGTCGGGTACCGAGTTGATCTGCTGGCCCTTGTCCCAGGCCACCTTCGGTGAGCGAATCCCCTGCAGTTCGTCCGCGATCTCCCACGGGTCGACGCCCGCCCGCAGGGCCGTCGAGATCGTTTTGGCGAGGGCCTCCGTGAACGAGTTGGTAAAGCCGCCGGAGTTGCCGATCGTCGCAAACAACTCGAACGGTCGGCCGTGCTGGTCTTCGTTGATGTTGACGTAGAGTTTCCCGTATCCGGTTTCGATTCGCTGGGTGACGCCGTTCAGGACGTCCGGTCGATCCCGTGGCTTTGCGTAGCCGCTGTCGGCGTCGACGAGTGCGGATCCGAGCGCCTCGAGTTCCGCCTCCATCACCTCACGCACTTCCTCGTGGGCGGTGAAGGCCTCGATGCCGCCAAAGACTTCCTCGATCTGCTCGAGGAGCGCGGCCGCGGCCTCGTCCTCGTCCATCTCCGAGAACTCCGTGTTGTCAGCCCGGGTGGTCAGCACCTGTTTCGTCCGGGTCCCATCACGATAGTACGTGACGCCCTTGCCCCCATTTTCGTAGATGAATTCGAACACCTCGCGGGCATCGTCGTGGGTGGAGTGATTGGGGGCGTTGACAGTTTTCGAAATGGCGCTGTCCACTCCTTGCTGGCACGCACACTGAACCGCCGCGTGCTCTTTTGCAGTGATGTCCGAGGTCGTCACGAACAACTCGCCGATCGCGTCGGGCACCCGTTCAAGGCCGTCGATCCCGGCGAACTCGTTGTTCGCCATCTGGGTTTGTGCTTCCTCTTTTACGGCCTCGACGTCGATGTCGTTGGCCTCCAGCGTCCGGAGGAAGTAATCGTCGAATTCGACGAGCATCTCGTCGCCCTGGACGTCGTCGGAGACGTTCTTGTAGTAGGCGACGTTGAAGATCGGTTCACAGCCGCCGGTCGTGTTGCCCACCATGCCGGTCGTGCCGGTGGGGGCGATCGTGGTCACATTGTGATTCCGGATGGGGAAGCCATCCGCCCAGTCGTCGGCATCCAGACCGGTCTGGTGTTCGAACCACTCGCGATACCGAACTGGATCGGCATACTTCGAGTGCTCCCATTCGCCAAACACGCCACGTTCCTCCGCGAGTTCGTGGGAGTTCCACTTCGCGCCGTGGTTGATATGGGTCATCAACTGGGCGGCGATTTCGTTTGCGGGATCGCTGCCGTACTTCACGCCGAGCTGGATGTAGAGCTGTGCGAGGCCCATGATCCCCAGCCCGATTTTGCGCATTTGGCGGACGGTTTCGGAAATCTCGTCGACGGGGAAATCGGACATCGTGACCACGTTCTCGAGGAACCGCGTTCCCATCTCGATGCGATGGTCGAACTCTTCCCAGTCGATGGCCTCCTCGAGGAACGCACCGATGGCCGCCGCCTCGGTATCGTATGATGCGGCATGTCGGTCCGACCACACCCGCCAGTCCGGGGCGTCCTCGGCGGCGATCGTCGAGAGGTTGATGTGGCCGAGGTTGCAGGCCTCGTACTCCTCGAGCGGCTGTTCTCCACATGGATTTGTCGCCAATATCCGGTGGTCCGGGTGTTCCTCGACATCGAAGGAGTGTTCCTTGTTTACGCGTTCGAGATAGATCACCCCGGGCTCGCCGTTTTCGTGGGCGCCGTCGATGATGCGGTCCCAGATAATATCGGCCGGCACCGACAGTTCCTCGCCGATCTCGACGTACTCGCCGAGATCGTAGCGCTCGTACATCTCCTTGGTCTCCGCCGTCGCGATGTGGGGTTCTCCCGTTCGGGGATTGGTAAACGTGTAGTCCTCGCCGGCCGCGAGGGCGTCCATGAAGGCGTCCGTGATCCCGACGGAGATGTTAAAATTCGAGAGGTGGCCCTCCACTGCGTTCCTGAGATGTTTGGGGACCCGTCCGTCCTCGTCGATCAGTTCCCTCGCCTCCTCGAGGGCCTCCCCGAACGTCGTATAGGTGTAATCGTCCGGATCGTTCAACTTGAGACAGTGGGCCAGCGAGACGTCCTTGTTCTTCGCGTGAATGAACTCGATGACGTCGGGATGGGATACCCGCATCACTGCCATCTGGGCGCCACGACGGGTGCCACCTTGGGCAATCGTCTCACAATTGTGAACGACGAGATCCTCGGCGATGTACGTGTGCGTGCCGGCCACTTCCACGTTGTGCACTGGACCGTCATACGCAATGGTCTCGACGTCTCCGATTTTGACCACTTCACGGTCGTGGCGTTGTTTGGTCCGGTCGGTGATGCGGAAGTCCTCCGGCACTTCATCGAACAGACAGGCGAGTGGGGTTCCAATGGCGGTGCTTACGCTCGCACTCACCCAGTAGACGGGAAGCTTCCCGTCCGGTGCTCTTTGATGGCGCGAAAACTGGACGCCACTACGGAGTCCGACCTGGAACACCCAATCGATGATCTCTTCGTTCGTGAGTTGGAGCTGAACTCGCTGGCTCTTCCCACGTCGTTCGATTTTTCCATCGCCAGCAAACAGTGCTTCGACGGCTTTTGCCTGTGTTTCCACCGGGGCGGACCAGAGGCAGGATGGCACCCGTTTTTCCGCAGAGCCGGTTCCGAAGAGGCCCTCGATGAGTTGCGCAAAACTCGAACTTTCGACGTGGATTATACGGGTATTCCGTTCAGGAACCGGTTCGACACGGGACGGCGCGCCGAAGGCATCGATTGCCGCACATATCTCTCCCGCCGCGTCAACTTCGTCGTAATTGAGCGTGAAGGTGACCTCACTGGGAATTCCTCGGCGATAGACGACACACCCTTCGGCCAGATACCACCCCGCAACGGTCGCGAAATCGTCCGTCCGAACCTCTTGATTGATCGAAGTCGGACGAGGGCCTTTGGTAGCCCCGAAATGCTGTCGATTGACCGTTATGCCTCCGTCCGCGAGGACGAGGGGGCCGCTCGCAATCTCCGATAGGTCGAGTGGCGTGTCCAGTGCAAGCCCGTTTTCCTCCCGACTATGGCCGAGGACGACGTAGTCGCCGACCTTGAGGTCCTCCGCATCGACCCACTCAAAGCCGTCTTCGGTCGCGACCTTGAACGGGTGTTCCCGGGTCGCCTGAATCGGTGTATTCAACCGTTCCGGCGTGATTTCGACGATCTCCTCGTCGACAACTCGTTCGAGCGTATCGACGACTGGCTGTCCATCGCCGTGTTCGTCGATGACGAGTTCGCCCGGTCGAAGCGTTTCGATCGGTCGCTGCCCATCCGGCGTGAGGACGTCAGTTCCAGGCGGGAAGCAGAGCTGGTCATACGTGCGCATAAATGTTATCGGGCCACTGGCAATCCCACCAGTAGATCCGACAGTATCGCCATAGGGCCTGAGCTGCCAGAAACCATAGCCTACACCGCCTCCACTCTGGAATACTTCCGCGGCTTTCTTGGCGGTTTCATGGATATCTGACAGGTCGTCATCGGGGGACATGACAAAACAAGCAGATAATTGTTGTAACTCGCCGCCGGCGTTCATGAGCGTTGGGCTGTTATGGCTCACGAAGCCTTCCACGACGTATGTGTTTCGCCGGGGAACATGCATATCTTCAACTGGCATCGAACCAATCTCCGTCCGTTCGATGACCTCGTCATAGAATTGTTCACGTTGGACGTGATCATAAACAGGCGAATCCTCGAGTTCGGGATATTTTTCTAGATATCGCTCGAATATATCCTCGCCAATCTCCTGGGCATACTCCGATGAACCGTCGATCAGGAATTGCGAGAGATCACGATACGCTTCGTGTCCAAGGTCACTTTCTCGATACCACTCAAGGAGGGCATCTGCTTGGTTCGGAATCTTACACGACGTGGCGTTCTGCTCGAACTCTTCGAACCGTTGCGCTCTCTCCTTTTTTCTCTCGCTTATAAACCCGACGCTGTCGACGAATCTCTCACCACAAACGTTTTTCCGAATCGTCAATCGGTAGCCATCCCGTTTTTCTTTCCGTTTACTTCGGATGCCCAAGCCCAAGAGCAAAAGTTGCACTTGGTGGATCAGATCCTCGCTGTGGCTGTATAGTTCGATAGACCGCTGGCTAACGGTGCCGTCGGCTTCAAATAATCCACGGATGAATGCAGCGATGACAGATCGGCCCGATTCGAGGACAACAGAGGGAATAACGGCAGTTTCTGATGACGCCTTCAGTAGCCCGTTTTCATCGAGAAACCGATAGAGCTCACGCCGGCTGGCGTGGGCGATCACACAATTTGCTTCCTTATGATCCCCGGTTGTCGGGATGAAATCAAACAGTTGCTCGGTCAAGTCAACCCATCGATCGACCAAATCACGGTCTTGACTATCAAAGGCAACTCTTACCCCACTCTCTCGGGCCGTTCCATCACCGTAATACAGTCCCAGCCACTCTGCAAATGCGGGGGTCATCCGTGTTGGAACGTCAATCGGTTCCCTGGGGCGACCCCGGACAACCTCGGCGGCTGCCGTGCCACCGTCACTCAGCGGTTGCATCCGTTTGAGTGACGTTTGTGGAGCGTCATCATCCAGGAAATTCCGCTGCAGTGCTAGATAATCCCCGTCTCGGATGTCTTTCACTTGTCGCCAGACGTATGCACCCGTCGAATCGATCACGCGGAAATAATGTTCGGGCGTCGCCCGGACCGAGTAACCGTGTGAGGTTTTGAGCTCCATCACCCGTTTCGTTCCGTTTTCAAATTTCGATTCGACGCGCGCGTCCCCATCGACGTCGTCATACACGCGATCGCTCGGTTGAATCTGGCTTAGCTGGCGTACGCCCCCTTCGCTTGCGACCAGCGAGTCAGGTGGCACACAATTTGGCGTGAACGAGAGGCGCTCCATCAGTTCCTGGAACTCGTCGGCGGTGTCTTCGACGTGGTCTCTCACGCTTGCCGGCAACGTCGGCACGACCGTATCGTAGGCAAATTTGTGTACGTTCTCCGGGGTGAGGCTCGTCTCCACGTCGTCCTCGACCGTCGTCCCTACACCGAACACTTCGGCCGCGAGTTCGTCTCGCCGCGGGTGGTCGGGCTTTACCTCGGCTGGCGTCACGGTCACGTCGATGTCGCGGCGTTCCGCTTCGAAGGCGGCTTCCGCCAGCGCGATGTTCTTTGCCACCCGCTCGAACAGCTCCTCCTGGTCTTCTATCAGCTCTCCGTCCGCATCCTGCTGGAGATACCGCGCCGGGAGAATGTTGTGGTAAGCGTTCGCCGTGAGCCGGTCCTCGAGGGTCTCCCCATCGGTTCGTTTGATCGGGAGGTCGATGTCAGCTGCCGTGAGTTCTGCGTCGCTCATGCCTTCCTCCCGTGTGATTCCCCGGGCGTGTGCGTTCGTCGATCCGATGCGGTGTCGTGCTCATCCGCGTAACTGGAATACATAGGTGATCCATTCCGATAACCGTTCGCCACGAGGCGCGCGCCTCCCCGGACGGTCGATACGGCGGCCATCCCCCGTTTGGCGCTCCCCGTCCGG
>SKQO01000009.1 GCA_007118975.1 Halobacteriales archaeon | reverse complement strand
TGGATCGGTGGGCGGAACGAGACCGAGGGGAGTAAGCGTGGGGAGCGGCCCGAAGGATCGCTCAGTCAACGTGACGGACGGCGGCCTGTTCAAGCCGCTGCTAATCCTCTCCGCGCCGATCGTCGGAAGCCAGATGCTTCAGGTCGGCTACAACCTCGCGGACACCTACTGGGTGGGCCGGTTGGGTCCGGATCCCGTGGCCGCGCTGGGTTACGCCTGGGCGATTATTTTCCTCATGGTGAGTCTGGCGATCGGCCTGACGATCGCCGGCACGGTGCTGGTCGCACAGCATAAGGGAGCGGACAATTTCGAGAAGAGCCACCACGTGGCCGGCCAGACGTTCGCATTCGTCACGTTGGTGTCCATCGCGCTGGCCGTCATTGGCTACGCCGTCGCCCCCATTCTCGTCGATCTGGTCGGCGCGACCCCGGAGACGGCACCCTACGAGATGGCGGTCGGGTACACGCGAATCATGTTCCTCGGGATGTCATTGGTCTTCTGGTTTTTCCTCTTCGATGCCGTCTGCCGGGGGTGGGGCGATACGCGCACCCCGCTTTACCTGATGGCCATCAGCGTCACGATCAACGTCGTCATCGATCCGTTCTTCATCCTCGGATTCGAGAACAATCCGGTGTTCGCCTGGGTGGGGGCCACCGACCTGGAAGCATCCCTCTTTGCCGCGACCGGTTTTGCCGGCTGGGGCGTGGAAGGCGCAGCGATTGCGACCGTGATCGCCCGCGGCTTCGCCGCGCTAGTCGGGGTGTGGTTGCTGTTCTCCGGGCAGATCGGGATTCAACCCACATTGTCCGATCTGTGGCTCGACCGGGAGACGGTCACGGACATTCTTCGGATTGGAGCGCCGTCCGCTGTCGAGCTCGGAACCCGGTCGTTGGGGCTGGCGGTAATGACTGTCATCCTGGCGATCGCCGGCGACGACGCCGTTGCGGCCTGGGGGATCATCCACCGGCTATCATCGCTCCTGTTCATGCCCGCCCTGGGGCTCGCGCGGGGAACCGAGACGGTAGTTGGCCAGAACATCGGGGCCCAGCAGTACGATCGAGCGAAGCGGGCGGTCTACATGAGCTCCGGGGTGATCTTTGCCGTGTTTGCTGTGACGATCGCGCTGGCCTACCCGTACGCCGAACCGATCGTCGGCTTCTTCCTTGACCCGGACGCGGGCGGGAATCAAGCGGTGGTGATCGGGTACGGTGCAGCCTACATCTGGATCGCCGGGCCGACGTATTTGGCCCTGGGTGTCTTTCAGATGCTCCTCGGGGGGATCAGAGGGAGCGGCAGTACGAGGGCGGCGATGGTGTTCTCGATCTTCGAACTGTGGATCCTCCGGTTGCCTCTGGCCTACGGGCTGTTGCTCTGGACCGACCTCGGCGTTCACGGCGTCTGGTGGGCGGTCGCACTCTCCTACTTCGTCGCCACCATCGTGACGGCAGCCTGGTTCATGCGAGGGACGTGGCTCCAGGAAGTGATCGACGAACCGGAGACCGACGCCAAAGCCACCGTCGGGCAGTCGGTCGAGCGGACGGAAGGGACTGAGGAACCGACGACCAACGACTGATCTCCGCCGCCGAAACCGATAGCATTTCACCGATCGAACCCGGATACGACTTCGATGAGGAGGGACGCGATCGAGGTTCGCGGGGCAGCCGAGCACAACCTGAAGGACCTCGACGTGACCATACCGCGCGACGAACTGACCGTCGTCACTGGGCTGTCCGGATCGGGCAAGTCCACCCTGGCGTTCGAGACGATCTACGCCGAAGGTCAGCGACGATATATCGAGAGCCTGTCAGCCTACGCCCGCAACTTTCTGGGGCAGATGGACAAGCCGAAAGTAGAGGCGGTCGAGGGGCTTTCACCCGCGATCTCCATCGACCAGAAGAACGCAGCGAACAACCCGCGTTCGACCGTCGGAACCGTGACCGAATTACACGATTACCTCCGACTGCTTTACGCGCGCGTGGGGACGCCGCACTGTCCCGAGTGTAAACGGGAGGTCGGCGAGCAGAGTGCTGGCCAGATGGTCGATCGTATTCTCGAGCTACCGGACGGGACCCGGGCGAAAATCGCTGCACCGATCGTTCGCGACCAGAAGGGGGCCTTCGAGGACCTGCTCGGCGATCTCGTCGCACGCGGATACAGCCGCGTGGAAGTAGACGGGGAGGAAATCGATCTCACCGTTGACCGGCCGGACCTCGACGAGAACTACGATCACACGATCGACGTGATCGTCGATCGGATCGCGATCGACCCCGACGATCGGAGCCGGCTGGCAGATAGCGTGGAGACTGTGCTGGCGGAGGCCGACGGCGTGCTCAAGCTGATCCTCCCGGACCCACCGGGGGACGTTCCCTTCGGAACCGAGAGTCGGAGTACTGGGGACCTGGGGACCGAGGAGGAGAGCGGCCGCCTGCTGGTCGAATTCTCAGAGGAGCTCGCATGCACGCATTGCGGGATCGACCTCTCGGAGATCGAGACCCGCAGCTTCTCGTTCAACAGCCCCCACGGCGCCTGCCCGGAATGTGACGGGATCGGGGTTACCAAGGAAGTCACCGAGGATCTCGTCATTCAGGACCCGAGCAAGCCACTCAAGGAAGTGTTCGAGCCGTGGAGTTACCGCCGGTCGTATTACCGTACCCGGATTGACGGGGTGGCCGCACACTTCGGCGTCGACGTAAACACCCCGTTCGAACGACTCGATTCCGAGCTACAGGAAGCGTTCCTCTGGGGGACATCGGAACCCGTCGAGTTCCGGCGAGGGAGCCGTCGAAAACGGAAACCGTTCGAGGGCGTCATCCCGAACCTGCAGCGCCGGTACGTCGAGACGGACAGCAGTGGCACGCGCGATCACATCGAGGATTACATGAGCACCACGACGTGTCCGGCCTGCGACGGAACGCGCCTCAAACCGGAAAGTCGGGAGGTGCTCGTCGACGGGACGAGTATCACCGACGTCAACCGAATGAGCGTCGGCGACGCCCTCGAACACTTCGAGGGAATGGAAGCCGGGATGAGCCCGCGGAACCGACAGATCGCCGAGGAAATTCTCAAGGAGATCCGTGGCAGGCTGGGGTTCATGGCCGAGGTCGGGCTGGATTATCTGACCCTGGATCGGGAAGCATCGACGTTGTCGGGTGGGGAGAGCCAGCGAATCCGGCTCGCTACGCAAATCGGTGCCGGCCTCGTTGGAGTGCTGTACGTCCTCGATGAACCGTCGATCGGCTTGCACCAGCGGGACAACGATCGGCTGTTGAACACGTTGTGCGAACTCCGGGACCTGGGGAACACCCTGATCGTGGTCGAACACGACGATGAAACGATGCGCCGGGCGGACCACGTCGTCGACCTCGGACCGGGTCCCGGCAAGCGTGGTGGCGAGGTAGTCGTCAGCGGGACTGTCGATGATGTGATGGCGTGTAACGACTCGGTCACGGGGGACTACCTGGCAGGCCGCCGCAAAATCCCAGTCCCGGAGGGACGCCGGGAGCGAACCGGGGAATTCGTCATCCGAGGTGCTCGTCAACACAACCTCAGAGACCTGGACGTAGACGTGCCACTGGGCTGTTTCGTCGCCATCACGGGCGTGTCCGGAAGTGGGAAGTCGACGCTCATGCACGAGATCCTCTACAAGTCCCTCGCCCGGGAGATGCACAACAACACGAGCGTCTCACCCGGCGAACACGACACGATCGAGGGAATCGACCAAATCGAAACCGCGCGACTCATCGACCAGTCCCCAATCGGTCGCACGCCACGCTCGAACCCCGCCACGTACACCGGCGTTTTCGATCACATCAGGCAGCTGTTCGCCGAAACCAAACTCGCCCAGCGTCGGGGATACAAGAAAGGACGGTTCTCGTTCAACGTCAAGGGAGGGCGGTGCGAGGCGTGTGGCGGGCAGGGTACCGTCACCATCGAGATGAACTTCCTCTCCGACGTCCACGTCCCGTGCGAAGAGTGCGATGGGGCGCGGTACAACAGCGAAACGCTCGAGGTCAGATACCAGGGCAAAACCATCGCAGAGGTGCTTGACATGACCGTCGACGAATCCCTGGAATTTTTCTCTCATGACACCCGAATCGTCCGACACCTCCAGTTGCTCTCGGACGTGGGGCTTGGGTACATGCGACTGGGACAACCCTCGACGACGCTCTCCGGGGGAGAGGCCCAACGGGTGAAACTGGCCGAGGAACTCGGCAAGCGCCACAGCGGCGAGACGCTGTATTTGCTCGACGAACCGACGACCGGGTTACACTCCGCCGACGAACGCAAACTCATCGAGGTGTTACAGCGACTTGTCGAGAAAGGAAACACGGTGGTCGTCGTCGAACACGAGCTTGATCTCGTCAAGAACGCAGACCACGTCATCGACCTTGGACCCGAGGGTGGTGAAGCCGGTGGCGACATCGTGGCAACGGGCACCCCCGAGGAACTGGCCCGGACCGACGAATCGCACACGGGCCGGTACCTACGGGATCTCCTTCCCGCCATCGACCTCGAGGGACCGCGCGGTGATCGGGACGAACCGGTTCCCATCCCCGGAGACGATTAGGCGCTATTTCAGGTCGACCCGCGCGAAGCGCCATCGAGCCAGCGCAAGGAAAGCGACCAGCCAGATGACCAGGACGAGGACCGGGATGACGACATCACCGGCAGTCGGATCGACCCCCACGAGTTCGCCCTGTTCGGCGGCGACATCCCCGCCCTCGACAGCCAGGTCGACGTGTGGTGCCGCCGGCAGCACTGCGTCGGCCAACCGTCCGTACGCCCCCAGCGGGTTAGTTTCCCGGGCGACACGCGCCCACCACGGGTCGGTGTTCGCCCCCTCGACGAGCGACACGACGCCGTCAACGATACCATCCCACAGCGCGTGGGCGATGACGAACCCGGCGAGCAACGCTCCGAGCGCACGGATCCGCGTGCGCACGATCCCGGATACCCCGACCGAGACGGTCGTATACACGCCGCCTGCAACGGCGGTGGTGACCGTGAACGCCAACACTGAACCGATTGGGGGGATCCCGTATACGACCGTGATCGCGATTACTGCAGGAACGGCCGCCGCGATCGACATGCCTGCAATAGCCATCGAGCGCCCGAGAGCGGCACCATAGATGATGTCCGCCCTGGTATAGGGCATCCCGAGCAGCCCATTGATCGCGCCGGTTTCCCGTCGCCCAACGATGGCCACGTGCCCGAACACGATCGCGATCAGCGGCAAGAGAATGTCAGTAGCCGGACCCAACAGAAAGGCAGCGCCGAGATCCGGAGCCGGATCGTCGAAGGCTACCGCCGGGAGCAAGACCAGCAACGTCATCACGCCCGCCAGAAGCAGGCCAGTCAGGCGGAAGCCGGGAGATCTGAAGACCAGCTTGAGTTCACGGCGGGCGAAGGTGGTCACTTGCATCGGTCGGCCCCCGTAACGCGAGCAAAAGTAGTTGCCAACCCAGACTCGTCTTCGGTAATCGAGTCGACTCTGGTCCGATCGGTGACGAAATCGATCGCCGCAGGTTTGCCGGCCTCGTCTTGCAGCTCGATGTCCAGCCGCTCGCCCTGCCGTGTGGAGTCGATCGAGATGGAGGCGACCCCCGGAAGGTCGGCCAGTGATGGGGACCACTCTTGTTTCCAATCGCGGGCCTCGATCCGGACACCGCCCACGCCGCTGTCCCCGAGCTCCGCCGGCGTCCCTTCGGCCTCGAGTCGACCGTCGACGAGCATGCCGATCCGATCGGCGATCGCCGCTACCTGGTCGAGGTGATGACTCGAGAAAAAGACCGTCGTCCCGTTCATCGCCTCCGCTCGCAACAACTCACGGAGTTCTCGCTGGCCGGTCGGGTCGAGCCCACTGGCGGGTTCATCCAGCAAAAGCACGGCAGGATCACCGACAAGCGCCATGGCCAGCCGGAGTCGCTGTGCCATCCCCGTAGAGAAGGTCCGGACGGGTTCGTCGGCTGCATGGCCCAGACCGGTCCGAGCCAGTAACTTTCGGGGCTCATCGCTCGTTTCGTGAGATCGCACGGCAAATCGAAGGTGTTCCCGTGCAGTGGCTCGCCGGGCCAGCTGACAACGTTCCGGAACGACTCCGACTCGCCGTCGGAGCTCCCGCTGTTCCGTCCGTGCGTCACAACCAGCGATGGTCACATCCCCGCTTGTGGGCCGTACGTAATCGAGCAACATCGCAATGGTCGTCGATTTACCCGCGCCATTGGGCCCGAGGAAGCCATATACTTCCCCGGCTTCGACCTGCAGTGTCAATCCCTCGACCGCAGTCTTTTGCTCGAACCGCTTCGTCAGGTTTCGTGTTTCGATGGTATACATGGTATGATCGGCCGGTCCTGTTCAGGAATCACTCCCCGGACCGTACCAGTGATGGAGGGCGACGACTCCCGCAATCCCGAACAGAACGGCTACAATCGGTGACTCGGTGGGCGCCGTTACGCTCCCCCCGAGAAGGACGTGATCGGGTGGCGGAGCGTAGCCCAGCAGTGCATCTGCCGCATCGCAAACGTCCTCAAGCCGAATGACGGACGGATGAAACGCGGCGTTCCAGGTCCCGTGGAGGGCGACCGCATTCCAGACATTCCCCGTCCGTATCGTTACCAGCCCGAAGAACGCCCCTGCCAGCGTCGTGACGACCATATAGGCCAGTTTTCCCATGAGGTCCGTCGCCGCACCGTGATGGAGGAGGCCAAAGAGTATCGCCGATAACGCGACCGCGCCCGGCCAGTGCCATCGGTGTCCGACCACGGACAGGAGATATCCGCGAAGCAGGATCTCCTCGACCGTTCCCGTCCACAGGCCGACGAGGAGCCCGACGGACAGGGCGAACAACACGTGTCCCGGCAGGTCTACCCGGACAACGTACGAGCCACTACCGAGTAAACCGACCGTCACGACGACGGTCCCAACCAGCCCAACCCCGACAAGCACCCATCGCCCGGTGTTGTGGGTCGGTAAACGAATGAAAAGCACACCGGGAGGCACTCCCGCAAGGTGTGCAAGCAGGGGAAAACTAACGATCGCGAGACCGAACCCAAGTGCAGGGGCTACCAACGGCGCCTCCGATGTGCCACCGAGGAACAAACCGGGTGCCAACAGGCAGGGGATGGCCACGATCGCCCCGGCTATCACGAGCGCTGTCGCTTTCCAGGGAGGCATCCTCGCCAGGGTCGGATCAGTGTCGTCGGATCGATCGATGTCGTACAGCCACATTTGGGTAAAGATATTTTCCGTCACCGCGCGCACGGTGACGTGTTTTCAGTCGTTACCGCGACCAAAGGCGACCTCAGAAGCGGCTACCTTCGTAGGAAATCGAGCCGCTGAACCGATCGCCGTTATATTCCACACTGAAGCTCATTGGTATCACCTCCATTGCACCACTCCTGGCTGCCCTCCGTGACTTAAACCCACGGCGGTCCAGGGGCAACAGTTTGGTTGCGCGCGCCCCGTGGGTGGGATATGGGTCGACTCTACGTCGCATACGACCGCTGGCTTGAACGACTCTATCGCGGGGAGGAAGGGTGGAACCACGATCGGACCTCGCCCGCCCCCCGATTGCAGTGTGTCCTGGGCGACGGGAGACGCCCGGAACGCGTGTTCGTCGGTAGCTTCGAGGACGGGTTACACCGGAGCCGCGACGGCGGAGCGACCTTCGAACGGGTCGGTGCTGACGGGATCGGATCCGATGCGGTGACGAGTATGGCGATCCATCCTTCGGATCCGGAGGTGCTCTACGCCGGCACCGAGCCGAGTCATCTGTACCGGTCGACTGATGGCGGGGACACCTGGTCACATCTGCCCGGTCTGCGGGACGTTCCGTCCGAAGGGGAGTGGGCATTCCCGCCCCGACCCCACACGGATCACGTGCGGTGTCTGGCGATCGATCCGAACGATCCCGACCGCCTTTATATCGGGATCGAAGCGGGTGCCACGATCGTCTCTCCGGATGGAGGTGAGACGTTCGTCGACCGGCCAGCGGGATCGCGGCGGGACCCACACTGGCTTGCAACCCACGAAGCGGCCACCGGGCGCGTCTACCTCGCGGCTGGCGACGGGTACGCGCAAAGCGAGGACGCCGGTGAAACGTGGACGCACCCGCAGGACGGCCTGCAGCATCGCTATGTGTGGGGATTGGCGCCGGACGCGGTGGATCCCGATCGGGTGCTGGTCTCCTCGGCCCAGAGTGCCCACTACGCCCATCATGGGGATCCCCCAGAGGCGTACGTTTACCGCCGGACCGATGGAGAACCATGGGAACGGCTCGATCACACGGAGTTACCAATGGGCGAGGGTGTATACCGGCACGTCGTCGCGGCGGGTGAAGTGGGTGGCGAGTGGTTCGCCGGTACGACCCGTGGGATCTACCGGACCACCGATGGCGGCAGCGACTGGGGGCGGATCGACGACGACTGGCGAGAGGAGTACGAATCAACGCCACCACGTGGCGTTTCGTACGTCGCCGAGCGTTAACCGAACATCCCGAACCACGTAACGGAAAAGGCGGCGAGACCGACGAGACCGACGAGGATCATGGGGACGATCCCCGTCCAACGCATCTTCCCGTTGATGAGCTCGACGAGCACACACTTTGATGTCAGGCTGGCCATGATTCCGAGCATCACCATACCTGCACCAACCTCCGTCGTTACGGCGCCCTGATTGTAGATCGAACCGGCCGAGACGGCCACGGCAGCGGAGGAAACGAGTCCACCGAGGTACGCAGTCGCGAGCACGCCCGCCTCGCCGAACTGTTCCTGTGCGAGCACCGACACCACAGTGATTGCCACGTAGATGGCCGCGAACTTGGCCGCCGCCTGAAACGAAAACGGGGAGTCCATCTCGATTTCCTCGATTTCGCCTTCAGCCCCGCGCCGGAGGAGGACGATCGAGAGACCGGCCGCGAGTAACAGCATGGCCAATCCGGGGCCGGCGAGCAACCAGATCAACGGGACGGCGATGATCGAGGCAAGCCCCACGTTTCGGATGATCATCGAAATGACCGAAAGCATGAGACCGCTCGCCGCCGCTTTACGAGCCGCCTGCGAACGGTTGGCCATCCTGGCCATCACCCCGGCCGTCGCGAACGAATTTGCCATCCCCGCGAGTAATCCCGTCACCTGCAAACCTCGAGAGGTGCCGAACTGCCGCATCGAGATGTATGCCGCGAATTCGATGAGCAAGACGAAGATCGCGAACAGCAGGACCTCCCGCGGGAACACTACGCCGTACGGATCGATCGAAGCGGCCGGGAGGATTGGATACAAGATAAACACGAGCGCGGCGAGCTTCATCGAATCGGTAAGTTCCTCGTATGTCAGGTTGTCGACGTACCGGACGAGTGATTCTTTTTCCGCCAGGAGAAACGCGGCGATGATCGCCACCGACGTCGCCTCGAAGTAGCGGCCGTATCCGACAAGGAGACCCAATAACCCGACGAGCACGACCGTCACGGACGTGGTGAATCCGACTTCATCCCCGGTGAGCACGAATCGGATTGCGGCGATGCCGATCGCCATCGCGACGGCGAGACCCAGATACAGGGCCTCCGGGAGGAGCGAACCGGTCTCTTCACCGATAAGCACGAAGATCGGCCCGCAAGCCGCCAGAAGCGCGAGCGTTCGAAGCCCGGCGAACTTGCCGGGTTCCTTCTCCCGCTCGAGTCCGATGAGTCCCCCGATTGCGAGTGCGATGACGACCTGCTGGAGCAACAGCGGTACCTCAAACGGGTCGAGCACCGTTTCCATCATCGCCGTCGTGATCATACTCCCGTAGCCCCAAATTGGAAATATACCTTTCGGTACCGGAGTATAGGTCTATGTAGATCACACTACGATTGGCGCAGTCGCGGCATTTTTGAGACCACCTAGAGTGGATACACTATGTACGACTTCGTGGTGGTAGGAGCCGGCCCGGCCGGGTCGCGATTCGCCCGGCAGGCCGCCACCGCGGGGTACGACGTGATCGTCTTCGAACGCGGAGATGTGGGCCTTCCCCTGGCATGTTCCGGGCACGTCAGCGAGGACATCTGGTCGTTCACGCCACAAGGGGTGCGTTCGTCGCTGCTCCAGCACGAGATTCGAGGTGCCCGATTCCATCTGGGAGGAGCCGACAGTCGAGCGTACCCGTTCTTCAGGGACGATCCGATCTCGAACGTCATCGATCGCGTGGAACTGGATCGGTGCCTCGCGGACGCAGCCCGGGATGCGGGAGCTGACCTCCGGACGGGCCATACGGTAACCGCCGTAACTGAACGCGAAGATGCGGTCGAGGTGACAGTCACGGCCGACGGTGAACAACGGACAGTCCAAACGCGCATGGTCGCCGGCTGTGACGGCCCGGTCTCACGGGTACGGACCGAGTTGGGGTTACCGGAGCCGACCGAACGGCTCCACGGAGTACTCGGCTTCGATACGGGCCCCGATTTCGAGTCGTTCGTGGACGTCCACCTGGTGGTCCCCACCTTCTTTGCGTGGCGGATCCCCCGGGGCGATGCGGGGGTGGAATATGGCCTTGCAGCGCCGCCGAGGACGGATGTGAGCCAGCGTTTCGAGTCGTTCATCGAGGAGTATGGCGTGTCGGTCACCCGAACCTGTAGCGGCGGGATTCCGATCGGGCCACCCGAACGGGTAACGAGCCACCGGGGGTTTTTGATCGGCGATGCGGCCGCGCAAACGAAACCGTTCACCGGCGGCGGCCTCGTGTACGGCATGACCGCGGCCGATTGTGCGGCGCGGAACATCGATCCGTCGGATCCGAAAAGCCTCGACGCGTACGAGAAAGCCTGGCGGGACGAACTCGCCCGCGACATTCGACTCGGTAGCCTCATCAGACGCTCCTACGAATTCCCGACACCGATCCAGCGGGCGGGTCTGCGAGCGACCTGCGGTCGGATCGGGGTCCACATGGATCGGCCCACAACCTTATTCAGCCCAGAACAGCTCAAAGCGCTGTTCTTGCCCGGTCGGACGCCGGAGGATCAGTAACACGGGAGTCTGGCCGAATCGGCGCTCCCGGTCTGGAAGGGCAGCGCGGTGACCGTCGCCGAGACGTCCTCGCCATCGACTCGAACCGTGAGCGCAGCCACATCGTGATCGAACGGGACCATTGCAAGCGCGATGGGTCGATCGAGACTCGGGCTCGCGCATCCGCGGGTGATTTCGCCAATCGCCTCGTCGCCGTCACACACGGCGGCACTCGGCGTGGGGACGGCTTCGACGAACAGCCCGACAAGCCGCTGATTCGGTTGGCCGCGATTTTCGATGCGGCTCACGACTTCCTGGCCGACGAAGCAGCCTTTCTCGAAATCGAGCCCGTGTCGGAGGCCGAGCATGTTGGGGATGCGCTCCTCGAATTCTGAGTCCAGGAGCGGAGAACCCGCTTCCAGGGTCAGCGTTTGCCAGGTCTCCCATCCAAACGGGCAGGCACCCACGCCGCGGGTGAGCAGGGTGTCGAAGAGGTCGATTCCGTCCACAGCATCCGCGATCACGAAATACCCCTCTTCACCCGCGAGATCGTCACTTCGGACGATCATCGCTGTCTGCTCACCCACCGTCGTGTTCTCGAAGCCATACCGCTCTTCGCATAACGTCGCGCCGGTGCTCACGCTCGCGAGCTTCTCCGTCGCGAGGGGTCCGTGCACACCAAGGACGAGGCGCTCGGCGGTGACGTCCTCGAACGAGACGTCCTGGATGAACACCTTCTCCCGCCAGTCTACGAGAAGATCGTCGGCCCGTCCGGGGGGCAAGAGCATGTAGAGACGGTCCTCGTCCGTGAACACGTACAGATCAAGTCGCACGCGACCCTGCGGATCGAGGAGGAGGGCATACGTGCCGTGGCCGGAATCCGCCGGCACCCGCGTCGATACCACGTTATCCACGTATTCGATCCGATCTTCCCCGGTGATTTCCACGACGTCGAAGGGGTGCTCGGTGATTCCCACTCCATTTCGCACTGCGAGGTGAGCACGGTCGGCGCGACCGTAGTGTGCCGGAATCCGGTGACCCCCCTGCTCGGTAAAGACGGCGCCGTGATCCTCGTGGACGGTCACTAACTGGGTCATTCGAGCCACCTCCCGGGTGGTGCATTGACGAGATACATGAGAAACGATGGGTCGGCCGCGCGGAAAAGCGTGGCTCTAGCGCCGTGTGATGATCCGCCGGACCCGTCGGAACAGGGCAACGAAGAAGTGATCCTCGTCGTCCTCGGTCTCCTCGGGGATGACCCGGTCCACCGGGACGATCAGGGACCGCTCCTCCGCGTACTCAACCGTTATGAGGTCATCCCGGCGAAGATTGTTGAGCGCTTGCTCTAACGTTTCGATGTCCTCGTCCACGTGGGATCGGAGCTCGAATACGGTCATCCCGGTTTGACGGCGATCGACCAGAGCGTCCAGGACTGCGACCTCGACCTCGTCTCGGCCACGGAACTCCCGGCGCGCCGGCATATGCAAACGCTCCAAGGGAAGCGGTATTACCCTTGCGCCCGTCGGCCGCCGAGCGACAGCATTTTTAACCGGGCCACCGGTAGGTTCACCCCATCATGGCGCTGACGTGCTCGTTGCTCGGCCACCGATACGGAGACCGCGAACGGACCGAAGAGCGCGAGCAAGAGGGAGACGAGATCGTCGTGACAATCCGCGACGTGAAGATCTGTGAGCGATGCGGGGATACGCGGGTCGTCAGCGAAAGCAAGGAAGTAACGGCCGCACCGCCGAGAATCGAGGAGGAGACGGAACCGAGCACGGCACCGCCGACCGAGCCGACTCCCCCGGAAGTTGACTCCACATCGCCCCCCGAGGAGGAAGATGCCGAGATCCTCGAAACGGCGGACGGCGAGGCGGAGGAGCGAGGATCCGGGGAATGGCCCGAAGAAGACGAACCGGCGACCGAACCCGAAGATACGGAGAAAGAACCCGAAGACTGGCCCGAAGTAGACACCGAGGCCGACGAAGGCTACGACGCCAGATCGGTATCGGCAGAGCAGCAAGTCGAACCCGACGACGAGGTCATCACCGCCGCCATCGAGGAGGACGTCGTCGAGGGCGAGGGCGAGGAGACTGAGGCGGGATTCTTCAGAGCCGACGCCATTCAATCCCCCGCCGATCCGGCCGAATCCACCGTTCTTTCGGAGTACTATTGCCCACGCTGTTCCTGGACCCGCGAGAGCGCGGAAGCTTCGGTAAGGGCAGGAGATATTTGTCCCTCGTGTCACACCGGATACCTCGCCGAGCGCGATCCCCGCTAGCCGAAATTCGTAAGGGACCGCCGCGGGAACGGACACAGTATGCGAGAATACAAGATGCGCCGGGGCGAGGAACTTTCGGAACGTATTCCGGACATGGAAGCATCCGTCGAATCCTATTTCGGGCCGATCACCAATACGCAGGAGTTCAAAGGATCCGACCTCTACGTCGTGGAGGAACCGGACAACCCCGTGTTCGAGCGTGTCGTCGTCGGGGCAGTGGAGTACAGCGGCAAGAAGGATCGGCTGGCGATCGAGTTCAACGAACGTCCTGCCCAAGAACTGATCGAGATGGACGCACTCGATGCCGCCGAAGAAGCCGTTTCGTTGAAAAACGAGTTTTTACTGGAGGCCACGGGCCGGGATGCGAAATCACGGCGGGAATCGATGAAACGGGATGTCGAGGACGACGCCGACGTCCCCGAGGCTTGACGCCTTACAGTGCGGCCTCGATCGAGGCCGCCACCTGTCGAGCCCGGCTCGCGACGTCCGACGGAATCTGGTTCTCGTCGACCGCCGTCGACAGTTCGTCACGGTCGATGATTCGAACGTCCCCCTCCGGTCGCTTGATCACATCAACGTGGAGGTCGAGATAGCGAACGCGGTCCGGAAAGATCTCGATGGGGGTCCCGACGTTGACATACGTTCCTTTCACGTCACCCGAAGACGAGCGGTAGACGGTCGGGTACCACCATCGACCCTCCACGAAGGTAGATCGGGCGATATCGCCGGATTCCCGTTTCGTGCCCAGCCCATCGTAGGTGCCCGAGGAAGTCAGCTCGCGGTCGATCGTTACCTCTCCACCAGCGGATCGAGCAGTCACCTCCCCGGTCCCGAGGACGACCGTCCGTCCCGTCGGTTTACCGTGCTCGATCCGGACCCGATCTCCCACCGTCGGACCGAACGTCGTGAGCACGGCCTCGATGTCGAAGGGCGTGTCCCCGTAACCGAGCGCTTCCACGAAATCGACCGCGGTTGAACCGGCGTTACTCCCGGCTTTCACGCGGTGATGGCCGGGGACGGTCACGACCGCTTCCGCTCGCAGTTCGTCCAGCGCGAATCGAGCCGATCGCCCGAACCAGCACCAGCTCGCAACGAGCGTCTCGTGGACGGATTCGGGCACGGACTGAAGCGACTGGGCCCGATCCCTGGCCGTGAGAAGGGCCCGCGCCCGCCGGTCGAGTTGCGTCAACTCCTCGGCGACGGAGGCCAGCGGGAGTTCGTCGACAGCCGCATGCCACGTAATCCCCCAGTCTTCCGGGAGATCGACCTCGAACAGCTGTAAATATCGGTCGTATTCGCTTTCAGCTCGGTCGATCGATTCGCCGATGGTGGCGGTCGTTCCCTCGACCGTGAGATATGTCGAGACGACTGGTCGTCGATCGGGATCCCAGGGTGGTAGCGGATCATGCACCTGGACGACCAGGTCATCCCCCGGCGTGACGTACTCGTCGCTCCGACCGAAGGGCAGAAACGCTTCCCGTTCCCCGCCCAGGCTAACCGTCGCTCCGTGTTCGCTCGTTTCCTCGACCCGCCCGGCGAACAGACTACCTGGTGGTGTTGCCGCCTGCCAGGTCCAGAGTTGTTCGTGTATGGATCGGACCTCGCCAAGGACGGCCTCGACGTGCTCGGCTTCCCCGGAGACGAGAAGCCCTTCTTCGTCGGCCGTGTCCTCGATAACCACCGTCGGTACGGCGTCACTGAATTGGATATCGAACCGATCGGCAATCGGCTCGGACGGCATCGTAATGCGAATGCCCGCCGTGGCCAGCCGCTGGGTGAGGGCTGTGGCGTAGATCCCCCGGACCTTGACGCGGGCGTCCTCCATATCAGGTGCTCGTGGCCCGGTGCCGTGTGCGTTTGGATTTCGGTTGGTCTTGGAGCCCGGGACAACCCGGTCGTCTTACCGGGAGCTCTGTCGGTCGAAATAACCATCCACGAGTGATTCGACGTACTTGGCCACGATGTCTACCTCGAGATTGACGGGATCCCCCGGGTTGCGGTTCGGGAGGGCGGTCCGATCGTCCGTCTCCGGGATGATCGCCACCGAGAAGGTTTCGTCGGTCCGTTCGGCGACGGTGAGGCTAATGCCGTCGAGCGCGACCGATCCCTTTTCGACGATGTAGGGGGCTTGTTGTCGGGGGAGCGCGAAGGTCAGCCACCGGTCCTCGCCGAGATCCTCTGCGGCCAGCAGTTCCGTCGTCGCATCGACATGCCCTTGGACCAGGTGACCATCGAAGCGCCCGGCTGCCGGGAGGGCGCGTTCGAGATTTACCCGGGCCCCCTCTGTGCGTTCGCCGAGGGTGCTGCGCTCGAGCGTCTCAGTCGACAGAAAGACACGAAATCCTCGATCGAGGACCGCTTCGACGGTCAGACACACGCCGTCAACACTCACACTTTGGCCCGTATCGAGTTCCCGTGCCAAGTTCCCCGCCTCGATCTCCAATCGATCGCCCCCACCGGCTGCGGACCGCGACTGAATCCGCCCGACCTCCTCGACGATGCCGGTAAACATAGGCGGGCATCGACGGTGGTGCGCCGAAAGGGTTGCGAGTCGGTGGACCGCCGCGTTTTTGCTCGCGAGGCGGGTATCGAGGGCATGTACCGGCCGGGACTCGTCGATATGCTGTCGCTGTTTGCGGGGCTGGTGGTCGCCATCCCGCTGGGAATCGTCGGGTTCGAATTCCTCTACCAGGGTCGGACGGCGTTCGGTGTGGCGTTTCTGGCACTGGCAGTCCTGGTCGTCTGGCTCCCCGAGTACGTCCGTCGGCGACTGCCCAGTCCGATCCAGTCGATTCGCCAGCGAGTCTTCGGCAGATTCTCCCGGAAAGAAGAGTGAGCCGTGCTCCCCGGATCGACCGCCTCAAGGAATAGCCCACGACTATGTCCCGTACGACCATGGACATCGAACAAGGATTCGCCGTACTCGGGACCGTCGACACGGCGGAAGCATTTGCAGTCGCGGACGACCACGGATTTGATTTTCTGGAACTCGACATGGAACAGGCATTTCCCGCCTCACAGCTCGACGCTGACCGGATCCGGACCTTGCGGGACCGTCACGACATCGATATCATCGTCCACCTCCCGTACAGTTTCGACGTGGGGACTCCATACGATCACGTCCGCACCGGCGCCTGCGCGGAACTCGAGGCGGCGATCGATATGGCACTCGACATCGGTGCCACCAAAGGGGTCTATCATGCCTCGACCGGCGTGGGGAGCGACCCGTGGTCGGTCGACACCTTGCGGGAATCACTGTTCGAGTCCGTAACGCGCCTCTGTGCCTACGTGGAGGGTCGAGACATCGAACTCTGTGTCGAGAACATGCCCGGCAGTTACTTCTCGACCGACCTCTGGCCCGATTTGTTCCAGCAAACCAACGCGCAGCTGTGCCTCGACACTGGGCATGCAGAGATCATGGAGACCGACGGGAACGAACAAGCGGTGCTATTACGGGAGTACGGGGAGCGAATCAGCCACGTTCATCTAAACGACATCCGGGGCCACGGCGACGACGAGCACCTCCCGATCGGGATGGGGGCGGTGGAGTTCGAACCGATCACCAGGACCATGGTCGAGACGAACTGGAACGGCACCTGCACCCACGAACTGTTCGCCTTCAACCTGGCCTACACGATCGAGTCACAACGGCAGTTCGAGGCTCACCTGGCGGACGCGGAATAGCACGTAAACGGACGACGCCGTCGGCGCGTTCGCAAGCGAAAACGATTGAACACCTGTCGAGCTGTGGCTGCTACTGGGCCTCGATCGTGAGATCCGAGTTCTCGAGAACGGCTTCCGGATCTAGATCGGTCGGTTCGTTACAGAGGAGCACGTCAATGGGGAGCGTCGGTGCGCCGGAAATAAGATTCTCCAGCAATACCAGCCGCTCCCGGGCACGGCTCATACCCACGTAGAAAACACGGCGTTCGTTGTCGGTCACGATCGGGACGGGGTTTGTCGTGGCGGTGAACTCTTCGTCGATCGGCACGTCGTCCTGGTCGGTGATCGCGGACATCTGCTCGACGACCTTCTCCGTAAGGTCGGTAGCGACGAACACGTGATCCGCCTCACGGCCCTTCGCGCTGTGGATCGTCCCGATGCGGATCCGGCTGGGATCCATTCCCCGGTACTGACCCGCCGCGAAGTAGGCCTTCATGCTTTTTCGTTGGAACGAGGTGATCTTCCTCGTCATCTCCGCGGCCGAGAGCGGATCAGGGAGGAAGGGCGCATGCTCACGGATCTCCTCCGCGCCGACCGTGATCTTTTCGAGATCCTCCACCCCGGCGGCCTCCGCCTTCTCGTCGATTTCGTCGAACAGCTCGTCCCGTTCGTTCATGCCGAATGCGGCATCGTCGAGCATGTCGGCCACCCGCTGGGCAGCAACACCGTCGATTTCCTCGCCGGCGTCTAGCGCCTCGATCGAGTGGACGTATCCGGTAAACCGGGCGGTCCACATACGCTGGTCTGTCATCACGCGGAACGGGATACCCTCGGTGATGAACTCGTCGATGAATTGAAACATCTGATACCGGGCCCGAAACAACACCATGGCGCTTTCCTCGGCGTCTCCCTGGGCAACCGCGCGGACAGCCCGGACTTCGTCGAGAATCGATGCCTGGGACATCACTTCTACTTCCCCACCCTCCTTTCGGGGATTGAGGTCCTTTTCCTGGCGCTTCTCGATGTGTCTAATCTCCTGGTTGACGACGTCGAGGATTCGCGATGGGAGCCGATAGGAGTTCGGGAGCACCTCATCGTCATCGACCGCCGCGTCGAGGAGCAGGTTCGGATCCGCTCCCTGCCAGGCGTAGACCACCTGATCGTCGTCGCCGGCGATGAGGATTCGCTTCATGTGGGGTCGCCACTCCTCATACACGTCGTACTGGAGCATTGTGATATCCTGAAACTCGTCGATAACCAGGTAATCGACGGACGGAACGAGCGAGCGCTGGGCGACACGTTCGAGCATGTCCGCAAAACCGATGAGTTCGTGTTCACCCTTGTACGCCCGCCAGCCACGGATCGCCTCCGGGACGTCGACCCGGTCGTCCTCGGAGGACCACGTGGGGGTGTACTTGTTCCCCGACATCGAGTGCGGGTCGATCTCCGGGGGGAGGCGCACGTTTTCGATGTTCCACTGGAACGGGACGTCGTACCAGTCAGCAACTTCCCGGTTGGTCCGTTGGAGCCACTGGCTTGTCGCGATGATCTTGTTGCCGAGTGTGGTCGATCGCGCGGTCCGGCGCCCGGCGCTCTGGTACTCGTCCTCGTACTCCAGCCCGTATTCCTCACAGAACTCCTGTTTGTCCGACTCGCCGACGACGTCGGACCGGGAGAGATTGAGAAGTTCATAGGCTTTCGCGTGCATCGTACAGACGTTTCCCTGGAGAGATTTCGGGTGAACGTCCAGGCGTTCTGCGAGACGATCGCGGACCTCGGCGGCGGCCGCGCGGGTGTACGAGACGACGAGAATATCACGAAATTCGACAGTATCGTCCGAAAGAATTTCTTCGACACGGTCCAACAAGGCAGTCGTTTTCCCGCTTCCCGGCCCCCCGAAGAGCCGTGTCACGTGCGGGGCGGCATCAGACATTGAACAGTAACATGAACCCACCCCTCATAAACGTCGTGAAATCGGTTCACCACTCAATCCCGCCACGGCCGGCCATTCCCGCAGAACTGCGGGGGAAGGCGAAGGTCAGGTTACGGGTTCCCACCCACACACCGCGCAGGCCGCCGCCGCCAGATCGTGCAACCCACCGCACTCCGGACACTGCTTTTTATTGTGGTTGCGGTCCCACGATTGAGTTGGTTCGTGGCCGCGCTCCAGTAGAAATCGGTCGAACGTCACCTCGACGTCGTGACCTGGTGCGGTTACCATACATGCCATGGTATGGCACACCACTACATAAACCATGTGGGTCGCGGTGAAAGTGGTCACGAACGACGCCACCCGACCATGACCCCCGACTTTGCACTCGAACATGTTAGCATTGCCCCGGAAGACGGACCAGAGACCCCACCCGCGGTGGTGCTCCTTCACGGCCGTGGCGCGGATGAGGAAGACTTGGTGCCAGTCGGCCGGCAACTCCCAGGCGGGGTACACCTCCTCTCGGTCCGAGCGCCCACCCGGCTCGGGCCTGGATTCACCTGGTATGATATCGACCTCTCGGCGGGTGGGCTCCACGCAAGCCAACCAGATCCGGATGATTTCGACGAGAGCCTCTCACTGTTGTCAGCCTTTCTCGAGACGGCAATCGCCGAGTATGGCCTGGACGACGAGCAGATCGGCCTGCTCGGGTTCAGCCAGGGAGCGATTCTAGCCTTGGGAGCGCTAGCCGAACAACCGGAACGGTATGCTTGGATCGTCGGGTTGCACGGGTACCTGCCCGCCCGTTACGACGTCAATGACCTGGCGGACGCGGCGGGAACGGCGGTCTTTCTCGGTGGTGGGACGCAGGACGAGGTAATTCCCGCAACCCGCGCCGAGGACGCCGCAAACCGTCTCGAAGCAGCTGGGGTCGAGGTCACCTTCCGAACGTACCCGATCGGGCACGGAATCGGTCGGGAAGAGGCCGGTGACCTCATTGCCTGGGTTGACTCCCAGCTCACTAACGGTGACGCAGACGCAGTGTAGGTGCTTCTCGCGTGGGACAGCAATGCATCCCGCCGGAAGCGATCCACCCGTCTCGTGCTTGATTAGCACCATGGTTGAGTATCGGTGTCCGGGGATGAGCTTCCGGGAGCCGATCGGTAAGCAGATCGACCGCATCCTGATCGACTGGCTCGTCACCATCGCCAACACTCGAAACGTGGTTGTCATCAGGTGGGTAATACGAATCGATTCCCTCGCAAGCATCAGCCCGTACCCGAGGCCATGGCTCGACCAGCAAACGTCTTGAAGATATCTCTGGGTATCGCGCTTCGATCGCAACTCCAAGTCAGCCGTTCCAGCCAGGGGACATGCGACGATCCCAAGGCGGGAATGCTCGGAAGGCAGTCGACTCAAGGCCTTCGGCCACCCCTGAAACGCCGCCGTGACCACATGTTCGTGTGCCGCGATCACGTCGCTGGGCACCGATGTTACCCTCCCCCCGAAACAACGCTGTGCTTCCCGGACAGCGGTCGGTTCCTGCTCGTCGGTCCGGCCAACCGTGGCGCCGAATCCCCAGCGCCAGATACGTTCGCGTCATCACCGGCCGAGCTAGACTGCTGTCTCGTTCGGGTTACTGTTCCGCCGTCCGGATTCGTCACCCGGTGACCCCAGCTCGGAAGGCGTTGGTGGCTCCCGCGGTCGCGGATGAGGCGTCGACGATCCTCCACCGCCGAAGCCATTATTCACACTGTTGGGCAGAACACTTGTCTTGCCAGAACCGACACACACGCCCAGTTCCCTACGCATTCCATCGCGCCGCGAGGTCCCGGTAGATCCGCTCGCAACGCTCCAACACGTCGATCGACACCGACTCGTCGTCGGTGTGGGCCTCGCCGGGCTCGGCCCCGCCAATGACGACGCAGGCCGTCCCGGCGCGGTCGAGCCGGCCGCCGTCGGTCGCGTGGGGTTTCGTCACGTGTCGCGGTCGGGCGGGTTGGCAGGCGTCGGCAACGGCGAGCGCTTCTCCCGCGAACATCGCATCTCGACACCGCATGGGTGGCAGGTCCTGATCGATCTCCACGGTGATCCCCTCGAGTTCGGCCAGCGTTTCGATTGGCACTCGACCATCCGGAACCGTCCGTTCGTCGACCCAGACAGTGCAACGATCGGGGATGACGTTCGCGCGATCGCCGCCCTCGATCTTGGTGGCAACGACGCTTCCCCGCATGTGTTCTTCGGCCACCATCGTCGTCGGCCACTCGAACGTTCGCAGCTGCTCGATCGCGCTACAGGCCCGGTAAATGGCGTTCTCCCCCGCCGCTGGTTCGCTCGCATGTGCGGACGATCCGCTAGCGATGAGCCTGCTTTCCCGACGACCGTTGTGCGCGATCGCCACGTCGACCACGCCATCGGCGGAGTAGCCCGTTGATCCCTCGAGAATGACTGCGGCGTCCGGGACGAATCCCTGTTCGATGGCGTGATCCGCGCCCCGACCGCCTACTTCCTCGTCGACCAAACTAGCGAACGTGAGTCCCATCGCCGGCTCGGCATCGCGAAACGCCCGCATCGCCGCCGCAAGCGATCCCTTCATATCAGCGCTCCCCCGCCCGTAGATACGACCCCCGCGCTGCTCGGTCACGTAACCCCCCTGGCTTACCTGATCCGGTGTGGGTGGAACAACGTCGTGGTGGCCGACCAACGCGAGGGCGTCAGGTCGATTACCGCGCCGCGCGAGAACGTTTCCGACCGCATCTCGTCCGATTGTGGCATCCGTCTCCGTTCGCAACCAGTCTTCGATGAAATCGCCCGCAGCAGTCGGATCGTCGTGGCTCGGGATGGCGACCAAGGACTCGACCAGTTCGGGGAGGGTCATGCTGGAGCCAACCACGCTGAGCCGCAAAAATCGTCCGGCGGGTACCCACCCTTCTTGACGGAGCAGGGCGAAGGTTCCCTATGAAACTGCTGCCGGACACCAGCGTCGTGATCGACGGCCGGGTGTCCGAACGCATCGCGGAAGGACAGTTCGCTGGGGCGACAGTACTCATTCCGGAAGCCGTCGTCAGCGAGCTCGAACATCAGGCGAATGCGGGTCTCGAGACGGGATGGGACGGTATCGAGGAGTTGTTGGCGCTTGCTGACCTGGCCGACGACGGCGATATCGACATTCAGTACGTGGGTCGACAGCCCACCCGTGTCGAGCAGGACGCTGCGACCGAGGGCGAGATCGACGCGATGATCCGCGAGCTCGCCGCCGAACACGACGCCACCTTTGTCACGAGTGATATCGTCCAGAGCGAAGTCGCCCGGGCAAAAGGCCTCGACGTCGAATACATCGCCCCGCGGGTCGAGGAGATCGAGACGCTCGACATCGAGCGCTATTTCGACGAGCAGACGATGAGCGTCCACCTCAAGCAACGCGTCGTGCCGATGGCAAAACGGGGCACGGTGGGCGACATGCGGTTCGAACCCATCTCGGACGAAATCCTCAGCGAGGCCGACCTTGCCGAAATGGCGAGAGAAATCGAGCATACCGCAAAACAGGCCAGTGACGGCTTTATCGAGCTCTCTCAGCCGGGAATGACAATCGTCCAGTACCAGTCGTACCGGATCGCCATCGCGCGGCCACCGTTCGCGGACGGGTTGGAAATCACGGCCGTGCGCCCGCTGGTCAAGACCGAACTCGACGATTACGAATACGCGGATTCACTCCGGGAACGCCTCCTCGAACGGAAACGGGGTGTATTGATCGCCGGCTCCCCCGGTGCCGGCAAATCCACATTCGCCCAAGCAGTCGCCGAATTCCTGGCCGGGCGGGGATACACCGTCAAGACGATGGAAAAACCGCGGGATCTCGACGTCGGACCGGAGATTACCCAGTATACAGCACTGGGTGGGTCCATGGCCGAAACAGCCGACTCGCTTCTGATGGTCAGGCCAGACTATACGATCTACGACGAGGTGCGCAAGACGGACGATTTCGAGGTATTTGCGGACATGCGGCTGGCGGGCGTGGGGATGATCGGGGTCGTCCACGCGACGCGGGCCATCGACGCCCTCCAGCGATTGATCGGGCGGGTCGAACTCGGCTTGATCCCCCAGGTCGTCGACACGGTAATCTACATCGAGGCCGGGGAGGTCCACACCGTCTACGACGTAACAACCCAGGTGAAGGTGCCACACGGGCTGACCGAAGAGGACCTTTCGCGCCCGGTCATCGTCATCAGGGAATTCGAAACCGGTCGTCCGGTCTACGAGATCTACACGTTCAATCGTCAGGTCGTGACGGTGCCCCTCGACGGCGAGGAGGCCGAAAGCGGCGTCAGCAAAATTGCAAAACAGGAGGTCGAACGAGAGATACGATCGATCGCGCGGGGTCACGTGGAGGTCGAACTCGTGAGCGAGAACCGCGCGATAGTCTATGTCGAGGAGGATGCCATCTCGGGCGTGATCGGAAAGGGCGGCACCCGTATCTCCGAGGTCGAGGCCCGTTTGGGGTTGAGTATTGATGTGCGACCACTCGCGGATGCACCCGACCGGACGCCTCCCCGGCCCCGATCCCAGGGGGATGGGCAGGCATCCGGCGAGCTGGTAACCCCCGATGTTACCGGGCGACACGTCGTGCTGGAACTCGCCGAGGCTGCCCCGGGCGAAACGGTGGAGGTCCAGGCCGACGGCGAATACCTCTTTACTGCAACCGTCGGCAGTGGTGGAGATATCCAGGTTTCACGGGGCAGCGCGATTGCCGAAGAGTTGGAACACGCGATCGATCGCGGTCGGCAGATAACTGTCGCACGCGCGTAAGAACGATTAGAGGAAGATGCCACGGCGGGTCCCCCGACGGCGACGGAATCCGACGATCCCAGTTTCCCCGGCCCGGTAAACCACCCGATCGGGAAACAGGTGTGGGCGGGGAGTCTCCGCGTCGCAGTGGCTATCGGGAAGCGGTGATCGCCACCGGGTTGTCCCGTCGTACGCCAGCGCCACAGCCTCGCAGCTCGAACTATCGTACGTGTAGATGCCCTCCTCTCCAACGATCGGTGGCGCATCGGCGGGGGCACGTTCCATCATAGATTCGCCGTCGCTGGAATCGAAGACACGCAACGCCGTCCGTCGGGAGCCGGGAGCAGGGGTGCGCGCCGTCTGCACGGTAACGACACCCCCGGTGACGTGAGGCGGGGATTCGACGCCAGGCACCTCGACTCGCCATGCTGGCACCGGCCCGTCGTGCGTGACAGCGACGAGCTCTTCGTCCGTGTCACCGATCACAGCATAACAAGCATCCGGGGCCACGGCAAGGTGTTCGATCGGTTCGCCCGCCTCACCGACGCTCACACGTTCGATGAGATCCCCGGTCGCGGGATCGAGATAAAGCAGTTCGCCCCCATCCGCACATGTAACGAGGTCCTCGTTCGCATCGACGACGCTCGGGCGGTCGATCATCCGAGACCAGCGCTCGGTGCCATCGTCCTCCCGGGCCGTCACCGATCCACGCTGGTCACCACCATGACTGCATCGCCAGTGGACGCGAGGGCCACGATCGGAGCATCGACTGTAACCAGTGCTTGGTCTTCCCCCGCCCCATTGGAGACCAGATGAACCGTCCTCTCACCATCAGCTATCGCGAGCCCCGCTTCGCAGCGGACAGGTTCGAGGTCCGGAGACCCACCGATCGAAGTCTGCCACCTGAGGACACCATCTGGTTCAACGGCGGCAAGGCGAATGCCCTGGGTCGGGACCGGTCCATTGCTCATTCCCATCATCTGGGCATGAAAGCAGACGAATGCAAGCTCGTCGTCACCCACGAGATGCGAGGGGCCCTGTAATCCCAGTGCACGGACATGTTCGACCCATGCACGATCGCCTGCGCCGGCCTGATAGCCCACGCATCCAGCGATCCCAGCACCGATCACCCCCGCAAGAAGTCTACGACGGGAAAGGCGGTGTGAGTTCATGGATCGGCAGCAGCAAGATCTCGAAGCCGGTCGATGCGCTCTTCGGTCGGCGGATGTGACGATGGAAAGATATCGGTGCTGATCAGTTCCTTGTCCTCGAAGGCGTTCGTTTCGAGCGGGGCGAGGTAAAGCGCCTCCGTTCCACCGTCGAACTGCCGCAGGTCGCGATCGGGGACGTTCGGCAGTTCGTCGTCGATCGTCTGTAAGGCACTAGCCAGCGCCGCGGGAGACCCGGCAAGCGCCGCGGCTCCACGATCTGCAGCGTACTCGCGATACTGGGACAGTGTTCGATAGAGGGCAACGCTGCCGAGCCAGAACACGACCGAGATGGCGATGGTGACCAGGGCGCTGACCGTGATCACGACGATCGCAACCAGGAGTGCCCGACCGTCCCGGTTACCACCCCCGCGTGTCCCCGAGCCGAGCACCCGGACCATCCCGTACAAAATGAAATACGCAGCGATAGCCAGGTAGTAGGTGAGCGTCGGGATGATCCAGGCGATCGTCATGAGACTCGCGTCGCGGTTCCGGATGTGCGATATTTCGTGGGCCAGCACCGCCTCGAGCTCCTCACCATCGAGTTCGTCGATGAGTCCCGTGGTCACAACAACGGTGGCGTTTCCCGGGCCCCCAACGGCGAACGCGTTCGGCATCGCTGCATCGACGATGCGGAGATCGGGGGTCGGGATGTTGGCCTGGCCGGCCAGCCGGGTCAGTACGGGTTCGATCTCAACTGCGTCCGAGCGGCCAAGAGGTGGGTGACGAAAGGAGGAAAGCACCATCGCCGGTCCGAGCCAGTACAACAATCCGAACCCACCGAACACGACCACGGCCAGGCCGATCGGGTCGACGTAGAACTGCCCGTGGTAGGGTTCGCCGGACGCCCATTCGAGCAGGGCGATGCCGATCGTATTTGCAGCGAACTGGAACGTGTAGACGAACGCGAACGGAAGTACCAACAGTAAGACGAGGGCGATGCCGATGCGGAGCTGCAGTTCCCGGTCAGTAGGGAGGGCGGGTTCGCGACGGGAGGACATGGCGGCGACGTGTACTAACCTAGGCTATCAGGCGCGCCATCAAAATCGCACCGATCCGTGTTAGTTCGCACACCGAGCGCCGCAGCCGTCAGAACCGACCTCTGCCGGGATATCTTGGCGTAGTTCGTAGATACTCTGCCGGGCGTCCGCGAAGTAGATGTCCTCTGTCACCGCCTCGATCTCCTGGAGCCGTTCCAGGGCATAGCGGACAGTCCGTCCCGAGAGCATCGATTCCTCCGCGATCTCCTTTTGGGTCATCGGCCCGTTGTATTCGAGCACCTTGTACACGAGCTTCGCGCTCGGCGGAAGATCGGCAACGGCATCGGCAATGCGTGCCATTATGCGGTACACCCATGCGAGGACAAAAAACGTGGCGGTGCGGATCTGTTGGGCCAAACGAACGGCTTTTGAGCCGGCCGGCCCGAATCCTCCGTATGGCGGAAGCCGTCGAAAGCGAGCGATGGGCCCACATTCGCGGCGTCACAGTCACAATGCTGGCGTCGCTCGGGGGAATCCTGGCTGGTCTCCTCTCGGCGGAATTCGCGAGTGCGCCGGACGATGTCCTCGCGGTGGCACTGATGGCCGCCGCGATCTTTCTCCAGTTCCCGATCTTGCGGGTCATTGGCGTCGAAGTCGAGGATTTCGGCATCAAAGATTACCTGTTCATCGCATTCATGACGTTCTGCTTCTGGTTCGTGTCGTTTGGCATCCTCATGACAACCGAGGCGACGCTTCCACTGTAATCATGGCCGATGATAGCATTGCGGTCGTAGACCTGGAGCGGTGCCAGCCCGATCGGTGTAATTACGAGTGTGCGAACTTTTGCCCGCCGAATCGGACCGGCAAGGAGTGTATCGTCACACGAGAGGAGCGCTTCGAGGAAGACGAACCCTATCAGGGCCAGCCCGAACAAATCTCGATCTCGGAGGAGATCTGTCTCGGAGAGACCTGCGGAATCTGTGTCGAGAAGTGTCCGTTCGACGCGATCGAGATCATCAACCTCCCCCAAGAGCTCGAGGAGACTGCGACCCACCGGTTCGGGGAGAATGCCTTTGCCCTGTACGGTCTCCCGGCTCCCGAGCCGGGGCAGGTCACGGGAGTACTTGGGCCGAATGGGATCGGTAAGACCACCGCGGTCCACATCCTTGCCGGCGAGATGGCACCCAATCTCGGGCAGTGGGCGGACGAACCCGGATGGGACGCCGTGATCGATTATTACCGCGGGACGGCGGTACAGGACTACCTCCAGGCAGTTGCGGATGGCGATCTCAGTGTGGCACGGAAGCCCCAGTACGTCGACCACATCCCCGATCAGTTCGACGGGACGACAGCGGACCTCCTGGGGGGAACCGATGAACGTGGGGTGCTCGACCAGCTCACCGAACGATTATCACTCGAACCCGTGCTCACGCAGTCGATCGGGGATCTCTCGGGTGGTGAGCTCCAGCGCGTGGCACTGTGTGCCACGCTCGCCCGGGATGCCGAGTTCTACTTCTTCGACGAGATCACACCGTACCTCGACATCAGCCAGCGCATGACGGCCGCCCGGCTCATCCGGGAACTGGCCGATGACGGCGAACGGTCGATGCTCGTGGTCGAGCACGACCTGGCAATTTTGGACCTGCTCTGCGATACCCTCCACATCGGCTACGGTGAACCCGGGGCGTTCGGGATCATTACGACGCCGAAATCGGTCCGCAACGGAATCAACGAGTACCTCGCCGGTTTCCTGGAGACCGAAAACATGCGAATCCGCCCCGAGGCCATTGAGTTTGACGCGCACGCCCCACGGGACGTCGGCGCCAGATCGACCCTGCTGACCTATCCAGAAATGGAGAAAACATACGGGGAAGACGGGTTTGCGCTCACCGTCGAGAGCGGTGAGATCCACCAGAACGAAGTCCTCGGAATCGTCGGACCGAACGGGATCGGGAAATCAACGTTCGCGAAACTGTTGGCGGGATCGATCGAACCCGATGGCGATTCCGACGATATAGACGTGAGAATTTCCTATAAACCGCAGTACATCGAGACGGACGATCCCATCCGGGTGGACGCCTTCCTTGCCTCGACCACCGATCGCTTCGGTGAATCCTACTGGGAAACGGAGGTCGCCCGCCCGCTCCAGTTGCCGCGGCTGTACGAACGCCAGCTTCCGGATCTCTCCGGCGGCGAGCGCCAGCGTGTTGCCATCGCCGGTTGTCTGTCGAAGGATGCGGATCTCTACCTCCTCGACGAACCGTCCGCTCATCTCGATGTCGAACAGCGAGTGCGGGCGACCCGAACGATCCGACGGTTCGCCGAAAATAACGATGTGACAGCGATGGTCATCGATCACGACATTTACCTCATCGACCTGGTCTCCGATCGGCTCCTCGTGTTCGACGGTGAGCCGGCCATTCGGGGGCACGCCGATGAGCCGACAGGAATGCGGGACGGGATGAACGCGTTTCTGGCGGATCTGGACGTGACTTTTCGACGTGACGAACGGACTAATCGGCCACGTATCAACAAACCCGATAGCCAGCTCGATCGCGAACAGAAGCGTTCCGGCGAATACTACTACACCTGAACGTCAGAACAGAAAGCGCTGGCAGGAACCGCAGAGATACTGCTCCTTGCGGTCGACCTCGCGCACGGTCGGCGAGAAGTTCATCACACACCGGTTGTTATCACAGTGTTCGAGGCCGAGGGTGTGACCGATCTCGTGGACCACTTCCTTTCTGACGCGATCGGCGAAGATCGCTCGTTCGCTGCGCTCCGAGAACCCACCGTCCGAGGAGGTATGCAACCGATACGTGGAGATGACGCTGGCGTTGCCGTCTAGATAGGCCAACCCGAACACGTAGTTGCGACGGCGGTAGAACAGATCCTCGGGGGTGATCGCGAGGTTCTTGCTTCCCGTTCCGACGCGGCTTGCCAGATCGATCAGCGCGTCCGCCCGGTACTGACTACGACCCGCGTCGTACGCCGACTCCGGCGGGTCTTGTGAACTCGCGATCGATACTTCGGCCTCGTAGACGTTACGTAGCGCCGTCGACGCTTCCCGCTTTACGGCCGCCGGCACGTCACCCACCGGCACGATGTCGACGCGCATGACGCCGGATATGCGTGGGCGGACAATAAACGCCTCGGAGCAGTAGTGGACGGGAGGCCGCAAGTCGCCATCGCCTTATCCCGTCGTCGTGGACACCGAGCATGAACGTCGATCTCGTCGTTTTGGACATCGACGGGGTGCTCGTCGATACGGATGGGTCTTACGACCGAGCTATCATCGATACGCTCGCCCACGTGGTGGGCGAGACGATCGATCGGGAAGACATTCAGCTATTCAAGGACGCCGGCGGGTTCAATAACGACTGGGACGTCACCGACGCGGCGGCGCTCGCCCTGCTGGCGAGAAAACACGGGGTCGAACTGGATCTCGAGAGCGTGACGGACGACATCGACGTCGCGGGGGGCGGCCTCGAGGCCGCAGAGGAGGTCATTTCTGGCTCGGTTCCGGATCCGACGTGGACACGTATTCGATCAGAGTGGGGCCGGAATGAGCTTCGTCGGACGTTCCAGTGGCTGTATCTCGGACCCGATCGGTACGAGCAATTCGAGAACGAGCCACACCCGACGGATCCACCGGCGACCGGGGGATACATCGAGGACGAACCGCAGCTCGTCAGTGCCCACACGATCGAGATCCTGCAGGATGGCTACGAGCTCGGGATACTCACGGGCCGCCCTGCAGCGGAGGCCGAGATCGCGCTCTCCCGTCTCGACCTCGACATCCCTCCGGAACGTCGGATGACGATGGACGACTGGGAGGGTGGCAAGCCGGCGCCTGACGGTCTGATCGAGCTTGCGAAGACCGTTGATGCGGAAACGACGCTGTTTGCTGGCGACGAACTTGACGACGTTCGAACGGCGGTCAACGCAGCGACCGCCGACAGCAGCCGATCCTATTGCGGCGTAGGGGTGGAGACGGGTGGCGTCCGCGGGGAGGATGGACGTCAGCGATTCCGCGAGGTCGGTGCCTGCGAGACGCTCGCATCAATCAACGAACTCCCCGACCTCCTCAAAGAAAAAGCCTAGGCCGCAGCATCGAGGGCCGCCTCGATGTCGTCTTTCTGGGTTACACCGATGAAGCGTTCGACGACGCCCTCGTCGTTTTCCACGATCAGGGTGGGGAGTGAACGGACCTGATACTCGTTTGCCAGCTCTTGCTCCTCGTCGACGTTGACTTTCTCCAGTACGAATTCGTCCCCCCGTTCGCCCTCAATCTCTTCGAGGATCGTATCCTGCGTCTTGCACGGCCCACACCAGTCGGCGTAGAAATCTTTCAGCGTAACGGTCATCCTGTATCACGATATTTGCGTCGACCTCCTAAAAGAATTACCACTATTGCGCAGCCACAACCTACGCCCGAGCGAAACACTTACGCGGTGTCTGTGAATAGACTCATCTATGAGTGGGAGAGGAGAAAACAACCCGGGGCTGATGTCGAGTGCCGGCCTCGTCCGGTACTTCGATGCGGAGGATTCGAAGGCCCCCCAGATGGATCCCAAATCCATCATGGCATTCAGTGTGCTCTTCGGTGTTTTTATCCAGCTGTTGAACGTGCTCGCCCTGTAACCCGCTCGGGATCGAGTGGGTCGGGACGCTCTTCGCGAGTATCGGCGATGGTCGCATGGTCGCGAGTGGGCTGACCTGCCCGGGCCGTGATTATGCAGCGTGGCTACCGATCACCTGCGGCCCCATGTGCTTGAGTGGTGTTTTTGAGACTGGAGCACCTCCGGACCGTATGGACGCGACGATCGACGCCGTGCGGGTGGCGGGCACGCCGGACGGGCCCGTCGGGGTACTCGTGCTCGCAGTCGAGGAGGACGAGGACGTACTCCCGATCTTCGTGGGCATCGAGGAGGCGACCAGCATCGCCCGCGGACTCGACGCCACCGACATCGGGCGACCGCTCACGCACGATCTACTGTTGGACGTCATGGAAGAGCTCGGGAGTCGCATCGATCGCGTCGTCGTCAGCAGCATCGAGGATGGGACGTATCACGCCGACCTGCACATCCAGACGCCACGCGAGATGGTTGTCGTGGACGCCCGGCCGAGCGACTCGCTGGCGCTGGCAGCCCGAACGAACGCGCCGATCGAGCTCGACGAAGAGGTCTACGAGGACGGTCGCCGCAAGCCGGAGGAATTCGAAGAGCTGACCGACATTCGCGAGGTGGCCGAAAGCGCATGAGCGAGACAGATGTCATCGGGGAACTGTTCGCGGTCATCGAGGAGCGCAAGCGGACGTTACCCGAAGATTCGTACACCGCATCGCTGTTCGAGCACGACCGGGGCGAGAACGCCGTGCTCGAGAAACTCGGCGAGGAGACGACCGAGGTCATTCTCGCCGCGAAGGACGACGATCGCGAGGAAATCGCCCACGAGACCGCGGATATCGTGTATCACTTGCTCGTCCTGCTCTCGATGAAGGAGATGGACCTGTCCACGCTCACCGACGAACTCGCCGAACGTCGCGGAACGCGTGGCGAGTAGCGGCAGGGAACTGCAGACTTAACCGTCCCGGTGGGCTACCCCACGCATGGTCTTCGAGGCCCTTCCCCGGACGCCGACGGCCGAGGAGCTGATCGACAAGGCGTTCTCGCGGGCGGCGCGGACCGGGCGGGCCCAGCACGGCACTGAAGCGCAGCTGTCGATGCTACAGACCGCCTGCAATATTCTTTCGGACAATCTCCAGCACGTGGCGGCGACGTGGCCGGACTTCGACGAGATCCATCCGTTTTACCGGGAGCTTGCGGGCACGGTCGTCGATGTAGACGAACTCAGGACCAGCCTCGGTGACGTGAGCTGGGCGGGCAGAAAATGCGGGGAGTTCCACGGAGAATACCGCGATCGGATCAGGCGAGCCGATCCGGAGCGCGCCCGCAATCACCGCAAACAGGCGTTTGCTCGGCTAGCGGACGTCGTCAGAAGTGTCGATGAGGATCTGGCAGTCGTCGCCGACGCGAGAGAAAAACTCCGGACGTTTCCCGAAATCCACCCGGAAGACCCCGCCATCGTCGTCGCGGGGTACCCCAACGTCGGCAAATCCTCGTTCGTTCGAGCGGTCACGAGAGCCAAGGCCCCGGTTGCCTCCTACCCGTTCACGACGACTGGGGTGTTGGTCGGCCACGTGGAGCAACGCCACATCACCTACCAAATCATCGATACCCCCGGGCTCCTCGATCGCCCGGCTGCTGATCGCAACGAGATCGAACAGCAAGCGCTCAGTGCGATCACCCACGCGGCCGACTGTGTGCTCTTTCTGGTCGATGCGAGCGAGGAGTGTGGTTATCCACTGGCTGCGCAGCTGTCGCTGCGGGACGAACTCGAGAAAACCTTCGCACCGATTCCAGTGCTGACTGTCTGTAACAAAGCGGATCGATCCCGGGATGTCGAGGCTGACCATTACATGAGCGTCGCGGCGGACGAAAACGTCGAGGTCGTCCTCACTGCCGCCGTCGATGCAATCGACTACGAGCCTGAGCTGCCATTCGAAGGGGAGTGAGCGAGGTTTAGGCACCTCGTTGTCGGGCAACGGGATCGCGTGGGATAGAAGGGGCGGCGATCGGATGATTCGCTCACGACAGCGTGATCCTTAACGGATAGGCCGTTGATGGTAGCATATGTTCGAGGAGCGCCCGGACCGGGATGCCGAGATCGTACTCGTCGGGCGATCCAACGTCGGCAAATCGACGATTATGCGCCAGTTGACCGGGCACGCGGTGGAAACCGGGCGGAAACCAGGGGTTACCCGGGGGCCGAACCATTTCGACTGGGCCGAAGACGACTTCATGGTGACCGACCTGCCGGGGTTTGGCTTCATGGAGGGGGTACCCGAGGACCGGCGCGAGGCGATCAAAACCGGGGTCGTCCGGTATCTCGAACGACATGCCGAGAACATCATCGTAGGCGTACTGATCCTCGATGGCAACAGTGCCGTCGAAATTATCGACCGTCACCGGGATCGGGGTGAGATCCCCCACGACGTCGAACTGTTCGCTCTCCTCCGCGATCTCGACATACCGCCGGTCGTCGCCGTAAACAAGATGGACAAAGTTGACGACCGCGACGAACGCCTCGACGACATCGCCGACCGATTGGGGATGTATCCACCGTGGCAGCAATGGCAAGACGTCATCGCTCCAGTGAGTGCCAAACGGGAACAGATCGAGCCGCTGCTCGAGGCGATTCGTGCGCACATTCGGGATCGGGGGGACGATCGGTTACTCGGTCACTTCACGTGACACTCGAGAAACGGAGAGCAAGTGTGGTTCGGCGGAATACCCTCATCACACGGGGCTCAGCGGGGGTAACGCCTCGTCATCACCACGGGTGATTGTTCGCGCGCCACAAACAAAAGTGCCACGTGCCTCATCGATTACCAGCGCGCCAGGACCGACGCTCGCGACAGGCCTTCGCCAGCGACGAACACCCCGCAGGATCAAGCTCACCCCGTTCAGTGACGATGCGATCCACGAGGTCTCCCGCTATAACATCGAAGAGGGGGTAGGAAACGGTGAATCGCCCGTCTCCCGTTGCGACGGCGGCCGTATCGCCTGGTGGTCCCGGTGTAATCGTTTCGTATGTGATCTTGTCGGCGGCGGTGACGACGAGGACTGGGATACCCAACGAGTTCGCGACGTGTGCGACCGTCCCGGTTCCGACCTTGTTTTTCAGACTGCCCGTCGGTCCGATGGCGTCCGCACCGACCATCACGAGATCGATCTCCTTTCGCTCGAGAACGTGTCCGACGGCCGCGTCAATCGTGACAGTGACGCTTACGTCCGACGCGAGTTGCCTGGCGACGTCGACCCCCTCACGATCCGGTCTAGATTCGACGATCCAGACGTGCTCCGGCGGTCCGGTTTCGATGGCCCGGATCACGGTTTCCGAACGCGAAATCGTCAGCACTCGACGAGCGGCACAGTGTTTCGCTGCGTGGATGGCCGCCCGATCGTCGGCAGATCGTGCCGCTCGGTGGACCGTACGACATCGATCGAGGAGTAGACGTGCATCCGCACCACGAGCGTTGGCCATCACTCGATCGATTCGGTTGCCAATGACCACCATCTCAGGCCGGCAGGAGGCAAGCGCCCGCGCGGTCGTGCGTAAGCCGGAAACCCCATCGCCCCCGGGATCAGCCCGGTACACCAGGGACGCCGCCTCGTCTCGGAGCGCCTCAAGCGCTCGAAGGGAAAGATAACTCGCGCCGTGTTCACGATCGGACCGCACTGTGTCGATCCGTGGGCCAACCCGGCGGTATGCCCGCCAGAGTCCAGGAGCCGTTCGCAGGCCGAGCACGCGGGTGGGGTCGCGCCAGTCCAACTCGGCCGTCGTCGGTGGCTTCGTGACATCGACGAGGTACGGCTGCACGTGTCGTTCTTGATTGCCCGCTTGAATTCGTACGGATTTCCCTCGCCGGACGACCTCGAACCGGTCACGCGACCCGAAATGCTCCGTCAAGAGCTCACAGACATCCTGCCCAGGCTCTGGTTGGCCTGTCGTGGAAAGTGCCGCCCACGTGCCGTCGCCGCGATACAAGCCGATGAGCCCATTCAGTCGCGGGAAAACCATGACACCCGTCTTTGGGGCGGGCATACCCACGATTCATTCGCCCGTGGGTTAGCGGTTGTGGCCCCGAGACAGGGCGTTTATGACCGCTGGAGATACAGCGCAGCCATGGAGCTGTTTGCGGTCGAAGGGATCCCGGAGATCCGACCGGACGACAACATCGGCGAGCTGATCGCCGAACGTGTCTCGCTCCGAGACGACGACGTGGTGGTTGTCGCGAGTACCATTGTCTCGAAGGCAGAGGATCGACGGGCGTCGCTGGAAGCGTACGACCCGGGACCACGGGCCCGAGAGATTGCCAACCGCATCGGGGCGATCTCGGGCGAGGAAAAGGACCCACGCTTGGCCCAGGCAGTCCTGGAAGAAAGTACAGAGGTGCTGATCGAAACGCCGTTTCTCCTGTCGGAAACACACTGTGGACATGTGGGTGTAAACGCCGGGATCGATCGGTCCAACACGGGTGATGCGGAGATTCTGTTGTTGCCTCGCCGCCCATCGGCCAGCGCGGCTGTCATTCGGCAATCGCTTCCCGACCGGAATCCGGTGATCGTCACTGACACCTGTGGACGGCCGTTCCGACACGGACAGGTCGGGGTTGCGCTCGGGTGGGATGGCATGGGTGCGAGTCGGGACTGGCGCGGGATGGAGGATCGCGATGGTCACGAGCTCGCGGTGACAGTCGAATCCATCGTCGACGAGCTGGCTGCCGCGGCCAACGTGGTTAGTGGCGAAGGAGCGGACGGGACGCCGGTCATCGTCGCCAGGGATGTGCCTCTAGCGGGCTTTGAAACAAGCGACGCGCTGTTTCGTGACGTCCGGACTGACTTTGTCCGGCAGGCGTTGCGCGACTGGGACTATCCCCGGGAACCTCCGGTGGAGTGAGTCACACGGGGCGCAGCACCGATCCGATGGCGCCGAGGGTGAGGGCACCCACGACGACCGTGGCGACACCCAATAAGACACCGCCGATTGCCAGCAAGATCCCGGATAGCGGGTCTACGGTCGCCACACCACCGAATAATTCGGCCATCTCCTGGATCATTGCCGAAGTATCCCCCTCGGGTGCATATGGGCGTTCCGGGAAGACCCGCGGGTTTTAATCACGCGTCCGCCGAGTTGTCGGTATGGCCCAACACCGCTCGCTCGACGAATTTCTCGGTGGTGGTGAGCCCACTGAGGACGAAGAACCGTCCGTCTCGGAGCTCGACGGGCTCACTCGCACTTACGAGTGGTGTGCAGAGCCCCGCACCTGTACCGGGTGCGGTGAGGAACGCCAACAGTTCTGGCGTGTCGACGATCGGCTCGTCTGTCCTGGCTGCAAGAAGTGGTAGGGTACGGTTGTGGCCACGAATCGGCAGCGTGGGGAACATTAAATTAGATCCAGCCCCTCCGTCAGGGTAGTTGGTCGACCCGCGGTTGATGCCGACCCAACCGATATGACGGAGCCTAACGAAGCGATGGCGGCGGGGATGTCGACGGAAGCGACCGCCGAATCCACGGATCCGGAGCTCGAGATCGACGACGTGGCTGCCCTTACGGAGCGACTCGTCGACAACGTCGAGACGGTCATCGTGGGCAAGCGTGAGCCGGTCGTCGATACGGTACTGGTGTTGCTTGCCCGCGGCCACGTCCTGATCGAGGACGTTCCCGGCACGGGTAAAACGATGCTGGCCCGGAGCCTGGCCCGGTCGATCGAATGTTCCTTCAACCGAGTGCAGTTTACGCCGGACTTGTTGCCGTCGGACATCACCGGTAGTAACGTATTCAACCAGCGATCCCGCGAGTTCGAGTTCCAGCCCGGGCCGGTATTCGCGAACGTCGTCCTCGGCGACGAGATCAATCGGGCACCCCCGAAAACCCAGAGTGCGCTGCTCGAGGCCATGGAGGAGGCACAGGTCTCGGTCGACGGCACTACCTACGAAATGCCCAGCCCGTTCATCGTCGTCGCCACCCAGAATACGGTCGAACCCGGACGAACGTACGAGCTCCCGATCGCCGAGATCGACCGATTCATGAAGCGCCTGACAATCGGCTATCCTGAAACGGAGGCCGAAGTGGAAGTGCTCGACCGAACAGTCGGCCACCACCCCATCGGGACGGTCGAGCCGGTTGCCGAGGCGGCTGAGATCCGAGCTGCGAGGGCCCGCGTGGCCAACGTGATTGTCAACGAACCTGTTCGGGAGTACGCCACGCGGCTCGCGACCTTTACCCGCGAAGAAGCCCAACTCGGGGTCAGTCCACGGGGCACGATCGCGCTCCTCCGCGCTTCCCAGGCGAGAGCCGCGATGCACGGACGGGACTACGTCATTCCGGACGACCTCCAGCGTGAAGCGCGGCCCGTCCTCGCCCACCGCGTTCATCTCGAGTCCGATCCCGATGGGCGAGGGGCCGTCGAACTCGTGGATCAAGCTGTCCAAAGCGTCCCGATTCCATGAACCTCACCACTCGTGGGAAGGTTGTAGCCGGTATCGGTGCTCTGGGCGGATTCTGGGCAATTACGTTCAGACTCGATGGCCTCAACGCCGTGGTGATCGGTGCGGTAGTCAGTCTCGTGATCGGAGCACTCGTCGTCCGACAGACAGAGGTACCAACGGTCGAACGAGTACAACCGGAACCGGGGCACGTCGACGAACCGCGAACGGTTCGAGTGCGCATCGATGGTCCCCCTGGTGCTGTCGGAACCGTCATCGACGAACTCCCCGTCGACGTAGAGACCGAAGACGGGGTAAAACGACGTGAGGTCGCCCTCGACGGAAGCCCGGTCGAGTATCGCGTCGTACCCGGTCGCCGCGGTGTCCACGAGCTTGGACCGCTCCAAGTGGAGATTCGGGACCCGTTCTCGCTGTTACAGCGCGAACACCGCATCGAGGAGACGGTCGATCTCGTGACTTATCCAAAAGTGTACGATCTGGTCGGGTTGACCGGCATTCCGTTCTTCCAGCAGGGCGGGTTGAGTCGAGAGCGCCACGAGTTCGATCGTGTGCGAGAATACGATTCCTCCGACGCGCTACGAGACATCCACTGGCGAAGCACCGCCAAGCGGCCACCCGATCAGCTGATCGTCAAAGAGTTCGTCGCGCGGACGGAGGCAGGACAGGCCCGGATCGTCGGAGAGTCAGAGGTCGGAGGTACCGACGAGATGGCAACTGCGGTCGCGAGTATCGCCATGTCGCTGCTCGACGAGGGACTCGAGGTGGGAATCATTCTCCCCGACCGTGAAGTCCCGATCGACGGCGGACACGGTCACCGGCGGGAAATCCTCGAAGCCCTGGCCCGGACGGAAGGTGGTCAACTCGTCGGAGACCCGACTGGCTCGGCACTTCGCGTTAGCGCGGGGAAGGGCGGCGATGTCCAGCTCGACATAGGCGACCGATCCATGCCGTTCGATCGACTCCGAGCGCAGCCGCCGTCACCTGTCGCGTCGGAGCGTGAGCATGGAGGGACCCGGGCCATCACTGACGGGGGTCGACAAAGATGAGTGCACAGCACGGTCACGTGACAGGGTATGAACACGCCGAGTCGGTGAACACCGAAACCGAATCGCTCCGAATCCTCGCCCTGCTCTCGTTCACGATTGCCACGCTCGCATACGTGAACATACTCTACGAAGTGACCTCTATCGTCGGGGGAACCGGTCGGTTAACCCTCGTCATCCTGATCGCCGCCGGGGCAGCAGTCCTCGGCGCACGAACGCTAACGCCCTCCCGCGCTGCAGTCGTTGGTGCCGCCGGCATGATCCTCGGCTCGATCATGTACGTCGCAGCAGTCCCACAGGGATTCGGACAGTTCCTTGCCGTCGGCGACATCATCCGTGACTGGTTGGCGATTCTCAGTGGCTTTACGGTGCTCGCAATCGCCGCCGCAGACGTCTGGGTCGCGGCGTTCGCCCCGACCCCGATCTTTCTGTCCTGGTATTTCGTGCTTCGCGGAAGGTACGATATTGGCGCGAGCGTGGCAGGGCTGGCGATGCTCGTGTTCGTCCTCTCGGGAGATCTCGGTGCGGTCGCCGCAGTGTTGGGAGTCGCGGGCATCGCGGGGACGATAGGCTTTGGCGAACTCGCCCGCCGGCAGGCCAACATCGGACAGGCGGACGTCGTGATGCTGGTTATCGCCGGCATCCTCGTGACGAGTCTCTCGTTCTCATTCGTCCCTGCCGGCGGGGCCCAACCGCTCTCGCCGGGATCGGACTTCGACACCACGACGAGCGAGGATACACTGATCGGAAGCGAGGAGAACCTGGAACTGACAGGTAACCCTTCGCTCGACCCGGAGATTCGCTTTACCGTAACGACGACGATTCCCGAGCACCTGCGTGTCGAATCGTACGACCGTTACACAGGAGTTGGCTTCGTCCAGAGCGGTGAGTCCAGCGAGTGGACGCCCCGCGAAGGGCCACGAACCGATCGCGTAGAGAGCATCGATACCCGGGTGACGCTCGAGCAGGATGGGACTACCGCGATCCCGGCAATCTGGGAGCCTGTCGCGGTGGACGGGGTCGAGGGCGTGGGTGAGACCGGTGGCGACGGGCTCCGGTCCGCCGAATCGATGACGGCGGGCGATCAGATCTTCGTCAGCTCGGCACGGGCGGCACCGAACCAGACGGAAATGCAGGACGCCTCGTTCGAATACGAAGAGGAGATGCTGGAGCGGTACACGCAACTACCGGACTCGACGCCGTCCGAAGTCGGTGAGTTGACAGCTGACGTGATCGAAGGCACCGATTCGCCGTACGTCGCTGCCCAGCGGGTCGAAAATTACATCAAAACCACGAACGAGTACTCGCTGGATGTCGACGCACCGGAAGAGGACATCGCTTACGAGCAACTCTTCGAACGTGAGGCCGGCTACTGTGCGACCTTCGCCGCGACGATGGTTGCCATGCTGCGAACCCAGGACATTCCCACCAGATTCGTGACTGGGTACACCACCGGGGAATCGGTCGGGGACGACACGTACGCCGTCCGAGGGATGAACGCCCACGCCTGGGTGGAGGTTTATGTCCCGGAGATGGGATGGGTCCAGTTCGATCCGACTCCGAGCGGAGACTACAACGAGGCGCGTGAGGAGCGGCTTGCACAGGCAGCGGCCGATGGCAGCGTCCAGACCGAACCCGAGCACATCCCGGACGACGACTGGGAACCAAGTTACGATCCCGGTGAGTTTCCCGACGACGCTGGAGTGACACAGGAGCGGGCAGCTGATTTGGCCCGCCACTGTGGCGATCCGACAGCAGTCCAGGATGGACTGATCAGTGAAACGGAGGCAGTGTCGCTGTGTGACCCCTTCGATCTCATGGAGATGGGGTTGCAAGCTGGGGGCACTACCGGCGACGTAGCAGGCACGGGTAACGAAACCGCCGGTGCCGATCCAGCCAATGACACGACAGACGAACTCGGGCCGGACGAATTCGACGTCCAAGATCCCCTCGAGGAGTTCCCAGAGACGGATGACCCCGAGGAGCCCGAGGAGCCCGCGACTCCATACCCGCCCGCGGAACACATCGGCTTCGTGCTCGCGGCGCTGGTCGCGGCGGCAGCCGGGGTCCGACACAAAGGAATTGATCACCGCGTCAAACACGAATTCGCCGTCCGCTGGCAGGGCCGCCAGTCCGAACCCGCGGGAGTGACGGAGCGGGCGTGGCGACGACTCGAATTACATCTGTCGCGGACGGCCCTCGAACGGCGCGAGAGCGAGACGGTTCGTGAATACATCGCCCGGCTCGAGCGAGAGGGCTACGGCGACGAGCGGATCGAGGAGGTCGCCGCGCGCTACGAACGCGTCCGCCACGCCGGGGAGTCTCCCTCCCCAACAGCCGCCAGAGAAACGGTAATGCTGGTCGATCAGTTGACCGGGCGGTCCATGCCACCCACATTTCCCGGCTGATCGGCGAAAATCAGGTCGGTCCCCGACAACATTTAATAGGCCCCTTTCGTAGCTTTGCGTTGTAATGTCGGAAGTCTGCTCGACGTGCGGACTCCCCCAGGAACTCTGTGTCTGCGAGGACGTTGCCCGGGAATCCCAGCAGATCACGGTCCGCATCGACGAGCGTCGCTATGGCAAGGAGGTAACGGTCATCGAAGGATTCGACCCCCGGGATGTGGACATGTCGAGTCTTTCATCGGATCTCAAATCGAAATTCGCCTGTGGCGGCACGGTGGAGGACGACACTATCGAGTTACAGGGAAATCACATCGGTCGAATCGAAGATTTCTTGCGCGAAAAGGGGTTTAACGTGGCATAGTCCGCGGTTCGGGGGTCGTGCTGTCATCACATCACTGAAGAGAGGCTTCATTCACCGCCTCGAAAGGTGTTTAAGCCGCCGCGGGCAGGATATAACCAAGCGGCTACTCGTGCAGAGACCATGGCTAATCTCGAGCGCTCCGACCAATCGACGACACTGCGGACCCCTATCGTGGCCGTCCTCGGCCACGTCGACCACGGCAAAACGAGCTTGCTCGATCGGATCCGCGGCTCCGCGGTGATCGAGGGCGAACCCGGCGCCATCACCCAACACATCGGCGCAACGGAAGTTCCCCTTTCCGCGATTTCCGAGCTGGCGGGGGCGCTCGTGAACCCGGACGACTTTGATCTGCCCGGACTCCTGTTCATCGACACGCCCGGCCACCACTCGTTCAGCACACTGCGTGCCCGCGGCGGGGCCCTCGCGGATCTCGCCATTCTCGTTGTGGACGTCAACGACGGGTGTCAGCCTCAAACGTTCGAGGCGCTCGACATTCTCCGTCGTACGGAAACGCCGTTCGTGGTCGCGGCGAACAAAATCGACACGATCGCCGGATGGCGCGTCCAGGCCGAAATGCCAATCCAGGCAGCCTATGAGGGGCAGTCCGACCGCGTTCGAGGGCGGCTCGACGACGCACTGTACGAACTGATCGGTGAACTGAGCGACGAAGGTTTTCCCGCCGACCTCTACTGGCGCCTCCAAGATTTTCAGCAGACGATCGGTGTGGTCCCGGTGAGCGCCGAAACCGGCGAGGGCGTACCGGATCTTCTCACCGTGCTCATGGGCCTCTCCCAACGGTATATGCGTGAGGAAATGACGGTCGACACCCAGGGACCGGGGGCAGGGACGGTCCTCGAAGTAACCGAGGAGCGAGGATTCGGCACCACGATCGACGTCGTGCTGTACGACGGACGAATCGAGGATTCGGACACCGTGGTCGTCGGTGGGACCGATGGACCGGCCGTCGTGGACGTGCGGGCGCTCCTCAAACCGAATCCGCTCGCGGAGCTCCGGACCGAGGACCGCTTCGAACAGGTGACTGAACTGACCGCCGCGACCGGGTTGAAAATCGCAGGGGCAAATCTCGCGGATGCGATGGCGGGTGCTCCCGTCCGCGTCGTCGGTTCACGTGATATCGAGGCGGTAAAGGAACAAGTAGCCGCCGCTCTCGCCGAATTCAGCGTCGAAACGGCGGAGGCGGGGGTGGTGGTAAAGGCGGACACGCTCGGGAGCCTCGAGGCAATGGGAGACGCGCTGGAGGAACTCGAGATTCCCATTCTCCGCGCCGATGTCGGCGACATCGCCCAGCGGGACGTGAGCATCGCAAGCACTGCGGAGGATCCGAAATACCGGGTTATACTCGGATTCAACGTCGACGTGCTTTCGGCGGCCGAGCGCGACGCAAAGGAGGCCAATGTCGAGATATTCAACCACGACGTCATCTACCGCCTCGTCGAGGAGTACGAGGAGTACGTCGAAACCATGGAAGCCGCCCAACAGGAAACGGTCCTCGAAAATATCGTTCGTCCGGGTCGGTTTCAGATTCTCGTCGATCACGTTTTCCGCCAGAACGACCCGGCGGTCGTCGGGGTGGAAGTCGCCGACGGCACTGTTATGCGAAACGTCGGGGTCCTTCGCGTCGAGAATGGGCAGTTCGAACGGGTCGGCGAGGTCAAAGGGATCCAGGACGCCGGGGAAGAGATCGATCGCGCGCGAGCGGGCGATCGGGTGAGTGTCGCTATCGACGGGCCGACAGTCGGCCGCCAGATCGACGAGGGCGACGAACTCTGGATCGACTTGCCGGAGACCCACGCGAAGATCCTGGAACAAGAACTCGAAGAGGAGATTCCGGCGGACGAGCGGGACGCGCTCCGGATGTTTCTCGAACGGCGACGACGACAGGAACCGTTCTGGGGGCGCTAGCCCTCAGTACAGGTAGGAAGTGATGTGCTGGCTGACGGTGTCGTCTGATTCGACCTTATGGATGGCCAGTTCGAAGTCCTCCGCACAGACTTCGGTCCGGTCGTCGCGGATCGCGAACATGCCAGCTTCCCGGCAGATACTGGCGAGATCTGCTCCGGTGAACGCTTCGGTGCGGTCGGCCAAGCCCATGAAGTCGACATCCTCCGCGAGCGCCATCTCACGGGTGTGAATTTCGAGAATTCTCACCCGGGCGGCGTTGTCCGGGTGTGGGACCTCGATGAGTCGGTCGAAACGACCCGGACGAAGGATGGCCCGGTCGAGCATGTCAAAGCGGTTGGTTGCCCCGATCAGACTGATCTCACCCCGATCTTCGAATCCGTCCATCTCCGCCAGCAGCTGCATCATCGTCCGTTGGACTTCGGCGTCACCGGCGGTTTTCGAATCGGTGCGTTTCGACGCGATCGCGTCGATTTCGTCGATGAACACGACCGAGGGTTCACGTTCGGCGGCGAGTTCGAATAGATCTCGGACGAGCCGGGAGCCCTCACCAATGAACTTCTGGACCAGTTCTGACCCCGCCATTTTGATGAACGTCGCGTCGGTCTGTGTCGCGACGGCCTTCGCAAGCATCGTTTTCCCCGTGCCTGGCGGACCGTGCAGCAGCACGCCACTCGGCGGATCGATACCAACCGTGTCGAACTGCTCCGGGTTCAAAAGCGGCATCTCGACAGTTTCGCGCACTTCCCGTATTTGTTCGTCGAGGCCACCGATGTCCTCGTAGGCCACGTCCGGGGAAGCATCAACCTCCATCGCGCGCGCTCTCGCATCCATCTCCGTGTCCAGGACCGATTCGAGGGCGAAGGAGTCGCTCACCGCAACGCGATCGCCAGGGGCCAGGTCATCGGCGAGCTTTCCCGGGACGTCGACCAGAACCTCTTGGTTCGAACCGTGCTGGGTGATAATAGCTTCCCCGTCGAACCGATCGTCGACTGTGCCCACGTACAGTGGTGGACTCTTGAGGGCATCGTTCTCTTCTTCCAGCCGGTCGGTGTGCTCCCAGAGCTTCTCTCGTTTGACCCGTGCGCTGGCCAGCCGTTGGCTCAACTGCTCGTTGATCCGCGCGATGTCGACGTAGTGTTCGCGCAGGGCCGCCAGCTCCTCCTCCTCGCTCATGTTGGGGTCCAACTCCAACCGGGGTTGGTCCGGGATAGTGGGGCCCTGTGACATTCGTACAGGAGTATCTAATGGGGGACAGTCAAAGTGCCTTTGGATTGGCGAGCGAACGTCCAGGCGAAGTGGTCCGCCTCAGAGCAACGATTCCATACGGTCCAGATACTCGTCGTAGACCTCGAGTGCGGATTCAATGGGTGCCGGAGACCGCATGTCCACGCCGGCGTCCTCGAGGAGTTCCAGGGGGTACTGTCTGGACCCGCTTCGAAGAAACGTCCGATAGCGATCGACTGCCGGCTCACCTTCCTCCAAGATGTCACTTGCCAGCGCCACCGAGGCGGCCAGTCCGGTACAGTACTGGTAGACGTAGAAGGCTCGGTAGAAATGTGGGATGCGCATCCACTCCCGCGAGATCCGGTCATCGACTGCGGCGGGTTCGTATAGATCTGCCTTGAGTTCGTGATACAGCTCGTCGAGGGCGTTCGCGGTGATCGCCTTGCCCTCCTCGACGCGACGATGCGCCCGATGTTCGAAGTCCGCAAACATCGCCTGCCGATACAGCGTAGAGCGGAACCGCTCGAGGTACTCGTTCAACACGTGACGCTGGAAGCGCTCGTCCTCGACGGTATCCAGGAGATGGGCAGTGAGGAGTGACTCGTTGACCATACTCGCGACCTCCGCGACGAAGATCTCGTAGTGGCTGTACACGTACGGCTGGGCCTCCGACGTGAGCTCCGAGTGTAACGAGTGGCCCAGTTCGTGGGCGAGGGTATACATAGAACTCACCGTTTCCTGGTAGTTCATCAGAATGAACGGCTGGGTATCGTAGGTGCCACCGCTGTACGCCCCCGATCGCTTGTTCGGCGTCTCATAGACGTCGATCCACCGCGATTCGATGCCGTCGGCAACCTGCGATTGGTACTCCTCACCCAGCGGCGCTACGGCTGCGACGACGTGGTCGGTTGCCGTTTCGTAGGACACTGTCGGACTTTCAGAGCGAGTAATCGGCATATAGAGGTCCCACATTGCCAGTTCATCCACGCCGAGCGCCCGGCGTTTGAGATCCGCGTGGCGGTGGACCAACTCCAGGTTGTCCCAGACGGTCTCGACGAGGGTATCGTAGACCTCGGTGGGGATGTTCGGGCCGTCGAGGGCGGCCTCGCGTGCGGTGTCATATCCACGGATTCTCGCAAGCTTGACGTCAGCTTTGACGCTGTTGCGGTAGGCAGTACCGACCGCATTGCGCACCTCCCCCCACTGATCGTAGAACGACTCGTAGACGTGCTGGCGGAACCCACGATCCCGCTCCTTTTGCAACTCGACGAAGTTCGCCAGCGTAATCTCGACCGGCTCGCCGTCGGGATCTTCCACGGTCGGAAACGTCATATCCGCGTTCGTCAACATCGTATAGACGTCTTGGCCGGTGGAAAGCACCTCCCCCAGGTCGGCAAGGATCGATTCGATCTCCGCGGATCGCGTGTGGTCTTTGAGCCGGTGGATGTCCTCGAGATAATGTTCGTATATCGCCAGGTCCTCGTCCTCGGCGAGCAGCTCCTCGATCGCTCCCCACGATGTCGCCTGGATCTCCGGGTCGATGAAACTGGCGGCAGACTGGGCTTGCGAAAAGAGCCCCTCCGCCCGGGTCGTGTACCCCTGATACCGGTCGGCGGCCGTGTTCTCGTCGCGTCGCATACGGGCATACGCGTGCACGGTCGAGACCTGCCGCATGAGATCCTCGTAGGTCTCGAGAACGGCGAGAAGCGTGCTCGCGTTCGTCGTCGTCTGCCCCTCATATGCCGTCAACTCCGCGATCGTTGCCTCGGCTTCTTCGAAGCCCGTCTCCCACTCCTCGTCGCTCGCGTAGATGCTCTCGAGATCCCAGGTGTACTCCTCCGGAACCTCGTCTCGTGGACGAACCGCTGCCATGAAGTGGATCACCAGTTCATAGCTATAAAGCTCAGGATGTCCGCGGGGTAGGAAATTCGGAGGAGGCCCGCGTCGGACACCGGGAGGGAACGGCACGAGCCACCGGTCCACAGCACTACTGCTCTCACTGTGAGGTGATCCGCGAGATGAAATCGAACGAACACTTCGGAACAACGCCGTGAACGCCTTCAACGCCGTCCCTCGACTGCTAGACGTCAACATCGGTTGCCACGCTACAGATTCGGTAGGCGGTTTCCACCGACGGCGAGGGCAGGGTGTCGAACAGCTCCATCGCGCGGCTGTGTCGCGGAGTGTCTACTGATGAATGTAACGCATGGGCGCACTTCGTGCGGTGGCAAATCCGTGTCGGTTGAAAACCCATTCACCGTCCCTCCGGACGGTCCACAGGTGCTGGACGGAACAGCAACTGGTCGTACCGAACCCGCGTGGCCCCCTGGCCAGTCAGCAAATCCATCGTCGGCGTTTCCTCCAGCCCGTTTTCTCCGATGAACCGATACGTTTCGTCCTCGATGGACGCAAGTCGCAGTTTGTTTTCGAACGTCCCGTCCGGGTTCGATATCTCGAAGCGAACCGCCGGCGGTTCCCACGCCAACGAGGCGGTGTGAGCGCCGCCGATCGACTCGTAGGAGCCCTCAAATGCCTCTATTTGTCGCTCAAGCCTGGTTGTCGGATCCAGCTGCGACAGGGGTTCATCTAAAAGGATCGCCAGCAACTCGGTGGCGATGGCTCGTGGATCAGTGGGCGGTCGCATGTTCCAGGCGAGCGCGACCCCGATACCGGCTTCCTGGAGGTAGCCGATGTATCCGCCGGAGCTCCCCGTATTTCCACCGTGACCCACGAGAATGTCATCGCCGAATGGATCGAGCTCCCAGCCGGATCCGTACCGAAACTGGGTGCCATCCACGAGACGTCGACGTGTAGTAACCGGGCGACGTAGTCGCCGTAATTTCTCCGGGGGTACCGGGGACTCCTGCCGTGTTTGAAGGCGCAAAAACTGTGCGAGATCGGTAACGGGGGCGACCAGCCCGCCGGCTCCGGCCAGAACGGGGGGAAACTGCAGCTCGACTTCCCGATGCACCCCGTCGGACAGTTCGTAGGCCTGCATCAGGTTCCCACGGGCACCGTCGACTGTATTGGGCCCGTACCGCGAAGCGTCCATGTCGAGCGGTTCAAAGAGTTCGTCCCGAACATAGCTCGCAAAACTCGCACCCGTCAGAACCTCGATGAGACGTGCGAGCGCGACGTACCCCGTATTGTAGTAGATCCAGGATGACAGCCCGGTCAACCGTTCTGGGGCAACCTCCGCGACCATTTCGCTAACGCCCTCCCAACGCTCCAGGTCACTGGCGACCATCGCCAAGTCATCGTCGGGCATGCCGCTCGTGTGCGAGAGCAGTTGCTGGACCGTGATCGGATCTCCGGGGACACGCGCGAACACGGGGAGATACTCCACGACCGCACTGTCAAGGGTGACCCCGTGTTCGTCCGTCGCAATGAGCGTTGCGAGAGCGGTGATCGGTTTGCCGACGGAGCCGACCGCATACCGGGTATCACTGGTCGCCTCGCACGGCGGATCCAGCATCCGATGGCCGAACCCGCGTGCGGTCACGTCCCGGCCGTGCGAGATCGCGACGCTCAAACCGGGAATCCGATGTTCTTCCCGCCAGCGGGCCACCCGTTCGAACGCCTGCTCGCGCCGAGTGTGATCGGTCATCTCGAGAACTGCATCGGTGGACCGAAGAATTAAACGTATTGATTGAGTACTCAAATTGTATGGGAAGTGAGACGACTAGGCAGGAAATTCTCCTCGCCGCCGGAGAAGTGCTGGCCACCGAGGGGATCGAGGGATTTACTACCGCTGCAGTCGCCGAAGCGGCATCGGTCAGTCAGGGACTGGTTCACCACTACTTCGACACGAAGTACAACCTCCTTCGAGAGCTGTTCGCGTGGGGGTGGGAACGGGCGCAACGTGACCTGAGCGAGCGAGTTGATACTGACGATCCGCGGGATCGGTTGGTGACGTTCGCCCGGTATCTCCTGGAGGCCGACGATCACCGGGAGGAACGACTCTCCGTCGCGAGGATCGACCTCGAGTTCCGAGCCAGATCGATTCATGACGAGGCGTTGCGATCGGTGTTCGAGGCCGGTCGGAACGAGATGATCGAGATCGTCGTTGAGATACTGGAGGACGGCATCGACCAGGGGGTCTTTCGACCGGTCGATGTCGAGTCGTTCGCCGTCGTATTCGTTGCTGCTGTGATCGGGGCCGAACAGCTGTTCGCCATTCACGGCGACGATACAGTCAGTGAGCCAATCCTGGCGGGGGTTACCGCGATCGTGGACGAGCACCTACTCGTGGAGGAGCGAGGAGACGCGCGTTCGACAGGGTGAGATCATGAATGAAAGACAGCGCGAGGAACTACTCGAAAAGGTCCATCGGACAGGCACGACAGTCGGACGCTCGATTCCGGAGACAGTCGAGTTCGACGGTGATCGAATTCCCCTGTGCGAGGTATTCTTCGAGCTTGCAGGTCGAGATTCGTTGTCAGGCGAGGATGAAAAACGGCTCAACGAGCTCCTTTGCAACCTCCGGCGGGAGCGCCTGCGGCTCGTCCAGCGGATCGAACGTGGTGACATCGATCACACCCGCGGCAAGGAAATCGTCCGGATCATCCTCGAACTCGACCGGGCGATCAACGCGTTCGAATCACTTGCCGAACCGGGCCTCGAGGAACAAATTCGCCGCCAGCAAATCGCCTCCGCACAGGAACTCGTCGATCTCATGCGGTCGTTCGGATTGCGGTGACTGGATGGGGAAAATGCGCGGGGTACTCTGCGGGGTTTGGCGAGAACTGATCGCCAGAACCGGGCTCGGATCACCGCCGGCCTGCTCGTACTCCCTCCAAGGCGCTATCGATCGCATTCCTCGTGCGAAAGGACGTGAACGTGCCTGGTGAGCGAACGATGTACTCGTCGCTCGAGCCGACGCTCCAGCCACCACGGGGTCTCCTCGATGAACTCCGTAAGCGACCGATCGGCGAGGACCACTGCTCGGGCAGCCAGTCGATCGGCCTCGAGGAGCGACGCCCGGACCAGTCGATCGGGCCGTCGACCACCGAAGGAGGACTGTCGACCATAGGGAACGTCGAACACCGCCGCGGTGGCAATCCCATCCTGCAACGGAAGCCTACAGGCATCAGCAAGATACGTTTCAGTCGACCCACTGAGACCGTAGTCCCGGAGGTTCTCCCGGGTGCCAGCAACCATGACGGGTTCGATGTCCGATGCCAACACCGTCGCGCCGACGAGGCCCGCCTCGATTGCGAAGCCACCAGTGCCACACATCGGATCCAGCACCGTCCGGCCCGGACCGGCTCCCGCCATGTTGACGATTGCCCGTGCGAGCCTCGGAGCGAGGCTACCCGGCCTGAAGAACGGTCGGTCTGTCGGCTGTCGTGCACTGAATCCGTGACCGGGCACCAGTTCCTGCCAGCCAAGAAAACAGTCCTCGCCGCTCGCAACCACCCGGAGAACGTGGTCGGGATCATCGAGATCGATCGTCAGATCCGCCTGCACGAACACCGCGCCAAGACGTCGTTCTATCGGCTGGCTACCGACGGCCGCGCCACGGATCGAACGAGCACGAACCGCCGCCGATCCATCGGAGGGCATCGACGTGTTGCGGAGGAGCTGCTCTGCCTCGTCGAGATTCGTAGCTCGACCGACCAACCGACTGATGGCCCGAACGTGGGCGATTTGGGAGATTCGCGGGCCGACTGCGTCCGCGAACGCTACCCCCGGCGCGACCAAGCGAACGTCCGCCGCAAGACACGCCGCCTCGAAGACGGAAAACGCGTCGTCTTCACCGATCAGTTCCAGGAGATACACGCTATTAGACAGCCGTTCTCGCCCACACAGCCTGACGGTTTCGGAGCCGGGTGGGCCAGCACGACCACAGATCCGGTCAAGAATGCATGCTCGATCCGCTCGAAATAGTCAAAAAAATGTTAAGTCGAGACGCTGGAACGTCACCAACCTTTTTAACCCTTAAATACGTGCTTTTAAACGAGCAATGAACGACCCCAAGGAAACGATCAACATCGAGAACGTGGTCGCCTCCACCGGCATTGGCCAGGAGCTCGACCTTCAGAGCGTCGCCATGGACCTCGAGGGGGCGGACTACGACCCTGAGCAGTTTCCCGGCCTCGTCTACCGCACCCAGCACCCCAAATCCGCGGCACTCATTTTCCGCTCCGGCAAGATCGTCTGCACGGGCGCGAAAAGCACCGACGACGTCCACGAGAGCCTGCAGATCGTCTTCGATAAGCTCCGAGAGTTGAACATCCGCGTCGAGGACGACCCGGAGATCGTCGTCCAGAACATCGTGACCAGCGCCGACCTGGGGCGCAACCTGAACCTCAATGCGATCGCCGTCGGACTCGGCCTCGAAAACACGGAGTACGAGCCGGAGCAGTTCCCGGGGCTCGTCTACCGCCTCGATGAACCGTCAGTCGTCGCGCTTCTGTTCGGGAGCGGCAAGCTCGTCATCACCGGCGGCAAGCAACCCTCCGATGCTGAAGAGGCTGTCGACAAGATCACAGAGCAACTCAGCTCGCTCGGGCTGCTCGAGACCTGAACCGGTACGGACGGCGATTCTTTCTCAGTTGGATCGACGTAGAGGCGCTCCTCACTCGATCATCCGCTCGATCTCGGTGACGAGAATCCCGCTGCCGCCACACTGCTTCACTTCGTTTATCGTCTGGAAGACATCTCGTTCGTCCACGACCGCATGTACCGCAACCATGTCATCGCCCGCGATATCCATGACCGTCGGGCCCCCAAGCCCCGGGATGACGTCTCGAATCTCGTCGAGTCGGTCACGGGGAGCGTTCAACATCAAATACCGTTTCCCCTCCGCATTCAAGACCGCCTCGAGCGCGGTACTGATGTGATCGACCTTTTCCTCGTCCATCACGTCGTCTCGACCGATCAGGTACACCGAACTCTCCAAGATCTGCTCGATCACTTCGAGACGATTCATCCGAAGCGTCGTCCCGGTGCTGGTGATGTCGACGATCGCGTCGGCCATGTCGACGTGCGGTGTGAGCTCTGTCGCCCCTGAAACCTCGAGAATCGTGGGATCGATTCCTCTGGCGTTGAAAAAACCCCGAGTGAGTTCCGGAAACTCGGTGGCAACCGTTCCCGCCGCGAGATCATCAGCCGAAGTGATCTCGCTGTCTTCCGGCGCGGCAAGGACGATGCGACAGCGGCCAAAAGCGAGATCCAGGAGCTCCACGACGTTCTCGACCCCGGATTCTCTGACCTGGTCGAGGCCGGTGATTCCGAGATCGGCGGCGCCGTCGGCGAC
>SKQO01000119.1 GCA_007118975.1 Halobacteriales archaeon | reverse complement strand
TGCAACCGGGCTCGATCCCGATACCTCGACGTTTCACGGTCGCGACGTGTTTGCACCCCTTGCCGCCGCCGTCCACGATCGTGGCCCGGGAAGCATTGAATACCTTCAATGCGGACAGGACCTGGAGCGGATCACCTTCCCAGTACCGAGACGCAAAGGAGACGATCTTCACGGAGAAGTCCTCGTGGTCGACGCGTTCGGGAACGTAATCACAAATATCACAGCAGGAGAGCTTGGACTCCCTCCGGGTTCGGCGATCGCCGTCAATGAAGACATGGTCGCTTTTGTCCGGTCGTATGCCTACGTCGAGGACGGTGAGCGACTGGGGACGATTGGCAGCCACGGCAATCTCGAACTTGCCGTCAACTGCGGCCGGGGAGACGACGCTTTCGAGCTACTGGCAGGGGATCAGATCGTCGTGTCCGTTGACGAAAACTGAAAATCCGGAAACGGTCAGTTGGCCGAGATGATGTCGTCGATCCGGACGATCATGGTGGCCGCCTCGGTGGCGCTATCGATGGCCTCCTCTTTGACTGCCCGCGGATCGAGGATTCCATGCTCCACTGGATCGTCGATTTCACCGCGCTCGCCGGAGGCGATAACACCGGCGCGCCCCGTGCGGTCGTGTCGAGCTCGTAGGTCGACCAGCGCGTCGATCGGATCCATCCCGACGTTACGGGCGAGAGTACGGGGAAGGACATCGACAGCGTCGGCGAAGGCCTCAACGGCAAGCTGCTTTCGTCCCTTGATACCAGCTGTCGCATCCCGGATTGCGTCGGCGATTGCAATCTCGGAAGCGCCGGCTCCCGGGACCACGCCCCCTTTGTCGAGGGAAGCCGTGACGACATCGAGACCATCCTCGAGGGCTCGTTCGAGTTCGTCGACGACGTGTTCAGTTCCACCACGGGCGAACACGGTCACTGATTGGGCCTCAGCGCCGCCTGCGATGAAAGTCAAATCGTCCTCGCCGAAACGCTCGACATAAATTTCCCCGGCATGGCCCAGGTCGTCTTCATCCAGGTCGTCGACATCGCCGATGCGGGCGGCACCAGTCGCTTGCGAGATGGAGCGCGCGTCGTCGTCATCGACGCCCTCGAACGCGAGAATGTCCGCGTTCGCGAGATGTGAAGCCACACGATCGTCCATGTCCTCGGTGACGAATGCCACCGTGGCCCCGGCGTCTTGGATGGCGGACGCGTATGACCGAAGTTCTTCCTCCTCGGCCTGAATCGCTTCGTTCAACTGATCGACGCTGGTCACGTTATACTCGGCGTCGATTTCGCTTTCCTTCACTTCGAGTTCCTCGTCGATGATCGCGACGGCCGCGTCCTCCACCTCTCGCGCCATGCCATCGTGGGCGGGCTCTTCGTCCACGATGACACCCTGCACGAGTTCGGTAGCGCTCGAGCTCGCGCCGACCTGCGTGAGGAGGTGGATGTCGTTCCGGTGGACCACCCCGTCTCGCTGGACCTGTCGAACCGCATCGACAACCACTTCGGCCAGACGCTCGGCGTCGACGCCGCCGGTCCCCTTTCCGGTCATGCTGGAAACGGCCACGCGACGGAGGAGCTCATCATCCAGATCATCGTCCAACACCTCGTCATCGACAGCCTCTTTCGCGATCTCGGCCGCCTCGTAGTACCCCTCGACGATGGTCGTCGGATGGACATCATCCTCGAGAAGATCCTCCGCGTGGGCCAGCAACTGGCCGGCAAGCACCGCTGCCGTGGTGGTACCATCGCCGACTTCCTCTTCCTGGGACTCGGCGACCTCGACGATCATCTGGGCAGCGGGATGTTCGATGTCCATTTCGTCCAGGATGGTGGCGCCGTCGTTCGTGATGACGACATCACCCGAGGAGTCGACGAGCATCTTGTCCATCCCGCGAGGCCCGAGCGTCGATCGTACCGCCTCGCTCACGGCCTTTCCGGCCGCAATGTTTGAGGATTGTGCGTCGAATCCCTGCGTTCGCTGGCTGCCTTCCGAGAGGACGAAAACGGGCTGTGCGCCCATGCGTCGCTGTGCGGATCCCTCTGACATGCTTGATCTCGCTCGAAGATAGATAGCGGTTCTATATAATCGTTTTCCTTCTCCGACTCGCGTCTGAGCCGTGTATCGCTCCTGTCGTTACTGGCAGCGCCAGTCGTAGCTATCGACGATTGCATCCTCCCATGCACCAGCAGAAAGTCCGTTCGGATTGTGCGCCGCCGTGTGGTCGTCACCGCGTGCGTCCCTGGCGTCGACGATTCCGCGAAGGCTACCGTGGACGACCGCCCAGCCGTTCCCGTACCAGTTTGAGGGACGGTCGCGGCCACGAAACACCTCCGTGGCGTTCCGGGCGCCATCAACCAACATCACGTGGACGAGTGTCGCGAGAGGTCGTGGACGAAGACCCTCGTTTTTACAAAGGCGATAGGAGAGCGACCGGTACATTCCCTCCCAATCGACGTGATCGTCCTCGAACCACGCCCGGGCGCCCTCGTGCGGTGTCGTTCTGGTGACATCGACGCCGGTGCGATCGACTCCCATGTCCGGATGCCACACCTGGCGGAACCCGTTGTGGTGAATTCGGTCGGAGAGATCGGCTACCCCACCGATCAGGAGATACTCGTCAAATCCGTCCACGGCGACGATCGCCTCCCGTGCTATCGCCAAATTCCCGGGACTCAACAGCTTTTGTTCCCATGACTGGGCGGGTTGGTCGTGGGCCGCTGTCGTGGACCGTTGTTCGGGCCGTACTGGCCCGGATACGGTGCCCACTCCATCTTCGAACTGTTCCAGGATCGTTTGCTCCCAAGCGACCCCGACCCGGTGGCGGGGGTCAAGCAACGCCACGTTGTGCCCGGAAGACCAGCTTATTCCAGCGTTACGTGCAACGTTGATATTGCGCGTGCGTAACTCGAGAAGTACATCGACGTTCGATCGGTCGAGAATCGCCCCGGTCGTCCCGTCGGTCGATGGGCCGTCCACGACGACGACCTCCGTCGTTGACGTCCGCTCATCAAGGGTGTCGAGACAACTCGTCAGCGCGGATCGCTGGTTGAAGGTCGGTATGACGACGGAGAGACCCATGTTTTAATCCTCGTTTTCCTCTGGTCACGGGTGCGATTTTATCATCCTCAGCGTGGTTCCGCCTGCCAGTATGAAACCGAGGCGAAACGATCTCCCAGCTCGGTTCCCCCAACCCGTTCGTCAACGGTACGTATGGGTCGCGCTAATCGGTCCGGAATACTCCGGTAGCAGCCGTACGGGACGACGAAATCGTGGTCCGCACGAACGAGTTCCAGATCTGCCGTCCGCAGCAGCCGATGGACATCATCCTCGTCGTACAGACGAGATCCCATCGGGAGTAGCCAGTTATACACGGTGCGTGAGCTAAACGAATTGAACGTATCGAAAAATATGGTGTTCCGCGTGACCCGGCGCATCTCCTCGAGAAACCGCTCCGGAGCAGGGGCCAGGTGGAAAAATCGCATGGCAAAAACCGCATCGAAGCTGTCGTCCGGGAACGGGAGGCCCGCCGCATCGCCCCGAATGAACTCCACCATGTCGGTGACCCCTGCGCGTCGCGCTTTTGCCGCACCTTGGACGAGCATCGGTCCCGAAATATCCATGCCCACGACGTCCGCGCCCCGCTCGGCCAGCATGACGCTGAATCGACCGGTCCCACAGGCAATTTCAAGGATTTTCTTGTCTTCGACTGGACCGAGTGCGTCCAAGACGGCCCGGCGTTCCCGCCGATCGATCAGTCGGCCACCCTTCGAGAACCGCTTATCCTCGTACCGTTCGGCGACATCGGTGGCCTGGTACCACTGCTTTCCCTTCACCGTTTTATCTATCCGCGCGAGAAACCTAAAACGCTACTGGATTTTCCCCGTCTTGGACACGACCGATGTCGGTCGGCAGGCCAGGGCAGCCTAATGACGGATCCTGGCACCGAGGCATCACGTAGTTCAAGGAGATGGTGCGATCACAGTGCGATACTTCTAATAGTCCCCGCTCGGACCCTTCGAGCGGAGGTCTACACGTTGCAAATCTCTGATAACCTGCTGTGTCTGTTCAATGCCGAGGTCGTGGGAGAGGGTGACAAATATTACATCGAGTTGCCCGCCCAGGAAATCGAAACGGACACGCTCGAGGCGGGGGAGACGTATCGAGTCGCGATCATCTCACGGGATGACGGGCCGTCTGCGACTGAGGGCGGCGAAACGGAACGGGGGCGACCGCCGAGTGAGCCCCAGCCCCCGGTCGATGTCGGCGAAATCAGATACGTCGAGATCGAGGACATCGGGAAACAGGGGGACGGGATCGCTCGCGTCGAACGTGGGTACGTGATCATCGTGCCCGGGGCCGAGGTTGGCGAACAGGTCAAAATCGAAGTGAGCGAAGTGAAATCTAACTTTGCGGTCGGTGAGATCATCGAAGAAACGCTCTGACGTGGGGGTCGGTCACCGAGCGGAGCAACAGAATTAATTCGCCGGGCACCGCCGTCCTAGATATGCCGCCGACCCAAGAGGTCGCCTGTACGGACGAGGATTGCTTCCTAGATATGTTTGAAAACCACTACACCTACGATGTCCCGGAGGATCACGGGGTGGGAGATCTCAATTGTCCCGTTTGCGGTGGATCAAGCTGTCTCGAGCCCATCGAAGTGTAGTGGTGGCTAACGAGTCAATACCGACCCGGTGGCAAGTACGGAACGCGGAGAACAGGGAAATGGTGTCTAGCACCCCACAGCCGGCACAGCGGAGAGCCTCATGAGACCGAAAACCCCGTTTCCAGCGAACTTCGGAGAGTTCTGTCGACGAGGGATAAACCGGGTCCTGTCGCTTCGGGGAGCGACTCGTCAGGTGCGCACGCTCGAACCCGATGTCTACGAGGCCGAAGGGGCCGTAATTGTTGTTTTCGATGCGCCGGGCGTCAACGAAAGCGACGTCCAGCTCAAGTACGTTGACGGCGAGGTCTTGGTCCGGATCGATCGGTTTCGCCCGGTGACACAGGAGTTCGAACTCGTGGTCGATGGCCGGCCGATGTCCTACGATGGCCGGGCATCGTTGCCGGAAGGCGCCTCAGTCGATCCTGCGGAAGCAGAAGCGCGGTTAACCGAACACGGTACGCTTCGTGTGATTGTACCGAAAACGGACGACGTCGCGACAACAGCTAACGGCTGAGTAGTGGTGTATAAAACGGGCGGTCTCGTCAATCGACTCTTACGGAAATTCGAGGAGAACGCCTCCTGATGTTAGCGAGGGCGCGTCCGATTGTATACACTTGTCCACTCTCGCTGTACCTCCCAGTGACATCCCCCACATGCGATTTCCTTCCCGGTGACACTCACCGATGCGGCGTGGATCGATGTTACGGGCGCGACCAGCCTTCCGTGTGTTCCAGCAACAAGACCACGATTCGCCCGGTCGCCCCCCAGACGAGATATCCTCCGACCTGGAAATAATCAACCCAGTTGTCCGGGCGTTCGGGATGCGGTTCGCGTCGGTACCGATGATGGTCGGTGAATTGGTCAATGGGCAACGCAACGAGTTCAGCAACCTCTGATTCCTGGACCCGATACTTCCGATCCGGGACGTGCGCCACAAACGGTGTTACCTGGTAAGCCGTCACTGTCCGAATCACCGGGAGTGATCCCACCAGATCCACCTCCTCACGTCGAAGGGAAATCTCCTCATTCGCCTCGCGGAGCGCGGTCTCCGAGAGGTCAACATCGTCTGGTTCGCGTGCGCCGCCCGGGAAACACATCTGACCGGGATGTTCCTCGAGGCTGTCAGCTCGTCGGGTGAACAACAAGCGCCGCTTTCCCGGCCCCTCGACGATCGGAATCAACACGGCTGCTTCCCGGAGGCTACCTTGAACCGATCCCGGCGACGTCCGTGATTGCTCCCGACGATCCATTGTTACTGTGTACGTTACGGGGGAGCAAAAACGTTCCACGGAGATCATCACGTCTCCGTCGGAATCGGGTAACCGCCCCCCGTGGATGAGATCGGTAACGGGTCAATCCACGGTTGCAGCCTTCCAAATGCATTCAGCACAGAGGCCCGACTTGCGAAAGGTAGTCAATCTATCGTCACGCAACGGTGCCGTGATCGATTCAGCGTACCGGGCCACTTGTGCTCGTTCATTCGATTCATCGTATTCTAATCCGTTGAATGCGGCATCAGCGGCGAACTGCTCAATGTATTCGTTGGCCGTCTGCAAGTATCGATCCTGGAGGCATTCGACCTCGATTTGATGTCCTCGATCGGTCAGCCCGAGAAGCAAGCTCCGGGTCACTGCGGCAGCCATGTCACCCAACCCGCCTTCGCCCTGTACGTCTCGATGATGGTGCCGGTGTATACCGAGGTCCGTCTGTGCGGATCCACTGAACCCGGCGAGTTCGAATGCTCCACAGAGCACGTCAATCTCCAGCCCCCAGGTGGGCGAGATCTCGAGGCGATCTGCAATCGACGCGTCCATCGCGAACTCTCCGGCGAGCGGGTAACGAAACGCAGCGAGGTACTCGGGAAGATCGTCGTCACTTCGGCGTCTCACAGCCTCGACAAGCGGACGACAAAGTAATCGCATGAGCCGTCCGTACAGCCGGTTTTCCTCGATTCTCGCATAATACCCTTTGGCGAACGGAAATCCACGGTCGACGCCCCACGCCAGCCGCGGAACGAGGTCTTGATTGAACGCGAGATTGTCACCATCGTGAATGACAATGGTTCCATCCGGTTCGGACGCAATTCCCAGCGCAAGCCATGTGTCCAGGCCCTTACCGCCATCGGTCGGCATGCCGGCATCCTTCAGGAGCTGTTTGACATCTGGTGCGTTACACCACACGACGTCAATGTCGGCATACAGGGTTCGGAGCGAAGCCGCCGTCCGGTTCACGCTATCGCGGTCGCCCCGGACGGGGACGATGACACGCGTCGGGGCGTTGTCGGCGAGCGTTTCAAACGTACGCAATACGACCTCGCCCGGAGCGTCCACCACTCGCAAGGGGACAACAACGGTTACGTCATCGGGCATTGGTGGGGACGGATCCGAGAAATCGTGGAGAGTGGTGATCCGTTCCTGGACGTATTCCATCGGGCGACCCTGGGAGGGTTGTGACCATAAACTCGGGGCCTCCGGCATCGCCACACCGTTTTTTATGCACTGACTGCATTGGTATCTCGCATGGAGACTGTCAGGGATGGGCTTCGGGCGAACGAACTGGAGAAGGACACCTATGATCGATTGATTTGTGTCGGCTGCGATCGCTCGCTGAAGCTCCGGTCGAGACCGGATGAGATCGGATCGGTCCGGTACTGCATCGACTGCGGTGACGAATGGCTGGAAATGCGATGAACTGAACGGACTGGACGCGCGATTAGGTATTCCCCCGCATCGCGTTGAAAAGCTTCCCGCGAAGGTCGGCACGGGCGCGATCCTCGCTTACTGCCGAGGGACCGATACCCGCTAGATATTCGAGGGGCACTTGCCCCCCACCCATTCGTGCGTGGCCGCCGCCACTCGCCATCGCGACATCGTCGAGGACGTCTTCCATAATTCGACCCATGTGAAGTCGATCGTCACGGGACCGCCCAGACAGGTGGACAACCCCGTCCTTGCTTCCGTACACGACCACGGCGCTGGTGCCTTCGAGGCGAATTAGCTCTTCGGCGGCCTGCGGGATTGCGTCCACGTCATCGACGTCCCCGACATCGCTGATGGCAAACGGCCCGTTGAGCACCCGGTTCCGGATGGCCGTGGCCTTTGTTTCGAGCATCTCGGAGCTGACCTGTGGGTTCGCGATGCGATCCAAGAGATCCTCGTTTGCGCCGGGAAACAAAAAGGCACTTGCGGCAAACTCCGCGTCTGTACATCCGTTGGTCAGCCGCTTGGTGTCCGACTGAATGCCGTAAAGCAACCCCGTCGCGGTGGATTCCGACAGGCACGGCCGACCATCGTGCTCGACAGTCCCGCCATCGGTAAGGTTGACGTTGTCCGTGGTCCCCAAGCGATCAGCGCCTAGCTTCTCGAAGTACTCCGTGATGATGCTTGCGCAAGCCCCATACGATGGCCGGACGTCGGTAAAGACACTTCCCGTCCCATCCCCCGGGTGGTGATCGATGACGATATCCGGGTCGATACCCTCCGCACCGACGAATCCGCGGGGTTCGTTGTGGTCCACCAACGCGATGTTTCGTTGGCGGATGTCGGCAACCCCTTCGATCCGTTCGAGTTCTAGATCGAGGACGGTGCGAAACGCCCGATTCTCCTGATGACGGATTTGTCCGGGGTAGTAAATTCTCGTCTCGGTACCCTGTGATTCCGCGAGATTCGCCAGCCCGATCGCAGACCCCATCGCGTCGGGATCAGGGTTCGGATGCATCAAAATCGCCAGTTCATCATAGGATGCAAGCTTGGAGAGCAGAATATCCTCTTTCCCCCGTCGGAACCGCCGAATGAGGACATAAGCGAGTACAAGCAGTACCACGAGCCCGATGACCACCCCTGCGACGAGTTCAGGAGGCAGCGGGAGCATTGCTTCGACCGTCCCAACCGGATCCGAAAGCGCTCCCGTCGCCACAGCGTCGACGGGCATGTACCAGTGCTATCAACCGGTGGTATAGTAAGTTTGTCGTGAGCCTCTCAGCCCCCCAACCTGATCCTCGAACAAACATAAATGCGACAGAAACTATCGCGTAAGGTACCGTGTGTACCGTTTCGCCTCAACGTGGGACCGGCGCGACGGCATCGCCGGTCCGCTCGACGAGTTCACACGCCACGAGGTGATCAATGACGGGTACCACCGAAAGTTGCGGTATGTCCAGCGAGCGAGCGATGTCATCGATCCTGGTTTGTTCGACACCGCACAGATAGAGATAAACGAGCTTTGCACCCGGCGAGTCGAGCTCACGGGGAACGTCCACGTCCGCCCGCCCGAGATTCGGTGAATGGGAGGCCATGTTTGGAACGACAAGACGTCGAGAGAATATAAATCATGCACCCATACAACATTATGCTATTGTATTCAATAAGACACATATTAATATTTCATAGGCATCTTCCCCTGCCGAGCGCAAGGGTGATTCCGATGGACAGCAATCATATCTCACATGGAGGTCAAGCTCTTTGCAAACCTCGCGGAGGAAGCGGGAACCCGGCGCGTGGACGTCGATCTCGACGGATCAGCCACGCTCGAGGACACACTCGAGGCGGTATTTGAAACGCATCCGGGACTTCGGGAGCAGGTACTAGACGGAGACGGGAATCTCGTCGATCATATCAACGTGCTCGTGAACGGAACGGCGATCGACGACGGCCTCGATCGAAACGTGGATCCGTCGGACGAGGTGGCCGTCTTTCCCCCGGTCAGCGGGGGCTTGTAACTGGGGGTCGTCGGTCTCGTCACGACCAGGGTCGGGACTGGGCCGTACACTCCCCCGCGAGCGAGATCTGCATCGATTCGGGGACGGACTCCTCGTTTGCGAGGACCCACATTAATTTGACAAGGGCGGTTTCCGGCAGCGTATCCTCCGCCTCGATGACGCCAGCCTCGAGAAGATCCCGCCCGGTTTCATACACGCGATCACAGATGCGTCCGTCGAGGCACTGGCTCGTCATTACGATGGCCGTATCCCGTGCAAGTGTGGCGACCGCCTCGCGCCATTCCTCGTTGACGTGGCCCAGGCCGGTCCCTTCGATCACGATCCCGTCCTGGCCGGAGCATGCACTGAGCCGATCGGCTGGCGCATCCGGCGTAAACTTCAGCAGTTCGACGTTGGTATTCAGTTCCGTGGAGATCGCGAGATCCACTGCGCCTCGCTCGCGAGGGGTGGCACCGTCGCGTAGCTCGATCGATCGGTCCTCGTAATCAACTGTCGCGAGGGAACGTCCACCGACTGTTTCGAAGGCCGGCCGCATCGAGGTGTGATTTTTTCGCACACGTGTCCCGCGGTGGAGCGAGCACAGGTCATCGCTGTTCGAGGCGTGCATGCACACCAGCACCTCCGCAATGTCGCTCTTCGCAGCAGTGACGGCGCACACCGCATTCATGACGTTGTCACTGGACGGACGATCTGCCGAGCGCTGGCTCCCAGTGAAGACGATCGGTACCGGCGTCTCGATCATAAACGCCATCATGCTCGCCGTGTATTGCATGGTGTCCGTTCCATGCATGACGACGATACCATCCGCGCCGGCTTCGATCTCCTCCCCGATCGCCCGGGCGAGTTCCTGCCACACCGCCGGTGACATGTTCTCGCTCAGGATGTTGCTGACGACACGCCCGCGGTAATTTGCCAACCCTTCGAGTTCGGGAATGATCCGCAGGACGTCGTCAACATCGAACTGGGGGGAGACTGCACCGGTGCGATAATCAACCGTCGACGCAATCGTCCCTCCGGTCGAGAGCAACGATATCGTCGGGAGTTCTGGGTCCACCTCCACCCTCCCTGTCGAACCAGGTGACGTATTCGCTTCGTCGATTTCGATCGCGCCTTGTTCGAGGATCTCTACGCTGGCATCCGCGCGATCGACCCCAACGTTATAACCACTGGGCTGTTTCACCACCAAGTGCTTGTCCGTCGTCGACGGGAGCACCGTTCCGGTCACGCTCACGTCCCCACGTTCGACTCGCACACGGTCACCGACCTGCATCGGGGAACAGTCCACGCTGGGCGGCCTTGAATGATGCGCTCCGCCGCTCGCCAGTTCCGCCCTTCACGTCAATCTGCGGGCGTTTCCTGTCCGCGGATCCACCATCGGCCATCGGCATGTTCGAGAACGCCGTGTTCACGAAAACGATGCAGAGCTTGCTCGAGCACCGGCTCGGGGACGTCGACTTCGTTGCGCAGTTCGGCCACGGAATTGTTCCCGTTGGCGATCGATAGCAGGATCTCGAAGAACATACGGCCGTTGAGGACCTCCTCCGCATCGGTATCGAGCACCGATGAGATTCGGTCGATCACTTCCAGCAATCGACCCTGCACGTACCGCTGTGCCAACGAAAGCTCGTTTTCCAGTTCTTCCCATCGCCGCAGCTGTCGGGCGAGTGCGAGCAGGTCGTCGTCCGGTTCAACGGGATGACCGTCCAGGTTGACCGACAGATGCTCGCAGGCACCGAGATCCAGGGACGTACTCGCCGGGTATGCGCTCTTTACGCCGTAGCCATACCGCGAGAGGTTGACTTCCAGACGCACGTTGTTGGCAATGTAAAAATACTTGCGTCGGTGTTCGTCGGTACGACTGTTCACCAGCCCTGCTTCTTCGAGTTTTCGGAGGTGGTCGATGACGGCTTTCGGACTCACACTGAGGTGTTCGCTGATTTCAGTGACATAGCAGGGTTTTTGGGCGAGAAGGCGGAGAATTCGCCGACGGTTGTGGTTCCCAAGGAGATCAAGTAGGGCCCCAGAGTCCATCGCGAAAAGGTTGGGGACCACCCGGGAAAAGCATATTGTTGAGCCACCTCCCACGAATTCCAACCGCCTTATGGCCTGGAAACCTCTTCGGGGTCGAAGCGATCGAAGGCCCGCTCGGCAAGATACACCGTCACGACACTCAACGTCCCGCTCACGACTGGCAGGAGGATGCCCGGATCGTACTCCAGCGGCGGATGGAGCCCGAATCCGTAATCGACCAGGTCGTTCACTAATAAGAGAACGAGTGCGACCACGAGCGCCCCGGGGGTCGTTCGCCCGTAATGTGGGATCAGGTACGCCTGGAGTACAAACAGCAAGTGGGTGATGATGATGCCGAAAAAGGCCCATAGTGCCGGAAAGTACGCAGAGAAGCCGATGTTGAGTGCGGCCACCGTCCACAGGCCGTACTTCACTAGCCAGACGAACGCGAAGGTATGCAGATAGACTAGTGCGAGGTTCGTGGTCGCATGCCGGCAGTCTCGGCCAATAAATGGAAGCAACGTCGTCAAGGACAATGCCATTAGCAACACCGCGACGGGGGAGTCGAGATACAGAGGCCACAGAAACGTCGGCACGGCGGGCATCGTTTCCACATAAAATCGGATCCCGACCAGGACAGCGATGAGATTTGCTCCGATCAGCCACAGCAAACTCGGAGCGTTCTCGAGATAGTATCGCGCCCACCGCTCCGGAATCATATACGCTATCCCACGATGGCGGGCCAAAGGCGTATCGCTCTCGCGACCGGTGGGAAAGCGGGCCACTGTAAATCCTTGCCACAACAGTTTTGAGGGTTCGTCCGTAGCTGCTCTCAAGCCATGTTCGCCCCGTTCTCTCGCGGCTACTACGTCGGGCGGATGCTCGTCGAACCACACGACGGCGAAGACGCCCTGATGCAAGCAGACCAACACGCCTGCGTGAACGAACAGCTCTACGCGGACGGGGGCGGGATCGCGCGACTCGACCGTCCCCTCGTCATGAAACTGGCACATCGGCACTTCCCGGTCCATGCGGACACGGGCGTCCCGGAGAGCACCCTTTTTGTGCCGCGATGGGTCCTGGAGGGGATACACACGAAGCCGCTGCCTGCCGTCCTCGAGGTCTTACTCGCGAAGGCGGACACCGTGCCGCGGGTCCTCCGATACAGCGGGCTCGATGACGACGTCGTCGCAACCTAGATAGTCCCACCCCCGAGTCGTTACGGCATGCTCGACGAGTTGCTGGGGCGGGCCGAACTGAAGGCCCGAATCGAAGAACTCGAGGAGGAGCGTCGGGAGCTCGAACGGCGGCTCGAGGCTGAGGAGGAACGACGACGGGCGGCGGTACACAATCGTCAGCAGGCAGACGAACGTGTCAACAAGCTTGGAGATCGGATCGCGGACCTGGAAGGGCAACTCGAACGCGCCCGTGGCGATGAGGAGGAGGCATCGTTTTCTCGCGTCGAGACTCTCGACCTCGAACGGACGAAAGAACTCGTCGGACGGCTCGAATCGGTCACGACGGGACAGGAAGGTGCCCTCAGCGCCTACATCGACGAGGAGAGTCGACCGGACGGAGTGGCCGAAACAGTAACTGACGGCTGGGCGCTCCTCGATCGCGCGCGGCCGTGTCTGGCCTACGCCGACGACTTTGGAGTGCTTCGTGTACTTTGCAATCCGCCGCTGCCACCCGAACCGTTCGTCAGCTGGAGTGAAGGGTTCCGCGTCCATCCAGCCTGGTTTCTGCCACAGGGACGATTCGCGATGGCGCTGGTGCGGTCTGATCTGTTTGCCCTCGGAGTCTACAAGGACGACGAACGTCTGGAATTCGACGGGTTCGAAAGCGACGTGAAGGAAGCTCACTCGAAGGGGGGGTTTTCGCAATCGCGGTTCGAGCGGCGCAGAGATCAGCAGATCGATGAACACCTCGAACGCTGTCACAATCGGCTCGGTCGACTTGACGTCGAGCGACTCATCGTTGTGGGACAACGGACGCTTCTATCAGAATTTCGTGAACGGGCCACGGCTACCGCCGCTGTCGACGCGACCGGGAAACCAAATGAAGCGCTCGCAGACGCCTACGAGACGTTCTGGCGGACCAGGATCTACCTTCCCTGATCGCCAGCGCCGCGGACGATAACAGTTAACCGCGAAGGCTTGCTGCCTGAACTCATGCGCGTGGCCATTCTTGCACACGGGAAGTTCCCGGACCACGCCAAAACCGCAACCGGCGTGATGCGATACGGCAATCAGGACGTCGTCGCGGTTCTGGACCGGGAACGGGCAGGTACCTCCGTACGGGAATATGCCGACTGGTTACCCGACGCACCGATCGTTGCTGGCATGGAAGATGTCGAGGATGTCGATGCGTTGCTTATCGGGATCGCGCCAATCGGTGGCGGATTCGACGAATCGTGGCGGGAGGACGTACACAACGCCTTGTCGCGTGGGTGTGACGTGATCGCTGGGCTCCACGATCGGTTGTCGAGCCACGAGGAATTCGCCGCCTTGGCCGCCGAGACGGGGGCGACTATCGAGGACGTACGGGTGCCCTCGGACGACATCGGGGTTGCGGAGGGACGTGCTGACGAGGTGGATGCGACCGTCATCAAGACGGTTGGCACCGATTGTTCGACCGGTAAGTTCACGACGACGTTCGAACTTGTCCAGGAGCTCAGAGACGCCGGGTTCGACGCAGCGGCGATTCCGACCGGTCAGACTGGCATTATGGTCGAGGGATGGGGAGAACCAGTCGACGCCGTCGTTGCGGATTACGTGGCCGGGGCGGTCGAACGAATGATCCTCGAACGGGGTAACGAGCATGAAATTCTCGTCGTGGAGGGCCAGGGAAGCCTGGTCCACCCTGCCTACTCGGGGGTAACCTGCGGAATGCTGCACGGCGCCATGCCCGACGGATTGATCCTCTGTCACGACCCCCGCCGGCAGTGCGTCAACGGATTCGAACGGTTTCCCATCCCACCGCTCGAGAAATATGCCAGGTTGTACGAATCGGTCGCCGCCCCCGTCGCAGCGTCGGAGATAATTGGCGTCGCGACGAACACCTCCCAGATGAACGAGACTGCCGCCCGTCTGCATCTCGAGGACATCGAATCGGAACTCGGGGTCCCTGCGGCGGACGTGATCCGTTTCGGGACGGACCCACTGGTCGACGCCATCCAATGACGATTTCGGGAACCTTCGACCTCGTGGACCTGACACCCGAGCGCGCGTTTCGGATTTCGCGGGGGACCACCGAGGTACAATCGGTCGCGATGGTACGCCTGGAGGACGAAGCGGGGAACGTCGGGTACGGCTGTGGGGCACCCTCTGAGTACTACGGGGAATCAAGTGAGACGCTCGAGAGATCGATGCCAGAACTGATCGAAGTAGCGGAATCGATCGACGACCCGTTCGCGACCTGGACGCTCAGCCAGCGACTTGCCGCGGAAACTCAAGGCTCGGAACCCGCGGCACGGGCCGCTCTCGACATTGCCTTCTACGATCTGGTCTCGACGCGGGTAGGAGCACCGCTCTACCGCTATCTGGGCTTTGGCGGCGAACACACCCTCCGCAGCTCCTACACGATCGGCATCGATGCACCCGAGGAGATGGCAGCACACGCGAGCGAGGCAATCGAACGCGGATACGACGTGCTGAAAGTCAAGCTGGGCACCGACACTGACATCGAACGGACCACTGCGATCAGAGCCGCAGCCCCGGACGCAACCATCCGGGTCGACGCCAACGCCGCCTGGGATGTCGATGGGGCGCTTACCCGCATCGGTCAGCTGGACGATTTAGGAATCGAGTTCGTTGAACAACCGTTACCCGCCGAGGATATTGACGGTCTCAAAACGCTCTACGAGGAATCCCCACTCCCGATCGCGGTGGATGAAGGCTGTGTCACGGCCGAGGACGTACCGACAGTCGCCGACCGGAGCGATATCGTGGTCGTGAAGCTGATGAAAACCGGGGGCATCAGGGGCGCACTCGACCAGATCGTCACGGCCCGTTCCCATGGTTGTGCAGTGATGCTCGGCTGCATGCTCGAAAGTGCAGCCTCGATATCGGGTGCAGCCCATCTGACGCCCCTCGCAAGCTATGCAGATCTCGACGGAGCCTTGCTCGTCGGCGACGATCCGTACACGACATCAGCGATGGAAGAGGTGGAGATTCGATTGAACCCATCGATGCCAGCTGGCAGTGGCGTCAGAAAAGACACGAGCATTTGATATCCCTCACGGTTATGTGCCCGGGGATCGGTGCGACGTAGGCGACCGCACGACACGAACCAGTGTAGTCAGGTATCGGTCAGCCCCGTGCGCGGTGGCAGGCTCAGAAGTCCTCTTCCTCCGATTCGACGATATCGATCGAGTCATCAGGCTGGCCGGCCTGGTCGATGACCTCGTCACTAACGTAAATATCACATTCGACCCGCAGGGCAAGAGCGATGGCATCGCTGGGGCGTGCGTCGAAGACCAGATGCTTCCGCTCGCCACCGTGGTATTGCTCTGCGTCGACCTTCGCGAAGAAGGTCCCGTTTCGGAGTTCATCAATCCGAATGCGATCGATGGCGCCACCGAGCTCGGCGATCATCTCCACTAGCAGGTCGTGGGTGAGGGGCCGTTCGAACGGTTCGCCGCGTTGGGCGAGATGCATTGATTGTGCTTGATCGGCGGTGATGAAGATCGGGATAAACTCGTCACGTGCCTCTAGAATGACAGCAGGGACCCGGTCTCCGTCGCCACCCATCCCGATGCCGATTCCTTCGACCCGGGCGGTGTGTTCCATGCCTAGATGAGTATGCGGCGATCCGAAAAAAGCTGCTGGTGGTTGGGACCGCACCTTACGGTAGCGCCGTCAGCTAACGCAAAGAAGTAATCGAGTCGTCAAGGCTGGCCAGTTCGGCCCGGGTCACTCGATTGCCTTGCTTCAGAGATGCAAAGGCAATGCTCCCGACAACTGGATTCCTGACCGCTGTGGCAAACCGGGTATCCGGATACCGAGACCGGATCGAGTCTCGAAAGTGTGAGGAGACCACGTCAGCGGAGCCGAAGCCGCCTTGGAGGGAAACCAACGGTGTGGCCTCGATCCCGAGCTGATCGATGACAGCAGCCGCGGCCTCGGCAAGTTCGTCCGCCGCAGTCTCCACGACGTTCGTGGCTACGGGATCACCCGCAGCCGCCGTTTCAGCGACTGGTTTGGCAAAGGAAGCAATCTCCTTTGCATGCTCGATTTCGTCAAGAACGCCCGTGAAGACATCCTCGAACGAACCCAACTCGAAGTGCTCGCAGGCAGCTCGTTCCAGGGCAGTCTCCGCGCCCCGCCCATCGAAGGCTTTCGAGGCGGCCCGCAACCCACGCCTGGCCGTGTCGAACCCACTCCCCTCATCCCCGAACAACCAGCCCCAGCCGCTGGAGCGAGCTTCATCTCCCGCCTCGTTCCGCCCAAAGGCCATGGAACCCGTACCGGCAATAACGACAACGCCTGGTCCGCCAGCACTGAACGCGTAGTAAGCGGCCACGACGTCGTTCGTGACGTAATATTGGTCGATACAGTGGATATCATCAAGAAAGCCCGTAATCACTTCACGATCGTGGTCGGTATCGAGCGTCCCCATCCCGAATCCGCCGACCAGGTTGGCCGTCGGATCGATCCCCGCGTCCTCGAGTGCTTCGGTAATTGCGCATTCGATGTGGTCGCGCGCGCCATCGGGCCCGGCAACCCGGTAGTTGCCGGGGCCGGCATCTCCGATGCCGAGCGGTCGTCGCTTTTCGTCCACCACGACACACTCGGAGGTGGTGCCGCCCGTGTCGATCCCCAGGAGATACATTATCGTGTCACAGGCTCAAGTGACAGATGATCGTTGTGGTACCGGTACGGCCACGGGACAGTAGCCCGGACCAACATGCTGGATGCTTCGAAACCGGGGGTTCAGGCGAGGTTGAACGCCTCGATGTAACGACGGATCGACTGCCTGACGGCACCAACGACCACTTCGTGTGGATCGGTCTCTTCGGCGCGATCGGCAACATTCTCGTATAACGTCGAGCGTGCCTCCTCCACATCGGCGTCGGTGAACACGTATCGTCCGACACAGTGAGCGATCTCACGACGGTGTTCTGCCGCAAACTCGGGATACTGGTCCGTCTCGAGACCGGCAGGTGCAAACTTCTGCCAGGGCGCATCTCGCACCGCCGCCGCTTCAAAAGTGGTCATGAAATCCGATCGGTCGGTCGCCTCGTTGACGACATCGTGCTCGATGTATTCCAGAGACTCATACCCATCAACCATCGCCGCGGCGAATTCCGGTCCGACGTTGGCGGCGCCGATACCGAGCGTCGGGAATCGGGCGAGTTCTTCGTCGTCGAGCCAGTCGGTGTAATGAACCTTCAGGTGGAGATTGTGTCCCCCTACGATGTCGGTGAGCTCCGTGGCCTTCGCCGGCGCGAACGTGTTCTGCATATCGATATGCATGGTCGTTCCGATCTGCCCGACCACGAACAACAGTCGATCCACAACAGGAGCCCGGCCGGCCCGTTCGAGCGCCGACACGAGGTTCTCGATGAAACGTTCGAAGTCCTCCGGAGCGGTCATGCCACCCGTAATCTCCTCCGTTCCGACCTCGTACTGCACGGGCGGAATCCCCTTCCGTTCTCGATGAGTCTCGATGCGGTCGATCAACGTCACGGTTCGGCGAGCGATCTCCTCGAGGTCCAACGGACCCGTCGTGGTCGCATCCTCCGTGGCGTCGACGTGCAGGATATCGAAGCCTGCCTCCAGATCGTCAATGAACAGCTCCTCCGCATATTCCATGGCATCCGGGAGAGAAATGCTCGGATCTCCCCGATCACGGGTACTCTGATAGGGTCCACCGTGATCTCTTGCAAGTATCGTGGGACCATCATATCCCGCCGCATCAGCGGTCCTCGCGACAACGTCCACGAGGTCTGTCTGGGACCATCCGGTATACCCCCGATTCGCATCCACTTGTCTCGGCGTCGCAATGAACATCGGGACGAACTCGTCGGCGCTGGCAGCCTCGGCTAGGGTAGCCTGGACGATTTCGGGAGACATCGGGCAGACGCCGAGCAGTGTTGCTTTGCCTCGATGTTCGTCGAGCCACGCAGATGGATCAAAGCTCATTATACGATGCTCCGGGCGACCGGCAGTTATGGTTTGTCGTTGTGGAGACCGTGCACATCACGGCCCTCGAACTCCCGTTGATTTATTCGTGCCCGGAGAAGATCTGACCAACAAGACATGGAACATGCAACTCACCGCGAGATAACAGCGCAGCCACGGGCAATCGAGGCCATCATCCAAGAGCTGCAGCGGCACGAAACGCAGCTTCAATCGATCCTCTCGCCGACGTCAACGTTTTGTCTGACCGGCTGTGGAACCTCCCACTACCTCCCAGTGTCGGGCAACGCGCTGCTCAACGACGTTGCATCGAGCACCGTGCTCCCGGCGGGCGAGGTGCTCGTTTCGCCCTCCCAGCTCCCGACCGAAGGGGTTGACGCGATCCTGTCTGTGTCGCGCTCCGGGGACACCACCGAGACAGTCCACGCGACGGCCGAACTCCAGGAGCGGTACCCGAACGCAACGAGCCTGGCACTGACGTGTTACGAGGACAGTGAACTGGCCGACCTGACAGACATCCCCATCGTTTCGCCAGAAGGGGCAGAAGAGAGCGTGGTGATGACCAAATCGTATTCGTCGTTACTCGTCGCGTTCGAATACCTGGCTCGTGCCATCGAAACGAGCGGCATCGACGATACCGAGTTCGCGTCGCTACCATCCCAGAGCGAGGCTGTCGTGGCTGAGACGGAAGATCTGGCTCAAGAACTCGGAGAACGCACGGATCTCGAGAAGTCCGTTTTTCTCGGGACCGGCGAGTATTTCGGGCTGGCCTCGGAGGCGATGCTGAAGTTCGAGGAGATGACCCTCTCTTGGACGAAAGCATACCATCCGCTCGAGTTCCGACACGGGCCGCAATCGATCGCGGACGAGCAAACGCTGGTGACGGTATTTCTCCCTGACCGCCGCCTTGACCTCCACGCTGACCTGCTGGCGGATATCACGGATTTTGGGGCGACCACACTCGCCATTGGTCCCGAAAGTGCGATCGAGCGGGTCGAGGCGACGCATACAGTCGAACTACCGGAACGGGAGCCTCCGAGTATGGCGTTGTACGCACCGGCGTTCCAGTTTCTCGGTTACTACCGAGCCGTCGCCGCGGGGTTGAATCCGGACGAGCCGCAAAACCTGACACAGGTCGTGAAGATCTGATACGGGTGGACCCGCACGAGTTCCAGCGCGAGTACGGAAACCTATAGCAGAAGTCACCTGTTCGGTGTCAATAGGAGTCAAACGAAGCTTTCGCTGTTGAAGGGAGATACGGTTCATGTGGGGGCCCCGCGACCGCCACGGTTCCAGGGCGAGCATCGCACGCGCGAGTGAGATCCCGGATGGAGCGCCACCGGTATGAGCGATCACTCGCCTCCAAACTGCTCCGAGAAATGCTTCATCAGAATGCTGACATCTGAACTGTAGATGAGGAAGGCGGCACGACCCCGATTCCGTTCGAACTCCGCGGTCGACGGAACAAACAGGCCAACCGGGCAATCCTGTTCCGCCGAGCGCTCAAAGATCTCGGTGATCGCAGCGTGGTGTTCGGGGCCGCCGAACTCGACGCCCAGCGACCAGGCTAGATCTCCCGGTCCAATCGTGATTGCAGTCGTTTCTGGCATGGCGGCGATCTCCTCGACGGCCTCCATCCCTGCGGCAGTCTCGATCATCGGTAAGAGGGCGAGCCGCTCGTTCACGTGTTCGGCATAGGTCTCCTTGGGAACCTCGCCGAACCTCGCCGCCCGAGTAAAAGACCCGAGGCTGCGTCCATCGCGATACCGCATGTGTGAGCTGGCCTCACGGACGGGCGCCCTTGCCTCGATCTGGGGGAGCACGATTCCACTGACGCCGAAGTCGAGAAACCCCGTGATGAGGCTCGTATCCTCGCGTGGGACGCGAACGATTGTCGGAAGTCCGGCCAGATCGGCAACTCGCACGAGATGTTCGAGCTGCTCCGTCACCGGCGATCCGTGCTGGCGGTCGACGAACAGGAAATCGAGTGGTGTGTACCCCAGTGCCTCCGCGACGTTTGGGGACACGCTTTTCAGGACCGTACCACTGGCGGGCGGCTCGCTACCCATGACATCAGTGAATGAGGTTCGCGGTTGCACGGTGCTGGCAGGGACTGCCAGCGGCTTGAACATGGTCATCCAGGCGCACACGTGAATCGCTTCGGCGTCAAGCCCCTGGCATTCTCCTAGACCACCTGTAAAGTGCAACACAGCCCCGCCCCGGCGGGTTTACGTGATCCGACGCATCCCTCATACTGATACCATACAGTCAATGTGGCCGACATGCGCGCCTAGTCCTGGATGGTCGCCACACTCTCGATGCCCCGAGTACGTTGATGACGCACCTGGGCCAGCGCCCCGCGTATCCCCATGTTTTCGATCTCCGTGAGTTGGATCAACGGCCGTTCCCCTACCACGTAGTCCTCGATGTGTCGCTCGATGCCGTCGAGGATGATTTCCCCGTTATTCAACGCCACGCCACCGCCGAGTGTGATGAGTCCGGGGTCGAATAGGTTGGCGATCATCCCAAGTGCCTCCGCGTTCGCCCGAGAGACATGATCCAAGTACTCGCAAGCAACGGTATCGCCATCCTTGGCGATCGAAAAGATCCGCGGAGCGTCAAGCTCCTCTGGTGCCAGGGCCGTCAATGGCGAATTCCGTTCCTCATCGGCAAGCCACCTCTCGACGGATCCGGCGATACCCGGGCCAGAGCAGTGCGCCTCCCACGCACCATCGATCCCGCACCAAGCGCGCCCGTTCCGATCCTCGACCGGGATCCCGCCGACTTCGCCCGCGAAGTTCGACTCACCACGGACGATATGACCGTGATCAACGATACCTGCGCCGATCCCGGTCCCGATGGTGACGTGGACGATCGAGTTGTACCCGTGACCGGCGCCAAAATAGTATTCGGCCAGTGCAGCTGCCGTACAATCGTTTTCGAGGGAAAGCGACATGCCGAGTTGTTCGCGGATCTGTTGTCGCAGGGAAAGATCCTGGATTCGCGGACCCCCCGTGATTTCCATGAGCTCGATGAGTCCATGCTCCTGATCGACGAGCCCTCTGCAGGCGACAGCGATCGTTCCGATTTCTTCATGGAGGCGCCTGTTGAGCTCTTTAACGGCCGCCACAACTTGCTCGCAGAGCTCCTCAGGGCGGGTTGGCTCGGTTTCGATGGCCGTGCGCAGATGACCATCCGGTGTTCCGGCCGCAAAATGAAAGTGAGTACCGCCGATCCCGATGGCCGCGACAACCGACATATCCAGTTTG
>SKQO01000029.1 GCA_007118975.1 Halobacteriales archaeon | reverse complement strand
CTCGCGCTGGCGTTCGACAGACCGGGGGCCGATTTCGAACGGGCACTCGAGGACGGCATCTTCACCACGCGGCTTCCGGCGACAGCCGCTCGTATCGACGACGACCTGTTCACCAGGGCCGAGGCGGTCGCTTCGTCCGTCCCGTCACTGGAGACCGCCCACGACGAATGGGCGAACCTGTTTGGAGTCGAACAAGGCCTGGCGGTCTCGCCATACGAGTTATCCTACCTTCCAGGCCCGCTGCTGACGAACATCCGCCGGCTTGCCGATATCACGGGCTTCTACGAGGCGTTCGATCTACGCGTGCGGGATGGGGCTGAGGACCGGCGGGATCATATCGGGTTTCAAAACGAATTTCTCGCCCAGCTCTGCTTCCGCGAGGCGACGCTTCGTCAGCACGGTGATAAACAGGGCGTTGACGTGGTGGTCGGGGCCCGGTGGGCCTTCCTCGAGGACCACCTCGGCCGGTGGTACTGGCGGTTCGTGGACGAAGTCGCCGCCGAGGAGGCCGATTTCTATAGCGACGTGGCAGAACTTCTGGCGGCCATCGTCGAGACCGATATCGACAAGACCGGGCTCGAGCCCACCTACGTCCCGGACGATCCATCCGTACTCGAGTGGAGCGAAGACGTGTTCGCACAGAGTGGGCGCGGCTGTGGCGGCTGTGGCATCGGATAGGAAGACGTGATAAGCTCGAAGGGAACCCGAGCATGGAAATCTCGACGCCATAATGCTTGAATTCCGAGACGGTAGAAAATCGTGGCGGCGGCTCTTCGAAGGACAGCGTGGCCAGCTGTTGCTGGTAATTTCATCGATGTGGTTGCTGACAATCGGCGCCAGAATCGTCTATCCGGCGGTAATGCCGGGTATTCAGGCGGAGTTCGGGTTCGGCTACACGACGGTGGGGCTCCTAGTCGGGAGCGTCTGGGCTGGGTATGCTCTCATGCAGGTCCCGGGCGGGATCGTGACGACATCCGAACTGACAGGCTGGCGATCCTCGCGGGCATGGCCGTCACCGTGCTCGGGTTGGTCCTCATCGTTGGCGGCGCCTCGTTTACCTTCCTCGTCGTCGCGACGATCGTACTGGGCGCTGGGACCGGGATTCTCGGCCCGTCTCGGGTGATCGTACTCGCCAATGTGTTTCCGGATCTCAAGGCGAGTGCTGTTTCTATCAGCCAAGCTTCAGGTACGCTGGGCAATGCGGTGTTGCCCATCATCGCAGGAATCGTCATGGGCTATCTCGGCTGGCGCGGCGGGCTTGGGCTTTTGCTCCCCTTCTGCGTTGTCGTCGGCATCGGCCTCTGGCGCTTGGTTCCGGATCGCCCGGCCACCACCTCGACGACCTCAGTGACCGAAACGGGTAGCAGATCTGCACGGGCGTTGAGCGGAAAAGCTGCCGTCCTGGGAACGATGATGATGTTGGGCGTGATGATCACCTTCCAGAGTCTCACCGGGTTCTTGCCCACCTATCTCACGGACGTCACCGGCTTGTCCCCATCGGAGGCGACCGTCCTCTTCGGCGTGTTCTTCGGGGCCGGCCTGGTCATGCAGCTACTGGCGGGCGTGGTAGCGGATTTGCTCACACCGCAGCGGACGGTCGGGATCTTCGCGATCATCACCCTCCCGGCGGTTGTGCTCATCCTGGGTGCTGAAACCGGCTGGGGGCTCACCGCAGGCGTGATACTGGCGAGCGGGTTGCTCGGGTGCTTTCCACCCGGATTGACGTACCTCGTTTCCGTGTTCCCTGCCAGCGTGCAAGGCCCCGGATTCGGCGTCATACGGACCATCTATATCGGGGGTGGGTCGCTCGGTCCGATCGGTGTCGGTCTCGTCGCTGATTGGCTCACCCTGTGGATGGCCTTTTTCCTGTTGATCGTCGTGCTAGCCTGTCTTTGCTTCATCGCTGGTGTTCTTCCGGCACTGAAAGACAACACGTCGGGAGGCGAGGTACCCCCGAGCGACGACCCACCATCGTCGGATTGAGACACCCGGCGGAACATCGAGTATCGACCGCCGCTGGTGAGCAGCAAGCGGCAATCGTAATCCATTCCTCTGCGGTAGACGACGGGAGGAGGGTTGCCGTGCCGAGCAGTATTACGTGTTTCTGGGCTTTTCGGCCGCCGAGTCTCGACTCTTGCGGCGTGGCCTTGTGGCACACCGGCGGCGGAAATGGGAACTCACGACAACTGATTTCGACTCACGCGATACATCACGCCGACGCCGGACGAATGAATTTGAGGAGCGTCGTCGGGTCCCCACTACGGGGTGGAGGATCATGCGATTAAGCTTTGACACAAAGACCACGTTCAGCATTCGTCACGAAACCTCTGCGTATCTGGGCGCAGGGAATAGACGCATCGACTGTCAAACTTTTATTATCGGAAACTGCATGGTTTACACAATCTGCATGCCGCTTCTGGACGAGCTTTCCGGGTTCGAATTCGAGGACACGATGGCGCTGGTCCTCGAAAAACAGGGCTACGAGGACGTTCAGGTAGCCGAGAAAGTCGCCGATCTCGGTCGGGATATCATCATGCGGGAACCCAACGACAACGGTCCCGATACCGCCGTCATCGTCGAGTGCAAGCATACCGATGTGGTCAGCCGGCCGGTCATTCAAAAGCTCGACTCCGCCGTCAAAACCTACGATCACGATGGATCAAAACGCGGGATGGTCGCGACGACGGGGCGAGTGACCGACCCCGGGAAGGAGTACGCCGAGGCCGTTGATATCGAGATCATCGACGGTCGAAAATTACGGGAGATCGCCGACGAGGTGGGAATGGACATCTACAATGGGCGGATCGAGATCATCTGCGAGGAGGTACTCGACCCGGTCCACCCGGCGGGACCGACCGGTGCGGTGTCATCGGTCATCGCGGATATCGACAACCTCGAGCACGGAGATCTGCCCGATCCAGAGACGACGCTCACCATGATCCCGACCGTCATCGCCCACCTCCACGTCCAGCGCACGTTCGAGACGAACGTCGGGGTGATCCACACCGTGGACGAGGAGTTCACCGACATCGTCGACGCCTCGCGTGACGGACCCAAACGCCTCCCGACGTCCGTCCAATCACTCATCGTCACGCACTTCGATAGACGCGTTTCGATGGATGAGGATCGTCTCACCGCCGTGTTCGATGCAGTGTCGACGGGACGCTTCGGACGCACGGAGACGGAGTACCAGGAGTGGCTAACCGAACAGGCAATCGATCGGTGCACCCGGACCGTCCGCTACACCGGAAAGAACAACGTCACCTACGAGCGGGTCTGTGAGCCCAGTTCGTCCGACGTCTCGATCGTCGATTTCCGCGCGGTGTTCACCACACGAATCCAGGCGTGGTATCGCATGTACGGACGGGACTACGTGGTCGACTGGTTCAATGCAGGTGACGAATACGTCGTCCTGGAAGACACGTTCCATGACTGTCGCGTCTGTGAAGAGGGTGGCGCGTTCGCCGGCGTGAATGACGTCCGCGGGATACTGGGTGCCTTTTCGGAAGGGGTGCACGGCTCCACATACACCTGTTGTTCTAACTGCGGGCGCATCGCGTGTCAGAAACACATCCGCGAAGAACGGGTTACGGGAGACCCGATTTGTACTGCCTGCGCTGTGACGGACCGTGTTGCAGGGGCGAAAAAGTACTTCTTCGACGAGGACAACAAATCGTCGTTCGCGGACGAGTATGCAGCCATGAGTCTCTCAGAGAAGATGGCCGAGAACGGCTACGGACTGGTGTTCGCAACCATCTGTTTCGTTCTCGTATTGTTCATTATACTGATGTAATGTCCCGCGGTACATCGGTGAATGGAATCAACGCCACCTCGGGGAGGGGAGGGAGATGGTCAACTGCGTTGCTTCTCGACCAACTGGGGGGGGGCAACACCAGTTCGAACATCCGGACTAGCGGAATATTCGGCGCCCGCTCAGGGAAGATCCAGCCCGCAACTCAATACAAATCACGTCGTAGCCTGATTGGCCCATGCCTCCCCGACCATTCGTTCGAAGTCCCACGTTGGCTCGTAGCTGATCTGCTCTTTCGCCTTCGAGACCTCGAGGTCGAAGATCCAGCGAACCGGCGCTTCCCACGAAAAGACCGGTTTGCCGGTTTTATCCGCATGCAGCTCTGCGGTCCGCGGTGCCGGCTCCCGGCGCGGGGCGGCGATGTTGAATGCCTCTCCCACGGCGGCCGGGTGTTCCAGTGCACAGCGGATTCCGTGGACCAGGTCGTTGACGTGGACCGGCTGGTCGAGCCAGGGCCGGCCCTGCTCGTCCGTGATTGCGCACGGGATGTCCGTTGCCGGTGCAGCCGTCTCGAGCTCCGCAGCGAGATCTCTCTCACCCTCGAGGTATAGCGTTCCTTCCGGGTGACGACCTCCTGCTCGAAGGATCGACGCGTAGAAGCCAACGGTACAACGATCCAGGGGCGCCGATCCTGATAACACGCCCGACGGGCGCACGATGCTATACTCCAATCCGGACTCTCGCCCTAAGGCGTCGATCAGGTGTTCGCTTGCCACCTTTGACGCTGCGTAACTCCCGAGCGGTCGTAGCGGATGTATTTCATCGATGGGGTTGTACGCGGGTGCTACCTTGTGCGCCCCGTTCGGATACACCGCCGATGAACTGATGTAGACGAGTCGATCGATGGTCGCTGCCGTTTGAGCCGCCTCATACGCGATGTTGTACGTACTCTGGACGTTGTTCTGAAAGAACTCATTCGGTGACATCCCCGGGAGCGGGCCCAGCAAATTCGCGGCGTGTACGATGGCATCGACACCGTTGACTGCCGACGCTGCCACCGTTTCGTCCAGTACATTACCCTCCTGCATGTCGATCTCGAGCCCTTCGAGTCGTCCGATATTCGGATCATTCGGGAGAACGAGCGCCCGAACATCCCGCCCCGCCGCTACCAATCGATGGACCAGCCGGCTTCCGACCTGTCCGGCCGCCCCCGTGACGAGTATTGTGTTTGTCAAGAGTTTGTCTCCGGTGCGTGCGGCGACGTGCACCCACCGGCTATTGAACGTGCCGCCGACAGGGTGATTCCAGGGGCGTCCGAATGAGACCCCGATCAAAGCCCGAAACGTTCCTGGTCATTGGCCACGCCACCACTTCACCATGTGATAGCAAGCAACTTCCTTTTCCGGCCCGTCGCCCTATATTTTCAGGGTGCGAGTCCTCCACGTGGTCGTTCCGACCGATCAACATGCCGAGGCCCGCGAGGTACTCGAGGAAGAACAGTTCACCCTCGTTGCGATCGATCTCGTCGATCGAGGGGCAGTGTTACTTGAGATCCCCGTTCCCGGTGATGCGGTCGGCGACGTGTTGAACATCCTGCAGTCACGGGCGGTTGACGTCGAGGAGTACACGGTAATCGCGAGCGCGGAGGCGGCCTTGACAGCCACCTCGGCATCGCTGGAGGAGAAGTATGCGGGTGAGTACGATCCGTTGACGAGCGTCGAGCTCCGGACGAAAGCTCGCGACCTCTGTGAGGACCCGGGCAGCTATGCCGTACTCATGACCCTAAGCGCGATCATCGCGACGGCAGGGTTGTTGCTCAGTTCACCGGCGATCGTCGTCGGGTCGATGGTGATCGCCCCGATCATCGGTCCCTCACTGACCGCCGGAGCGGGAGTCGTCACGAGGGATCGAAAACTGCTCGTCGACAGTCTCTGGATGCAGTTATACGGTCTCGGACTTGCAATCGCGGCGGCCGCTGCCTTTGCCGCGGCACTACGTTACGGAGGTGTCGTGCCGACGCACCTCGACCTTCCATCCCTGGACCTCTTCGGTGTCCGACTCGCTCCCAACGTCCTCTCGCTGTCGGTGGGTATCGTCGCTGGTCTCGCTGCCGGCGTCGGCCTGACGACGAAGGGCCCGACCTCGATCATCGGCGTCATGATCGCTGCTGCGTTGATTCCGACGGCGGCAGCGTCCGGCATCGCCATTGCCTGGCTCGAACCCGAACTCGCGATCGGAACGGCCGTACTGGTCGGGCTGACGGTGATCCTCATCAATCTCTCGGTCCTCGGAGTCCTTCTCGTACTGGGCTACCGCAAGCGGGGTCGCGCCCCATCTCCCGGTGAGCTTACGCATCCGATTGCCTACACGGTCACGCTCGGGATTGCCGTTCTGCTGCTCACGTTGCTTATCCTCGGCGCGTCGGCGGGTCAGATCGCGGTGGATCGAGAGATCCAACGAGGCGTCGGCCAGACGCTCGAGGACCCGCAGTACGAGAACCTCACGGCTGTCACCGTGCAGACGCGCTACAGTGACATGTCTCCCTTCACCGGTCCACGATCCGTCACCGTCGTCGTCAGTCAGTCGGGTGAAGCACCCATAGATTCCTTGCCTGCGGATCTCCGTGGGGTGATCGCGGAACGAACCGGCGAGTCGGTCGAGGTGCGGATCGAAACGATCGACTACGAGGTGGTACGCGCCGAGGCGGACACTTCGGAGCTGACGGAACCTGCAGCCGTCCCTCGCCAGACTGGAGGGGATGGCTTGATGGAGTAGGGAAATCGATCCAGGCGAAGGGAAAGTTGAAGTCTTCTCGACCGGATGAAATGACCGACATCGCCCCGGATGAAATTCTCGCGATGTTACCTCTCGAGTCAACATGCTTTCCTCCGATGCGGTGATCACGGGCCAACATCGAGCACACAAGTGTCACTTCCAAATCTAATTGGCGGACGGACGACGCAGTTTTTGGCCGTCAGAGATCACGAGGTACGCCGATGTTGCGGAGCTGGCCGCCACATTCCGGACATACTCGGCTTTCGACCGTACTTGAACGAAAGCGACAGCTGAAACACGAAACCCCGTGTCTCGCACGGTTCCGCGTGGACGCATCGTCAGATTGCCTTCATGCCCAGGGCTCCCGTTCGTACTTGCATGGCATCCTCTACCGGCAGCACGAAGATCTTCCCGTCCCCGGGCTCACCGGTGCGTGCGGCCTTTGCAATCGCCTCGACCACGTCCATCGCGGGGGCGTCTGCGATGACTACGTCGACTCGCACCTTCTGGTGGAGGTCGACCGTGTACTCCTCACAGCGCCACTGTCCCGTCTTTGCCGGCTGACTGCCACGGCCAGCGACGTTCGTGACGGTGAGCGAGGGCGCACCCACTTCGACGAGCGCTGCCTTGACCTGATTCAGCCGGTCGGGCCGCACGATCGCCGAGACGAGTTTGATCCCATCATTGCCACCGCCATCGGTAACGAGGCAACCACCATCCGCGGCGAGCTCTGGTGAGCCGAATTCTGGGTAGGTGTCGACGCCATGCTCGGCCAGATCCAGCCCCTCCCGTTCGTGGTCGGGTTCGACCCGCGCTTGCCCGAGTGCCTTGAAGGTGCCCCAGACGAGTGCGGTTGCAGCGACGGTCCAGATCGTGATCACGAACACCCCGGTGAGCTGTGGGACGAACATGGAGGATTCGACCGAGATGATTCCCCCCGCGACAAGCCCCTCGCCTACTGGCGTCCCGTTTACCGACCATAACGGGAACAAGACAATTCCGAGCACACCGGCGCTGCCGTGCACGGGGAAGACCGCACAGACATCATCGATCTTGAGATACCGCTCGACCATACGGAATACGACCGGTAACTGGGCGCCGGCAAGGAAGCCGAGAGCGAGTGCGCCCATCGGTGTCAACAGGTCGGCGGTCCCCGTCACCCCGACGAGGCCGGCGAGCATGCCGTTGGCGACGTAAAGCGTATCGACCTTCCCGGTGACAACGCGAGCGACGGCGGCAGCGCCGATGGCGCCCATTCCCATTCCCAGGGTCGTTGCCATCGCCACGCGACCAACGAACGCGAAGTCAGCGAGTACGATCGACCCAGCCTCGGCGGTGACGACACTCGCGGCCGTTCCGACGTTAAATCCGTACCAGCCAAAACACAGAATGAGCGTCCCGAGCACGGCGAATGTCATGGAGTGTCCCGGCATCACGGTCGGATCCCCATCTCGATCGAACCGACCCATGCGTCCGCCGAGTACCCATGCTGCGGTCAGTCCGGCGATCCCACCGACACCGTGAACGACCATCCCACCGGCGAAGTCGTGAAATCCGAGCTCGGTGAGTATGGGGGCCTCCGTCAGTGGTGCGTACCAGACCATTCCCGCGACGACTGGATAGATGACCGCTGCGAGCAGGAATGTGTACCCGAGGTATGCCCGGAGTTTCGCGCGGCCAGCGACCGCACCAGAAACGATGGTGGCCGCGGTCATCGCGAAGACCGCGCTGAACAGCCACATCGTCCAGCCGGCGGCGGCATCCTCGCCGAACATGCTCACGGCGGACGTTCCGCCACCGGCTAGGAAGTCCCCGACATTGTTGGAGATGCCCATGCCGACGAGGAAGAACACGACGACCCCGATCGCCCAGGTTAACATGTTCTTCGTCAGCTGGTTTGCTACGTTTTTCGCCCGTACCTGCCCGGATTCCAGCATCGCGAACCCAGCATGCATGAAGAAGATCAGAAAGATCACCGAAAGCGCCCAGGTGAGATTAAGTCCCTCCGCAAGCGCTTCGACATCCGAGGCTGCGGCCTCAAGCGCCACCGGTTCAATCATTCACGAAACTCCTCCCAATACCAGTTTCCCATCCACTGGAAATTAGCAATTTACCAAGTTGTTTTTTCATTGTACTGCAAATCAAATGAACGAATAACCACTATTTAACAGCTATTATAAAAATATTAAAACATTTTTGATCGCTAATACTCCCGGTTACCTCCTTGTATATCTTCCAGGGATACCACCGTTAAATTAACGTATTATGTATGAATGTTCGTTATCGTGAATAAACGATCAACTATGAGCTGTATGCACTTCTGTATCCTCCGTTTCGTCCATATCGACTCGTCCTAATCCCAGGTATATATGTATGAAATCTGTAATACTGTGTTGTTTTAGGGTGATTTAGCTATTTTAACCTCTTCACGGAGCGGCGAATTGCTCCATTCGCAGTTCTTCGGTCTTATCGTTTGTACCGCGACCAGGCCATATCGGGAGCAGAATACTCCAAGCCGTATAGCACCCCGACAGCTACCCATCCATTTACCTTCCTTCCCGCACACACTCGTGTGTATGCCCGTGGAACTGGTCAGCGACGTCTACGACATCACGTGTGGCGAGGACGACGGGAAGCGGTATCGGGCGTTCCTCCTCACCCACGGGACCCCCACACTCTTCGATACCGGGTTGCCCCACACCGCCGACGCGCTGGTGGCCGGGATCGAGGAGATAGGAACCGACCCGGAGCGGCTGATCATTACGCACGGGGACGGCGATCACGTCGGCGGATATGACACCATCGTCGATCGCTTCGACGTGGATACCTGGGTCCCCGAGCAGACAAGCCTCGACACCACACATGCTCCCGATCATCGATACGGGGGCGGGGATCGGATCGGCCGGTACACCGCCGTTCACTCGCCGGGCCACAAAGGTGACAACCACGTCCTGATCGACGAAGAAGCGGCGGTTGCGATCATGGGGGATGCAGTCTCGGGTGCGGACCAGCGGGGGCTGCGGGCCGGTTACTTCCACCTCCCGCCGGCGGTCTACTCCGAAGACCTCAACCGTGCGGAGGAGAGCCTTGCAGGGTTGCTCGATTACGAATTCGAGATCGGGCTGGTGTTTCATGGCTCCTCGGTTACGGAGGACGCCCGAGATATCCTGGAAGCGTACGTAAATTTCCCGGGGAAGCCGACGTAAGCCGACAATCGGATCCACGATGAGCAGACGTGGTCCAACCGTGTCTTGTAATCCCACCCCGAACATTCAGGATCACGGGTGACGAAGAAGTCACCTAATGACGGTAGCCGAGGCACGCATCGGGGCGACAGTCCGCGCGGAGTACCAGATGGACGAGCAGGAACTCGCGTTCTTCCGGGAGAACGGCTGGATGAAACTGGAACAGGTGTTCGACGAGGTCGAAATGCAAACCCTTTCCGAGGAACTGGATCGCCTGATCGACGAATGGGCCGAGGAAAGTATGGGCTGGGCCGGCGACTGGCGCGAAGAATATCTCGACCCGGACGAGCGGCAGGGAACGTCACTGATCGCGATGCACGATCTCCAGCACTACTCGGAGGCGTTTCGCCAGATGGTCGAGGACCCACGACTGGTAACGCCGGTCGCTCAGCTGATCGGGGAGAACGTGGAGCTCCACCACACTACGCTTCACGCCAAACCGCCCGATCGTGGCTCACCCTTCCCGATGCACCAGGACTGGGCGTTTTACAAACATCACGGAGGTCCGACCGAATATATCGACGCACTCCTTCACGTCGATGACGTCCCGTCGGAGAAAGGCCCGCTCCAATTTATCAAGGGAAGCCACGAACTGGGCGCACTCGAGCACATCGAGGGCGAGGGGCAAGCACCCCACCTGCCGACGGACGAGTACCATCTGGACGACGCGACCGAAGTCCCCGCAGCCGCCGGAGACGTCATCCTCATGAGCTATCACAGCATCCACGGTTCCGACCAGAATCGGACCGACGAGATGCGACGGCTGGTCAGAATCGGCTACCGAGACCCCGCCAACGAGCAATTTGAAGGCCAGTCGCTCGGGCGGGACGGGATCATGGTGGCGGGCAAAAAACGGGCGGCCGACACCGAAACGTAACGATTTCGGCAAACAATCGCTGCCTGGCCGGTCCAATCGGGTTCTGAAGGGCGTCGAGCAATCGAACGTTCATCCGTTTGGCCGAGACGATATATCACCACTCCGGGGCGTGGTACGCCAATCATCACTGAATGAAGTCCGTGTAGCTATACCAGTGAACGACATTGACGTCCTCTCCTTCCTGAATGGACGGAGCTTCCCGTGGGTAGACGGACAGTCCGGGTCATCCCGGGCAAACGTGTGGGTTTGGGGAGGCTCCTTCAGCCCACGAACGAGGGTTGTGACGTTCTTGGCGATCCGCTTGGCGTGGCCCACACCGCCGCGGCGGTGTGGTTCCCGCGCCCGTTTAGTGAAGAGAGCCACGGACCGCGCCATCGGCCCTCCCGAACTTTCTACCCTACCGTCCAGGGCGTGGGGGCAGGCCGAACGACGATGGGTGGGCAACGGTGGTATGCGTGTGACGGATTGTGGGCGTAATTGCTCTCACCGTGCCAGGCTTGCGATGGTGAGCGTAACGTCGGTTCCCCCGCATCGTGCCACGTCCCTACCCATAAACGAGTGGAGTCGTCATCACGAATGATCTACTGGTCTTCTACTTGTTCGCCGAACACAGTGAGGTCATTCGTCGGGACGGACACGTCAACGACCTCGCCGACCGATGGCGGATCTCCCCCGTGCTCGACCAGAACCTCCTCATCACTCTCTAGGCGAACCGTCACATCAAACCGCCGACCAATATCCGTAACTTGGACCACTTCACCCGGGATGCTGAGACGTCCATTTCCTCGGTCGCCGTTCAACCAGACCTGATCGGGACGGATATGACACGAGACTGTCTCGCCCTTCGCACACCCAGGCGAATAGTCCGCCACTGTAACGTTCCTTCCACCCAGCGTAATTCTTAGCGGATCAGCACCTACCACGGTCGATTCGAGGCTATTGGATCGACCGAGAAATGATGCGATAAACGCTGTCGGAGGTGAATCGTACAACGCACGAGGGGTGCCGATTCCGGACACTGTTCCATCCGCCATAACGACCAGCCGATCGGCCATCGTCATCGCTTCTTCCTGATCATGGGTCACGAATAACGTCGTGACGCCGGTTTCCCGCTGGATCCGGACGAACTCCTGTTGTAATCGTTCTCGGAGGGCGCGATCCAATCCTGACAGCGGCTCGTCGAGGAGCAGGACATCGGGCTGCGGTGCCAGGGCTCTGGCGAGTTCGGCGCGTCGGCGCTGCCCGCCGCTCAGTTCGTGCGGGTATGACTCGCGTTGATCCTCCAGGTCCACGAGGTCGAGAAACGTGGCGACGGTTTCCCGACGTTCCCCGCCGTCGATATTACGCGGGACAAGTCCATACGCGACATTCTCACCCACCGTCATATGTGGATACAACGTAGATCGTTGAAACATCAGCCCGATCTGCCGTGATTCCGGGGAATCTCCCGTCACGTCCTCGCCTCGGAGCAACACCCGCCCAGACGTCGGATGGACATGACCGGCAATCGACTGGACGATGGTGGTTTTGCCACACCCGCTCGGGCCGAGTACCGCCACCAACTCGCCCGGTTCCACGCCAAAGGAGACGTCGCGGACTGCGACTTCCTCGCCATACCGGTGGGAAATCCCATCGAGTTCGAGGATCATCGCTCTATCACCGTGGGGACGCGCCCGAAGCGATGGATGGCCGCAATGACGGCCAACGTAATCGCGAGGAGTGCCAGTGCGAGTGGAACGACTGCCTCGATCCCCCCGGTGATGAAATCGACCCAGATGCGGGTGGGCATGGTGCGCGGATTGTATGCGACCATCATCGTCGCACCGAATTCACCGATGGCTCGTGCGAAGGTGAGGACGATCCCGGCGAGGATTGCCCCTCGCGCTAACGGAAGGGAGATGTTCCAGAACGTCCAAAGCGGGCCGTACCCCAGCGACCGGGAGGACTGCTCCAACCGTTCGTCGATGGCACCAAATCCAGCTCGGGCCGTGATGATCACGAACGGTGCGGCGACGAACGTTTGCGCTAGAATAACGCCGATCAGGGAATCGGTCAGCGGAATGCCCGCTGCGGCGGCGACTGATCCAATCGGGGTAAACCGTCCGACTGCCGTCAAGATCATCGCCCCGCCAACCACGGGCGGGACGATCAGCGGGAGGATGACGACGGCCTCGACAATTGGTTTTCCTAGAAACGACCGCCGGGCCAGCACGTAGGCGAGTGGAACGCCGAAGATGGTTGCGATGGCAGTCGATATCGGGGCGGTGAGCAACGAATTTCGGATTGCCATTTGGGCTTCGGGTGTGGAGAGCCCGGCGAGGACATTCTGCGTTCCAGCTCGGGAGACAAATGCGGCGAACGGTACCACAAAATACAGCAGAATGAGGCCACCGAGGAGCGCTGGAACGATCAAATCGGGTGTTCGCGAAGCCGTCCGAGTCTGTGAACGGATGTCCGCGCTCATCGTGTCACTCCGTCTGGAACATCCCCGATCGCCCTCGGAAGGTCATCGGCCATGGTCAATCCTGCCTCAACGAGTAACTCGGGACGATCGATCAGGAATTGGATAAACCGGACACTCGCGTGCGGATGCTCGGTCGCTTCGTTCACGGTAGCATTGTATATGATGGGTCGTCCGACCGCCCGGTATCCCTCCTCCTCGGTGATGAACTCGACGGTGTTGTAGTGGTCCTCCATTTCGGGGTTGGCAAAATTGTAGGCATCCGGAAATTCCTGGAACGGAATACCGTGATCCACTGCCATGTTTCGATAGACGATTGCAGCGGCCCTGCCGCCGGATTCCACCCCCGCCACGATCTGTGGCTCATCTGGTTCTTCATAGGCAATGTCGAGTACATCGTTTCGAAACCCCTCGAGATCGTACGCCTTCTCCGCGAGTTCGAATGCCAGCACAGCCCGGTAGCCGAGTGGATCCAGGTTCGGGTCCCCGATTGTCAGATCACCGTCCTCCATATCACGGACAACCGCATACCACGGTTCGCCCGCCGCAAGGCGCCGTCCGAATTCGGTTTCCTCGGTGTAACCGATGCCCAGGCTGTTCGTGGCAAATTCGACGTCCCAGGTGGTGAACGAGCCATACAATCGGTCCCGGAGAAGCGTTGCATCCGCACTCACGATGATATCGGGGTGCTTGGTCCGATCCTCGACCATGCGCATGATGGCGTTCGTCCCGAAGTATTCGCCGTGAACCTCAATGTCGGTTTCCGCTTGGAAGGCGGGACCGAGGTGATCTTCGAATGTCCGGGCCAGGCTACCCGCAGCAAGCACGTTCACTGAAGTATTATTTCCAAGACAGCCACCGCCGATGACTGTCGTCGAACCAATTACTGTGAGTAACCCGCGTCGGGAGAGCGAACTCGAACGTGATCCGTCCACGAAATCAAATAGAAATAGTGGTCCCAAAAATTTATCTCAAAGAGTTTTGTTTGAATCACCATGGCCGCCGTTGACTCCACGATTCTCACCGAACGACAGGTGGAGGTGCTCGAACTCAGGGAACAGGGGTACACCCAGCAGGAAGTCGCCGAGAAAATTGGCACGACCGACTCGAACGTGAGTGCCGTCGAACGGGCGGCAACGAAAAACGTGGAAAAGGCCAAACGAACCCTTAGACTCGTGGACACCTTATCCGCCTCTGTCACATTCGAAGTACCCGCAGGCACGCACTTCGGAGATATGATCGAGATGGTGTATTCTCACGGGGATACGTGTGACATCAAGATCGCGTACTGCCGACCTGAACTCTACAGCTACCTCTACGAGCCGTTGGAGAAATACTCGGCGGGTAATAAGATACGGCGGAACGTGGAAATCGGTCTCACTCATGATGGCGACGTACGGGTTTTCCCGGGGGAAGTAAACGACGCTATCAGTGGATTTGACGAGACCCGGCAGTGATTCGTTTTCACCGCGGACGGAGCTTCTTGCTGGGAAAACAGGCGTGCAAACCGGTGGAGCCTCTCTTATGATGTGTGTTTTAGATTTCGTGGGAGAAATGATTCGAAAGAAATCTCAGCCAGTGGATCCGATGCATCTTTTTTCCGAAGTCCAGGGATGAATCCAGCGGCGTACGATGGACGCTGAAACGAGTGCGTAACCCCGAGCTTTCTTGACGGCAAGCTTCGTTCGACGCCCATGGCGACCCAGGAGTTGCCGTGGTGGTGTCGGGAACACCTGCGGATGATCCAGCCGAATCTCAGGGAAGTCGATGCCGACCTCGACGTTTCCGCGCTCGTCGAACAGCTGGAACGCTTCAGCGCCAACGCCGTCCTCCTCAACACTGGTGGGGTCTGTGCGTTCTACCCGACCGAGCTCGAGTACCACCCGCGAGCCGAACCACTGGCGGACCGATCCGACAGCGATCTCACCGGCACGGCCCTCGAGCAGTGTCGATCCGCAGGTATCCGTTTCGTCGCCCGCTTCGATTTCAGCAAGTTTCACGAGTCAATTTTCGTCGACCGACCGTCCTGGGCGTATCGTGACGTCAACGGTGAGCACGTGAATTACGATGGGGTCGTTCACGCATGTATCAACGGGGAGTACCAGCAGGAGTACGCCTTCGAAATCCTCGAGGAGGCACTCTCGCGGTATCCCGTCGACGGCGTCTTTTTCAACATGTTCGGTTTCGTCGAGTCCGATTACGATGGCACCTACTACGGACCATGCCACTGCGAGCGCTGCCGGACGCGCTTTCGAGCATTCACCGACGGGAACGCTGAACTCCCGCCCCCTGGTTACGACAACGCCGACCATCCAGCCTACCGGCAGTTCAAACAGCAGGCGGCGAACGAACTCCTCGATCGGGTGCGGGCACAGGTGAAGGGCATTGCCGATCGCCGTCCGGAAGACACAGATTCCATTGGGGTTGCCACGTATAGCGAACGGCGCACGCACGCGGTTACGGACGAGTCTAACACGGCGGTGGACCGCCCGCTCCCGCGATGGCAATATTCGGCGGTCGATAACGTGGCCGCGATCGAGGATTCGTGGAGCAAGCCGGCGTGGAATATCGTCATCAACGCGGTTGATATCCCGTACCGCTTTCAGGGTGTCTCAACCCCGGAAATTCGCTCGCGGCTCTTCGGGGCGTTGCTTCGTGGCGGCGGGCTCGCGTACTGCGTCAATGGCGACGTGGCTGCCTATCCGGACCCATCGAACTTTCCGGCGGTCGAAACGGCGTACGGGATCGCGGCGGCGAACGAAGACGTCTACCGAACCTTGGAACCCCTCGCCGAAGTGGCCCTTGTTCGACCGGCTGACTGGGCCGCACGCCCCGAATACCGCGGTTGGTTTCGTCGACTCGCCGAGGCACACGTCCCATTCCACGTCCGAACCGAGGAGAGTCTCGGCCGGGAGAAAGCGGCGCCACTCGTCGATACGGGTGATTCACAGTATGATGTACTGATCCTTCCCGACCTCCGCCTGGCTGACACGGCCAGCCGCCGTGCTCTCGTGCGGGCACACGAGGCCGGCACTACCATCCTCGCGACCGGGCCACGCACTGCGGACACGGCCCCCAAATTTCTCGAGTCGACGTTTGCGGCCCGTCGGGAGCACATCCTGGAGGACGTCCGCGGTGCCTATGTTGACGCCGAATCGATCGACCCGGCCTTCGAGGGCCTTGCTGGCACTGATCTCGTCGCCGTCGATCACGACTTCGCGGTCACGTCACCGATGGAGAACGGAGGGATCGAAACGGGGTTTCCGTTCGTCACGCCCGGGACGTTCGGCCCACCGGAGCGAGTCGGACGGGAGGGACTGGACCGGACTGAAACACCAGGATTGCTCTCACGACCGGGGCCTGATGGTTCGGTGTACCTGCCGTGGGGACCAGGGCGGCTATATCACGAACACGGATTCGACACCCATGCTGCGGTCCTCGACGGCGCGTGCTCGTTGGCACGGCCGGCACTACCACTCGTCGAAACCGATGCACCACCGACGGTCGAAATCGGTCTCGGCGAACATGCGGGCGGTCGGCTTCTCCAGCTTCTCAACCGGGGCGGGTTCACGGGGACAACCTACCACGATCCCCCACCGATTCATGATCTTTCGATCCGGCTGCGGGTGCCGATGGAGGGGGCCGACATCCTTGCACGGGACGAGCCCGGGGACGAGACACGAGCGCAGCCCCAGGTCTCCCTCACCGGGGACGAACTCTCCCTCTCTCGACTGGGAACGTACGTGGCCATTGCGCTCACCTAGGTCCCGTCGGGGAACATCCATCCGCTCCTTACCGTCTCGCTCTGGACAATCCACGAACCCGTGGTGACCACCGCGAGCACGCCGGGCCAATCCACGTCTCGATCTGCTGGCCTCGGTTGCTACGCGAGAACCTCGGTCGAGGGGTAGTATCCGAACCAGGCAAACCACATCGCATCGTACCCGATCTCGCGGGGTAGCGGAAGTGCATCTGCCGCGTAACTCGAATCGTCGACTTCGTATTCCGCTCCCGCCGTGCGTACGGCCACCTCGTCCGGATTCCGGTACACGTAGCCCGTGTCGAGTGCTTCATCGTAGACGCAGGTGTAGCCGATCCCATCGAGGGACCCTTCGATGATCCGTTCTTCCCGGAGCTGATCCTTGTTGATGCACGATGCACCATCCTGGTTTCGCGTACCGATGACGACCTCCTTGGGCGGAAACCGATCGTCAGTTTGGAGCGGGGGAAACAGTGTGTTATCGTCCTCGTAGTATCCGTTGACTGGATCGTATGACCCGTACGGATCGGCCCCATAATTCCTGGCGGCACCGGTGTTCTCGTTCAGGACCAGTGTGTCTGGATACTCCGCTTTCCACCGCTCCCATGTCGTCCAGACGATCTGAAACTCCTCGAGCGTGTCGTTCTCGTGGGGTCCCTGGATGCCCTCTGCCAGCATTTGCGGCCACCACGACTCGGTGGCACGATCGAACATCACGAGGTTGCTGTTAATCAGCTGTCCGGAAACGCCGAACGTGACGTTGCCACGGTAAAACCCCTGGGCCGTGCCGGTCAGTGGACAGTACGTGACGGCAACCGATTCATCGCCGACGATGTCGTTGACGATTTCGTGCCAGACGAGGATGTACTGCGGATACGCCCGTACATCACCCTCGATGTCGACGCCGAACACGGGTGATGCTTCGCCAAGTCCAGCCGGCGGGCTGTCCGCGTCGTTAAACGAGGGCGAGTCAATCGACGGGATCCCATCCTGCGGGGGACCCCCCGATTGGGCGGCATCGACAAGCGCCCCGAACTCGTAGTCCCGTGGAAGGGTGCGATCGACCACCGGCGGCCCCGACCCACCGGCGGTTTCGCTGATATCGACGGTGAGCGCTGGTTCGACGTCACCGGCGGGGTTCGTCTCGTCAGTCAGCGCTGACTGGCCGCTATCGCCAAGACAGCCCGCAACCGTCCCGAAACCAACGGTCGCTGCCGTTGCCAGGATGCTGCGTCGGGAGGGAGTGGCCATAGCTACGCTTTGCCAGCAGCAGGCTTAAGGGAGCGAGAGCTGTGCGGCCGCTCCGCACAGCAGGAAAACCCCCGAGGACGCCTCCATACATACCCCGCCCACCGGAAACACCGTCGCCGCACTATCGGGATGATTCTATCATTCGATCCAGCGGTGATTTCTGCTCCGCCCGGCCGAAATCGACACACTAGTTTGACAGTGGCCCCTGGGAGCGTCTAATCAGATGTCCGATTACAGCGAGGAACACAATGTCGGGTTCGTCGAAGCGATTCACACCGCCCCGGCGACCGGAGGTGACCCGGAGCCTCGGGAGACTGTCGAGGCCGTGGCCGGTCGCGGACTCGAAGGTGATCGTTACTTCAAGGGAGAGGGACTGTACAACGAGGAGCCAAACCTCGAACCGAGCGATGTGACGCTCATCGAGAGCGAAGCACTGGTAGCAGCGCGCGAGGACTACGGTATCGACCTCGGGCCGGGTGAACATCGGCGAAACGTAACGACGCGTGGTGTCCCGTTGAATCATCTCGTTGGCACACAGTTCCTGATCGGTGAGGTGCTCCTGGAGGGCATCGAACTGTGTGAACCTTGCGGGTACATGGAATCCATCGCCGGGTGTGAGGGTGCCGTGGACGCCTTGCGGCATCGTGGTGGCCTCGACGCCTCGATCATCGAATCAGGAACGATTGTGGTGGGCGAGAAAATCCGGTGGTGATCGTTACCAGGACCGAAACCGCTCGACCGCTCCTTCGATCTCGTCCCGCCGTGGTCGCCCCCGGTGCACCCAGACACCCCATCGCCAGGTGATCGACTCATCGGCGGGAAGCGTCTCGACCGCGTTCCACGTCGGATTGGCGGCCACGAACCCGTACGGTTCCGTCATCGTGAACCACCGACACTGCTCTGTCGCAATCATCGTCACGCCAGCCCAGTAGGGCTCCGTTTCGCCGTAGCGCCCGTCAACCTTGCCGGAATAGTCACACCAGTGGCCCCGAGGCCCGTTCTCGGGAGCCGGGTTATCTGCCGTCGATACACGCACGTTCCCATCGGTCAGTTCTCGCTGTAGTCGGATCGAGAATCCACTGTAATGCCCGTGGATCGTCTCGCTAGAGAGGTGACGTGCAGATCCGAGAGCAGTTAGTTGCTGTTCCCACGCCAGGAGATATCCGGAATCGTTCGGTGCCCTGATGCGGAGCGTCCGTTCGTCGTCGAGCAGCTGTTCTCCCTCGCTGCTGTGCCAGCTCGCCTCCTGGGAGAGCGTGACTGTGTTGCCGTGGTCGGCAGTCCGCGTGGACCCAGAACGGGCATAGCCATGTGTTCGCCCCTCGGCGGCGTGGAGCTCAGACTCCCAGCAGTTGATCCCGTCGACAAGCTTTTGGCAGAAAAAGAGGCCGAGATGCCACGGATGGTCGTGGGGTGCCGCCAGGACCAGGTTGTGACCGTCCAGATCATCTCCGCGGGGCGCAAGGCCGAGCACGTCGACATGCGGTTTACTCGCCGGTGATTCGGTCCGATACCCGAGCAGTTGCGTCCCCTCGTGTGTGACGGTGACCGTGTTGGACGTCTCGTCGATATCCACGTTAGTACTCCCCGGTTCGAATCGTCTCGACGTCCACCCACGCGCCGTCTCGGGTGAGACTTTCGTAGATGGCGAACACCACGGCCATCGTGCCGAGGTTGTCTCGACCACTGCTCAACGGCGCTGTCCCGGTCTCGATACAGTCCGCAAAGTGGAGGAGCTCGTTCGTGAACGGATCGTCGGCGGCCAGATCGGTCGCCGGATCGACCGGCTCGAACGATCGTTTGTCGTTCGGCTGGCTGATTGCCGGTGTGCCACCGTACTCTCCGGTCCTCGGGAGCGAAGTCGCCACCCGCTCTTCACCGTAGAGCCAGAACGCTTCGCCGTAGGGGATCCCCGCCGCAGCGTAGGTGCTGAAAAACTGCCCGTGAACGTCCCCCTCGAATTCGACGAGGACGGTCGCGTAATCTTCGGCCGCTTCAAAGGCGTCATCTGTCGTCTTCCCGATCCCGGCCACGCGGACTGCATCACCGACAAAATACCGGAGCAGATCGATCTTGTGCACCAGCACGCTGATCACGCCGCCGCCTCCGGCCCGCTTGCCATCGTACAACCAGTGTCCGGGCGCTGCATAGTCCCTGAGATTCTGGATGCCGTCCGCCCTGACGTGGTGTAACTGGCCGAGATCGCCTCGTTCGATCAGTCGAAAGAGCGCCCGGTTGGCGGGATCGAAACGCTGCATTTGCCCGACCATCAACCGGCGATCGCGTTCGTCGGCGAGCGCAACCAGCTCGCGACATTCCTCCATCGAGATCGCAAACGGCTTCTCGACGTGGACGTGGAGATCGGCTTCGAGGGCGGCACGCGCGGCGGGATAGTGCAGATGATGGGGGAGTGTGATGTCCACCGCATCGAGCGGCGCTTCCCGGACGAACGTATCGATATCCGTCCAGGTTTCGACCTCGAAGGCGCTCGCGGTCTCTTCGGTTGCCGACGGATCAGAATCGCAGACCCCGGTCAGGGTCAACGCATCGTGGTCTCGGTAGGCGGGAAGATGGGCCCTTGCAATGTTTCCGGCCCCAATCAACCCGGTACGGATCGACATACTGGTCCACATCGTTCCGTCCCGCATGAACGTTTGCCTCGTTGCGGAGTTGGCGCGCCTAGTAGCCCGCTGCCGTCAACCCTCCATCCACCGGAATCGCCGCACCCGTGACGAACGATGCATCCTCGGAGGCCAGAAACAGGACGCCAGCGGCGATCTCGCTGGGGTGGGCCGACCGCTTGAGAATCCCGGGCCCGTCTTCACGAGGTGTGGTTGCCGACTCGATCCGCTCGTCGGGATCGGCCCCATCGCGGAGGTGGTAATCGGTGATCGTCGGCCCCGGGAGCAGGCTATTGACCCGAATCCCATCCGACGCGTGGTCGCACGCCATGTCACGCGTGAGCGCTAGCACTCCCGCCTTTGTGGCGTCATACGCCGCCCATCCGCCGCGACCGAGTTTCGCGTTGGCCGAGGAGATGTTGACGATCGAACCGCCCGCCGGCATGTGTGCCACGAGATGTTTTCCACAGAGGGCCATCGCCCGCAAGTTGACCGCATAAATCTCGTCCAGTGCCTCCGCGTCTAGACCCGTCACCGGCCCGGCAGCGATCCGGATACCGGCGTTATTGACGAGAACGTCTACCCGTCCGAACGTAGCGGCGATCTCGTCGGCCCACCGTTCGATTTCATCTTCTACAGTCAGATCGACGGCGTGTCCCGTCACGCGACCTTCCGCCATCGGCTCGATTGCAGCGACGGTCCGCTTGACCATCTCTTCACTCACGTCCACCACGATGACGTCTGCACCCTCATCCGCAAATCGCCTGCACGTTGCTTCGCCGATCCCGAGCGCCCGGTCCGAGTGGGCCCCACTCCCAGTTACGACTGCCACCGAATCGTCCAGTTGGTTCGCCATCCTGACCCGAACAGGTCCGATTCGAGGCATAATACTTGGGATGGCCCGGCTCGATGGTCCCCAGCCAGCAAGTCGTCTGTCGCCCAACTACGGTCCATCAACCCTGGCCGATACCTCGGGTCCCCCCGAATCATGCGCCGCAGTGTTACGCTGGCTATGGTCCGGAGGGACTTACTTCGACACCGCCCCAGTTACGCGCGACCACCTTGTAGACCACCACGAACACAGCGGCAACGATGGCTGTCGCGATTGCGGAGCCAACGATCGAAAAGAGGGCACCGATCGCAAACATCCCCGGCCCCATTTCGAACCCCGTCACCCACGTCCCCGTGTCGATCCAGTACCAGATCATCGGGAGCGCCAGGATTGCACCGTTCGCGATGACCAGTGCGAACGCCATCCGGACGGCAGATCCCAGGTAAACGCGCCGGAGTTCCATCGGCATACGCGCCGTCGCGCAGTCAGCTTCCAGGTTGTTACGTTCCGTCTGAGGCAGTCACTTCTCGAGGGTATGCGTTCGAGAAATCTCACAACATTTGGTAACGCTTCGCTCGGTCAGGCGCGATCTTCGAGCTGTTCCTCACTGTCGATCGCCCGCAATACGGGATAATCAGCCGGATCCTCGATAGTTTCCCACACCGCCGTGAAGTCGAACGTGGACATGGTCTCGGCAGCTGCAGCTCCAACCATGTCGCGTGCCGGTGCATCGTCGTCGAGCTCTCCAATCCCGGTCCCGCCATCGCTGTCCGTCAGGCCGGTTGCGGGAACGTCCCAGTAGGAGTCAGCGACATCACGGGTGTCGTTCGCGTGGCCCACCAGTCCACCCACGTCATCCTCGCCAACGACAGGTCCCACCGCGTACGTGGACGCGACGGAACTCGCAGCCACTGAACCGATCAGGCCACCGACCACCGAAGTGCCGCTGACCGATCCCATCGTGTAGGCGTCCGTAACTGTTGACAACTCGTCGAGGCAACCGACCAACCCGCCCACGTTCTCCGCACCTGTGACAGCACCGACTGCATAGGAGGCCTCCACAGTTCCGTCCCACTGGCGGCCCACGAGCCCACCGACTGCCGTGTCGCCGCGTACCGACCCCGTGGCGACCGAGTGTGTCAGTCGGTCGCCCCAGCTCGTCGATCCCACAAACCCGCCAACCGCATTCGTTCCGAGAACGGTCCCGGTGGCGAGCCCCGAATCGAACCGAGTGTCTGAACTGTCCCCGACGAGCCCACCGACTGATGTAACACCCTGTACGTCTCCAGTTGCTGCTGCGGAAGTTATCTCGACATCGTTTTCGGTCGCGCCCACGAGCCCCCCGGTGGCCGTCTCCCCGCACACATGTCCGGTCGCGTACGATTCCGAGATCTCGCTTTCGTCGAGCCACCCGACGAGTCCCCCGACGTTGTGCTCTCCGACGACGTCTCCAGTAGCTGTGGCGCCGCTAACATTACTCATCGTCGAACATTCTCCCAGGAGACCGCCGACGGATGAGGTGCCGGCAACCTCGACGGCCGCAGCAGCGGCCTCGACCGGGGTGTGATCGGGATTCGTCCCGATCAGGCCGCCGACACCGACGGTCCCAGTGACTGTCCCTGAGGCGCTCACGTCGTGCACGATATTACCCAGGGCGGTCTCGCCGACGAGGACGCCCACCGAATCGTTCCCGCGGACGGTGGCATCCACGAGGCCAACGTCGACGATACGGCCTGCTTCGAGGAGCCCGATCAACCCAATCTGATCCACTTCGGGGCGATTGATCGTGAGCTCGTCGATTTCGTGCCCGTTCCCGTCCAGAGCCCCGGAAAACTGCGAGATCGGCACGAACCCGGCTGGATTCGGGTTCCCCCCGTTCCAGGTCGCCGTCGGTGCCGCATCGATGGAGCTTCCCAGCTCGAAATACCCCGTCCGATCCCCCTCGATTGCCTGGAGCTGTCGCAGTTTCGAGATGATATAGGGGTCGTCCGGGTCACCAGTGCCCGGCATCCGGTCGAGAATTTGCGAGTACTCCTCCGGATCCGGGGCGGCGATGTCACGCTCCCCACCCGACGGGCCGATCATGACCCCCGCCCCGATTCCGGTCCCCACGATTCCAATGAACCCCCGCCTGGATCGATTCGATTTCCCGTTCCCTTCCGTCGAACTGTTACCGTCATTTGCCATCGATCATGGCTCCTTCCTCTGCCCCGGGGTCGTGGATGCTCGTGTCAACGTGCAAGCGTATCAGGAAAGAACCGTCGTTAAGTGGATGGTAATCCATACCCGGATCACTGTCTACAGTCGACCGAACACCGGCCACTACACGAGGTGATTTCACCCTCCGCCAGTTGGGCCTGCCGTCCCTCGCCGGCATTTATGAGGTACTGGGAGTCTCGTGTGGTGTGTCACCAAACAGACGAGGACCTCGGTCGCCGGGACGTCCTCATTCGTCTGGTGGTGCTACGATACCGGGCTCCACGTTCCTTGATTCGATTGGACGGCCCAGAATCCTTGCCTGTCCGCGGCTTGGACTGGCTGTTCTCGATGAAACGCCCACACGACAACATCGTTGACCAAATCCATCATATCCAGAAGGCGCCGGATGATCGACCTCCATGCGGTTGGTCCGCGTTCGGTAGTCAGTGCTCCTGGCAAACATTACAAATCAATCCGGTCGATAGTTCGGTTGTAGTCGTACCACTTTGCATTTAAAAAGCCCGAGCCGAACATCTTCGCGGACCGTTTCCACGGCCCGGGAACTGGCATCCCGCCTTAACCCAACTGACGCCAATGATCAATCACAGACAATGGATACTTCACAACTCGGCCGGCGGCGATTCATCGCACTCGGCGGCGCGAGCGCAGTTGGCATGCAGGCGGGATGTCTGGGCATACTAGGTGAGTCGGCGGATGAAGATCCTCCAGCGAAAGAGAATGCGGCAAACGAGGGCCTTCCGGACGCTCGAGCAGTCGATGTCGACTCGATTGCTGCGGATCCGACGGACGTTCCGGATCCGGTCGATTGGGACGAACCGCGGCGCCACGAGTGGACGCTCGAGACTGTGGAGGCGGTTGCGGAGATCGAGCCGGGCGTGACCACCCGGTATATGACCTTCGAGGGTCAGATCCCGGGGCCGATGTTCCGGTGTCGCGTGGGTGATACGATCCACCTGACCTTCGACGTGCCCGAGGAACACAACGTCGACATCCACAACGTGGACTTCCACGCCGTGTATGGGCCGGGCGGTGGTGCGGTCGACACGACCATCGCACCGGGCGATGGCCCGGTCGAAATCGAGTTCAAAACGATGTATCCTGGTGCACACATCTACCACTGTGCCCCGGGCCACCACGACCAGCACATCAGTCTCGGCATGTTCGGAACAATCCTAGTGGAACCCGAGGACGGCCTTCCGGCTGTCGACCGGGAGTTCTACTTCGGTCAGCACGAACTCTACAGCGAGGGAGCACCCGGCGAGGCGGGCCACCACCACTGGGATGCCTTCAGTGCACGGAATGAAGACCCGACGTACGTGCTCTTCAACGGGGAAGCCGGGCGGTTCACGGAGGACGGAGCGGGGGGACCGCTCCACGCAGAGGTCGGCGAAACCGTTCGTGTCTACTGGTGTAACGGTGGTCCGAACCTCACCAGTGGGCCGCATCCGATCGGCAACGTCTGGAGCAAATGGTATCGCGACGGTGACGTGCTCTCCGAGCCTGCCCGGTACATCGAAGGGACGGCAGCCGCGGCAGGAACGACCTCGTTCGGGACGATGGACCTGAAGGTCCCGGGCCCGATTTTCCTGGTCGATCACGCACTCAGCCGGGTCGTCCACAAGGGGTTGGTGGCAACCATCGACGTCGAGGGCGAGCCCAACGAGGACATCTACAATCCCGACCCCTGAGCGTTCTCCAGCGTGGGCATTTCGGGCACGATTCAGTTGAGCGTATCGTGCAGGCCGACCAACGGTTGGTACGGAGCTATCTTCTGGAGCGGTTGGAAGTGTTCGGCGTGTAAACGAAGTCGGGGGGTGGGAGTGGAGCTCAGTTCAGTGCGCGGGTCAGTTCACCCCGCATCGACCGTGCGGCCTCCTCGAGGCGAGTATATTCCTCGTCAACCAGTGTATCGACGTATTCAACCGACAGGGTAGCGTCGTACCCGGTCGACCGGAGTCTGGTGATAACGTCGTCGACATCGATGATACCGGCTTCGTCAAGTACCTGGATGTTGGATCGATTTGCTTGCCGCAGATGAACGTGGGCAGTATGTTCGAGAAGCGGGTCGTACCCGCTCCCATCCTCCCAGTACTCGCCGATGGCAAAGTGGCCGGGATCGAGCGTGAACGCGAGTCCCGGAACCGTCTCGACGTACTTGCGGGCGACGGCCGGATTTTCGGTGTGCGTTCCCTGGTGGCCCTCCACAGCGAGAGTCATGTCGTACTCCGCCACCGCCGCCACCAATCGGTCGAGGCGCTCGAGATCAGTGGCCAGCGGTTCGCTCGTCGGCGCTGCGTTAACCGTCGCAACTTCGACACCGAGAGCCTCTCCCACCGCCGCGAGTGCGGCCATTCGTTCAGCCTGCACGTCAGTGGAGGCGTCCCCCGGATTGGCGTTGAAGGCGACCGGTTCGAGGTCGGCACGACGACAGGCACTTCTAAGTCGATCGATCGCCCACTCGGTATCGGCTGCGATCCGGGACGGATCCAGATGTGCCCATCCCTCGAGGACGCCGATATCGACTCGCGTGAAGCCCAATGTGGCCAGTCGGTCACATGCTGCCGGAAGATCCACGCGCGTGGCCAGCAACGTCGACCCGGCGATGTTCATGGTTCGACCCTTTTCCCCGTGCGAGCAGCCTCGACGACAGCCCGCTCGATCTCCATCACCGCCAGCCCGTCGTGGCCGGTGGTTGGTGGCGGCGACCCAGCTCGTACGGCCGTCACGAACGCGTCGACCGATCGATGGAACGATTGCGCCAGGGTGATCGGCTCACACGCGGCCAGTTCGTCGACCAGCGCCGCATCAATCGGTTTCCCCGACGTGTCTTCAATCCGAACACCGGTCACGCCCGCCCGGCCGTCTGCCCCCCGGATCGTCAGGTCGATCATCTGCTCGTCCGGACCGCCGCCGTGTTGCGACGCCCCGATAGAGGCGATCGAGCCGTCGCGAAACGTCAGCGTAGCCGCGGCAGTGGGTGCCGGGACGTAAAGCAACTCGTCGTGGTACTCCCAGAACGCCCACTGATCGTCCCGATCGAGCGTCGCTTGTACCGTCCTCGGCTCGCCCAGGAGGGCGCGCAACAGGTCGAGGGCGTGATGCCAGCAGAACGCGTTGACTTCCATCGATACCAACCGAACCTCGCCGAGCTCACCGTCCTGGGTGGCATCGATCAGCCGCTCGAAAACCGGGATGTGTCGGTAATTGTAGTCTACGGCCAGTGTCCGATTGGCCCGTTCCACAGCATCCACCATTTCCCGGCCAGCCTCGAGCGAGTGAGCGAAGATTTTCTCGCAGAGGACGTGGGCGTCGGCCTCGAGTGCGGTGATGGCCGGCGCTACGTGATGAGCCTCCGGTGTTGCGACGGAGACGATATCGGGACGTGTCTCCTCGTGCATGGATGCCTGCTCGGTGAACGACCGAACACCGTGCTCCTCGGCGAGCTTGCGTGCTCGTGTTTCGTCCAGGTCACACACTGCGACTAGATCGACCCCTTCCGCCAGTTCGTATCCCCGCGCATGGTTTGATCCGGCACCACCGCAGCCGACGACGGCGGCGTTGAGATTCGGTGTCATATGCCCCGTCTCGGGTTGTTCGGTATGATGTTTGCGTTCGTACCCTGCTCCCTCCAGCCGGGCGACGAATATCTGATCCGTAATGATAACGGCTTAAGCACCCTTGAACAGCTTTCGGGTTGAGCCACTGGGCATACGACTTTCTCCGCGGGTAGACATTCTTCCGGTAGGGCAACAGTAATTCGAGTGGTTAGGCCGAGTCCGATTGCCTTCATTAATCTCTCGGGTACGGACCGGGCTGTCTATACTTTGTACAGTGTGGAGGAGATTGATGATACCCCAGCTGTCGACAGCTCGGTTCCTTTCATGGAGTTGGCAGGATCGGGGTGACTCCAAGGTATCCCTCCCGATCCCTCAGCGAAGTACTGCCGTCCCCACGGCGCTAACACAGATCGGGTACCGGATCTGGGCGGTCCACCGGTGCACGATCCACCGAACGCCCATCTAGCTCGATGGTGATAGCCGAATAATCCGGTAGTAACCGTTGTCGTGGCTTGGATTATCAAGAGCAAGGAGAATCCTTGCCGCTTGAGCCGCAGGATGAATCCGACAACTCGGAAAGACTCCACGCTGGGATAGCCAGTCCGAGATTTCACAATCCGTGTTTTGAAGTGACAGGCAACCCTACGTATGGGTAGGAATCAGGCTGGGAACGGAGCGATTCCCACGAGTCCTGCGATGGCGGTCTGTCCGCCCCCAAGCAATCAGACAGTAATCGGAACCAGTCAGGTGAACGGTCGGTGCCTATAATGAACCGATGCAGTGCCCGACTGCTTGGAAGCACCACGAAAAGTAACTCCGAGTCCGTCGTGATCTGCCGGACTCCCACGAGGCAAACACAACTCTGGGAGTCAGAACACGATGGAGGATAGGAGTACCGGGGGCTTGACACTCCCAGCAGTCCCACCCGCTCTGTCCGTGAACCCCAGGCGAGTTCTCACCGTGTCGGGGGTCGGTGGAACTGCAAACCTGAAATCTCCAACGCTCAGGATTCCTCCGTGTTTACGCGGAGGAGGATGTCAAGGTTATCGGTCGGGGGTGACCGATTTCCGCAGACGGCTTGAAAGGCCCCACAGTCCCCGCATTTTGAAACTCGAGTGGAGCTATGATTCAGGATGACTGCCCTTGATTCGACGCGAAAAGACCCTAGTCGGACAGTCCGTTGCCGTGAGCGGATTGGGTCTTGAGGGTCCCATTCGGATACACGGCGATGCGCTGGTTGGCATCGACGCCATCGAACGTCCGAACCTCGCCGTCCGGCCAAGTGACCTCGACCGTCGCCTGCGTCGCATCGCCCAGCCCGATGTGATGGACCCGGGTACTCTGCGAGAGAAGATCGGTGCGTGCTTTCGTGACGAGGTGGTGCTCGTGCCCATCCGTCCCACTGGTCCGGTAACGTACCGTTACCTGCGCCCCGTGCACCGTGGCATCCTGATCGTCTTTGACCGCAATCTGTAACCATTGACCGCTTCCGCCCCTGTTTTCATAGAGTTTGTACGCTCCGTCGAGATTGGTGGTGACGAGATCTTCCTTTCCGTTCCGGTTGTAATCCAAGGTTGCCAGTCCACGCCCGTTTTGGGGGATAAACCCTCCCTCGGATGGTTCTGCACGCGCAAACCTATCGCCGTCCCGTATCCACACTCTGGGGTGCGTCAGCACGGATTTCTCCGGATCGGTCATATTCAACTCATGGTGGGTGGTATGAATCAGATCGAGTTCACCCGTGTTATCAAAATCAGTTGTGACGGCTGCCCACCCCCAGCCGCCATCGCGAACGTTGTAATCGTGTTCTTCGGTGCTAAACGTGCCGTTCCGGTTGATCAAGAGGTTGTTCCCGGAATTGTCTATCGAATCGAGGATTTGCTTTGCACCTACTTGCTGCTTGAAGTGGATGTTCGTCACGAAGATATCCATCTGTCCGTTCCCGCTAAAGTCGGCGACCTCGGAAGACATCGCGTGGCGATTGGTGCGCAATATCTGTTCGCGCAAGAATCCTTCTCCGGCCTGGTTCACCCACAGGATGTCGTAGTTGAAATCATTCGCCTCGTGGATGTCGGGATAGCCATTGCCAGTAAAGTCGGTGAAGCTCGTCGCCATTGACCACCGCTCGCCATCGATACCGACGTCTGTGGTGACGTCGGTGAACGTGCCCGCGTCGCAGTCGCCCTCGAACAAGTAGTTCGGGTTGCCGTTGTCCTCTTCGACGGCAATTTCGCTCGGGATATCGCCACCTCTCGACAGATCCCGGGCTCGTTGCTCCTTCATCGGCAGGTGTCGTCGCCAGTCACCGTTTTGGGCGACGAAGACGTCAAGGCATCCGTTTTGATTGTAGTCGGCGACGGAGGCGGCCACTGGTATTCTGAGCTGGATGTCGTCAAGTCCGACGTCACGGTGTTCGAACTCACCACCGTCGTTTGCTAGAAAGATCGGTGCATCGTGTCGGGGTAATATTAGGAGGTCGTCCCAGCCATTGCCGTTTTGATCGAAGAATACGGCCGAGTTAACGGTTGCGTCGATTGGTGGTATCGCGTCGGAGCGCTCGAATTCCCCCCCGGTATTCAGGAAGAGGACCGGTTCGTCGCCGCCGATCGCCAGGAGATCGGGGTAGCCGTTGTTTGTGACGTCACTAACGTAAACGCCGGCCCGGCTATTGCCCATCTGGTTGTGGTCGTTCGCATTGTAGACAAAGCCACTGTCCTCCGCTACCTCGACGAATTCGACCCCGGTCCCGGGTGAATCGCCGGTTCCCGGCGGTGCCAGCATACTGATTCCTGCGACCATCCCAATGATGACTAGTGCGATGGCTACGGCGAACCAGACGTTTAGTCGGGGTGTTCCGTGTTGACGATTCATCCGGGGTGAACAGTACAACCTGGCCAGATGCAACCGAAAACGTTTCGCATCGGGCGTAACCTGGTGGAGCCCAATATCATCCGCTAAGACACAATCCTTGCCGTGAATCTACTCCGTGCCTTGAGCGACATCGGCATGGAATCACCGTCCGAGCTTCGCCCCATGGGTTTTGATAACCGATCAGGTAACCCAGATACGACCGCCTGGACTCGTCGAATCATCGGTTTGGAAGCGGAGTGATCTTTCACCGCCAACAACAAAACGAGCGTCGATTTCTCACGAGGGGGCCTGCATCTGCTCCACCCTGGCCCATTCGACATACCTATATTTGGTTGCATACTGTTACCAATTCGATGAATGCGTGATTCAGGATTGAGCCGCCGAGCAGTGCTCGTTGCCGGCGGTAGTGCGTTGGGGAGCAGCCTCAGCAGGCTGTCTCGAGACGGCGACCGACTTCGTTCGGGCAGGGCCAGCTCCACCGTGTCTCTTCGAAGAGGTGACCGAGGGACGCGGCTTCGACTACCAAACCACCGGAGCCGGCTTCGCGAACACAAGCGCCGGCGTTTACGTAACGGATTTCAATGACACCGGGTGGGAAGATGTCCTCCTTGTCGGGGGAGAGGAACCTGTGCTCTTCGAAAACGTCGGAGGTGAATTCCGACCGAGCGACGCGTTGCCGGATGTTTCACAACACCTCGAGGATGACGACCGGGTACATCGCGCGCTATTCGTTGATTTCGATAACGACGGCTGGGAGGAACTGCTGTTGTTTCCGGGCGGTGGTCAGATCCTGGCGGATTATAGCGATCCTGTCGAAGAGGAGGTCAAGGAGACGGATTCACGGGCCATCGTGTTACAAAACGACGGCGGGGGAGTTCAGCGTGGATCATATCCTTGACGTGAAATTGGCCCGGTGGCCGATCGGCGAAGCTGCGGCGGATTATAACGGCGACGGGGCGACCTTCGAGAACGTGACGTTGGAAGCCGGCATCACGGGAGCCCGCTGGAGCTTGGCGGCGAGCTTCGTCGATTTGACCAACGACGGCTGGCCGGACATTCACGTCGCGAACGATTTCAACCACGATACGCTGTATCTCAACCGCGGGAATGGGACCTTCGAGCAGCGCTTCATGGGAGAAGAGAGCGATCGAAACCGGATGTCCTCGGAAGTACAGGATCTCACCCGCAACGGGTACCTCGATATTTACGTCACGAACATTGAGGTCAACCCCGAGCAGTTGGATGCCGCGGAGAAACGGGGACGAGTGTTTGTCAAACAGCAAGCCGCTGCGGAACCCCGATATTTTGGCGGGAACAACCTCTGGATCAACGAAGGTGACGGAAATTTCGTCGACCGGGCCGAGGAGTTGAACGTCAAGAAAAGTCCGTTCACTTGGGGGTGGGACGCCCTCATCATCGATCTCAACAACGATCGGAAGCTCGATATCGTACACGCGAATAATCAGGTCGACGTCATCACCGAGACGGGTGACGAGCGCATTGTCACGGAGGCACGCAATACCGAGTCAGGTGTCTGGATGAATACGGGAGAGAACGAATTTCGCCCGATTCGGGCAACCGAGATCGGCATCGATCGCATGAACGAACGGGTGCTTGCCAGCCTCGACGCAAAGATCGATGGCCGCCGCGACCTCCTTTTTGTCGAGGACGACGGACCCCCTCGATTCTATCGGAACGTCACCGACACGGCCCATCACTGGTTCCAACTGATTATCGAGGGGTCGGACGATCATACCGCCCTCGGTGCCAGGGCGTGGTTAACGGCCGGGAATCACGAACAACTGATGGTCAAAGATTGCAAATCCGATTTTCAAAACCAGAACTCGCGGGTGTTACACTGGGGGCTCGGCGATCACGAACGGATTGACGAGCTTCACGTGGGATGGCCGGATGACACGGAACAGAGCTTCTCCGATCTTAGTCCGGATCGCCGAATGCGCGTCTCCCCAGACGGCTCCATAACGGAGGTATCGCCGTGATCCGAAGCCGTCGGGGATACCTGGCACAGGTAGCGACCGGGGCGATCGCTATGAAAGCTGGGTGTATCGGATCGGGTCAGGATCCCGCCGAGCGTCTCCGCGAAGCTGCACCCGAATTCGACCATCTCCATAATCCTACTGTTGCGATCGACGACGGCTTCCGAACCCGGGGATCTTACGTCGAAGATGGACTGGGGGAAGCATTCGTCCACCAGGACGCCGTGGAGATCGCCAGCGCCGATGACTTGGATCCCCATCGACCGACGCTTCTGTTTGCAGAATTAACGGATGCGGGCGAGTACGATCCGCTCGGAGTCGGATGGTCGATCGAGGCGTCGCACGTGGATGGGCCACCATCATTGTTCGGACAGTCCTTCCACGAACCGGCGGTTCATCTCGTTCCAGGCCAAAACGAGCATTACGGACTCCACGCGTGGGTGTTTGCCAAGAACGACGTTGAGGATGTCTTTGCGCCCACCTATCCATCGCTCTCTCCACCGCCATTCGTCGAGACGATCGAGGAGACCAGGGAGGCGATGGCACCATTTCGGGCTCATGTGGAACACGGTGGGGCGGAGTATGCCGAGGAAGAGGGGTACGAGAACACAGAGACACACGTCTTTACGGAGGAAGGGCTCTATGGCGTGCCGTTTCATCGCGGATCGGAGGACGGGCTCGATCTCGAGCGTCCCCCCATCCTGCTCTACCGGATGACGGACCTCTGGTATTACGAACTCCTCGGGGCGGAGTGGTACGTTCCCGTTGATGCGGTAGACGAACCACCAGAACTGTTCGGACAACGATTTCATGATCCGATGCCGGGCCATGGCGATGAAATAGATCAGCCCGAACACTACGGCCTTCACGTGTGGTTGTACCGGGCGAATCCGGAGGGGTTGTTTGCCCTTTACAACCCGGCGTTCAGATAACGGAGGCTTCGATGGGTATAATCGAAACTGAAAACCTCAGAAAGGTGTACGGCAAAAGGTTGCACTGGATTCGGTCTCCGTTGAGATTCCAACGCGTAGCGTCTACGGCCTCCTCGGGCCGAACGAGTCCGGAAAGACGACGCTGATTCACCTGCTGGCCAGGCTCACGGCGCCTACAGCTGGCTCGATCTCGGCGTTCGATGGCAGTCAGGCCCCTGCCCTGGAGCGGATAGGTGTGGTACACGAAGATTATGGTGTCTAAGCGGAACTTACGGCCCGCGAACACATGACACATCTAACGCCTTCAGACACGACTAAATCCGATCACAAACGGATCCTCGCTCGTGTCGGTCTCGGTGACGCGATGGCTCGACCAGTGGCCGAGTACTCGGGCGGGATGATCAAACGACTGGGAATCGCCCTCGCCCTTGTCGGAGGTCCTGACGTCCTCCTGTTGGACGAGCCGTTCGCGGCGTTGGATCTCGAGAGTGCAGCAACCGTAGAGGACGTGATCCTCGAGCGAAACGCCGAGGGTACCACCGTCGTGTTCTCGACACACATGTTTGAATACGTGGAGCGTCTTTGTACGGGTGCGACATTATTAGCGGACGGCTGCGTCGTCGCGCAGGGAGCCGTCTCGGAACTGTGTAAGGGCCACGCCCGGTGACCATCCAGGTCCCCGAGGGGAACGACCGTATGGAGACCGTCCAACAGGGGGCCGGCGTGGACACCGTCTCCTATCAGCGACGCCGAGAACTTCTCGTCGTCCGACTGGTGCCATGGGGGCGTTTATCGCGTTCGTGTTCGTGTGGGATCTTTTCCCCGCCGGTATCCATTTCCTTCGTTATGGCGCATTTCCCGGGTCAGGACATCCGCCCGACTGGTATTTCTTTCTCGGTCGCCTGAATCCCATCGACGCATACGTCGAAGCCCTAACCGTTACCTTCCGCTTTCTCGAGACAGAGTTGTTGCACGGCGTCGCGTGCTTCCTGCATCCGAGTGCGATGCTGTTCATTCTCGTCACTTGGACGGTCCTGGCGCTGATCATCGGATATGGCCGTTTTCGGATGAGTGACATCCGGTAGGCGACACAATCAGTAGGTGGTTTACTACGTTGATGGTGGGGGCCACCGAGAGAGCCCCACGCTCAACTCGCCACGGATCCGTCCGGGTAGGTGACCGTGCCTCTCGATCCGGGGCTGGCGGGCGAGACGATCAGCACCACCAGTCAAGCCAGATCCTCTGGCACCGGGTGGCGAGATCTGAATGGATGATCGGTATCTCCACTGCCGTGTACCTCTGTCCCGGATGGATCGGCCCGGCTCGGAGCGTGCCGATCAGATGAATGATTGTTCGGACATGCGCCGAGGTGAGCCTAGATCACAGCCTGCTGGCTCCTTCCTATTCGATTTCCATGCGTATCTGTCTCTTTCGTGAGGCAGTGACGTCCTGATTGTCAGAAGGGGTCCTCGACACTGGTTGACGGATTGCCGGGGCATACTGTCGCGAACCGCTGCATCGCGATTCTTGTGCCCGACCAGTTCTGTTGTTGGATAGATTCTAGATGCTGTCACCGAAATTGACGTCCAAGATCTTCTCGAGAGCGAGTCTGGATCGGCCGGGCTGGGAGGCCAAGGGAGGTAGAGGTAACGCCTCGTATCAGGTGTCGTGAGGTGTCGTTCCTCCCCGTTCAGTGAACGCTGGTCCAGGCACGTCACCGACCGGGCGACAGTTGTGTTTGAGATCCGATTGAAGTTGAGTGAATCGTTCTGCAAGGGCATCAGCCTTGGCGGGTTCCTCGTCGCGAATATCGACACGCTCGCTTACATCTCGGTGGAGGTCGTAGAGCTCATCCTCTTGCGGGAAGTATTTGTATCCCTCCGCGTTCCTAATCGCCCGGAGTTCCCCGTTGCTCCCGAAGTAGCCAAAGTCTTCCCGGGGTGAATCGCTCGTTTCGGGGTCGGTCAATAGACGACTGATATTGACGCCATCGATCGTCCTATCCGACGGGATTTCGTGGGCAACTCCGGCTAAGGTCGCGAACGTTGGCAACAGGTCCATTGTGGTCGCAAGCTCCCGACAAACCGTGTCTTCCGGGACCACCCCAGGCCAGCGGGCGATCGCTGGCACGCGGTGGCCACCCTCGTAGGCGGTCGCCTTTCCATCACGAAGTGGTCCGGCATTACCACCGTCGTGGCCCATCCGCAACCAGGGACCATTGTCCGATGTATATACCACGAGGGTGTCGTCTTCGATTCCCTCCTCTTCGAGCATCTCGAGGAGTCGACCCACGCCATGATCCACTTCTTCGATGACATCGCCGTACAAACCGCCGTAACTTCCTCCCTCGAACGGTTCGGAAACGTGGAGTGGGACGTGTGGCATCGTGTGCGCCAGATAACAGAAAAACGGATGTTCCCGCTGGGCGTGCTCCTCGATAAACGACACTGCCTCGTCCGTATACCGTTCTGTGAGGGTCCGTTGATCTGGTTCCGTCTCGACGACCGTGTCCTCGCGGACAAGCGGAAGCGGCGGGTGGACATCCTTGCCGTGGACATTATTCGGACGCATATCGTTGCTGTACGGAATGCCGAAATACGAGTCAAAGCCATGATCGGTCGGTAGGAACGGATGATGATCCCCGAGGTGCCACTTTCCGATGGCGGTGGTGGCGTACCCGGCCCGTGAAAGCAATTCCGCGATAGTGATCTCGTTCTCGGCCAGTCCGTGGTCATCCCCCGGAAACAACACTCCATTTGCCAACCCGACGCGCGCAGCATATGAACCGGTCATGAGCGCCGCCCGCGAAGGGGTACAGATCGGTGCCGCTTGGAAGTCGGTATACCGAACCCCTTCGTTTGCGAGGCGATCGACGTTCGGGGTATCGATGTACGGCGACCCGTAACATCCCAGATCGCCGTATCCTTGGTCATCAGTGAATACCAATAGGATGTTGGGTCGATCCTCTATTGACATAATCACTCCTTTCAGTGTTGCACGAAAAAGATAGTGATACTTTTTCACACAGATGATGCCCGATAACGATGGTTGTGGCCAGTATCGCTTGGCTTTCGACGTCGGGTTGGGAGCCCCTACCCCATCTACCGACCATCAATCTATCTTACTCGTGATAGCGGCGTATGCGGGTCCGGAGCGACCGTCCTTTGAGTCACGTGTTAACGTGTGTGAACGGTGACGACAACGCGGACGTCGGTTCACCCAAACGGTCAATACTGCGTCCCGAGAGCCCCCGGATACGTAGTAGAAATGGAGGATGGTGGAGACACATTCCATGGTGGCCTCCTGTTGATGTTTTCCGGGGCCGTCGTAACGGCGGTGACACTGGCAACATGGGTGATATTGGTGGTGGGCGAACCAGCGTCGTACGTCTTCACATCGATTTGGTTTCTCCCCTGGTTTCTGGGTACGTTGGGTGCAGGTGCGCTTGGGGTTGGTATCGTTTTGCTCGTGAGCGATTCGGAACAAGAACTAGCCGGATACGTTCGTACGATTGCTTGGACCAGCGTGTTTTTCGCACTGTTGAATTTTGGGACTGCGACAGTACCAACCCATTTCAGGACCAGAGTGCGATCCCGCGTTTACTTTGCCACCTCGGAATCACGGATGACTAGCCTTCTCGAGGTGTTTGAGGCCATCGGGTTTTCGTGGCCTCATATTCAAATGATATTTGCGGGCACCGCGGTCGGGCTCGTGGGCGTGTTCGTTGTCAAGAACAATGTCGTAAACAGACAAGACAGTCGGATTTGGAGCCTACTCGGGTTACTGATGGCTGGCTCCGCCTTTATCGCGTCGTTCGATAGTCGCTGGCTGGTGTCTTCGTACATGGCGTCGATGTTACTTTATGGCTGGACAATTCTTATTGGTTACAAAATATGCAGACAAAATGACAATTTGTTCCGTCGGTCTTCACAGGGATGAGATGGGGTGAGGCTCATTCCCCACCTGTGACCGAGCAAGTTTTCGGAGATTGTCAGGCCTGGCGCCTGCTGCAACCTTACTGGATACTGTATCAATTGAGAGAGCGACGTGGCCACACATTCACAAATATCGGAATTATCTTCTCACGCGCATACGCATGGCTCAATCACCACCGAGCTGGGTGAGACGACATCATGCCAAGTCTCGGAGGGTTCTCACCAAATGCTTGCCCGATGGTGAACAGACGGTGGCCATGGTGCCTCCAAGGAGATTCGGCGAACCAATCGACGAGTGCATCCAGCCGTAGGACGCGGCTGAGTTTCAAGAGGTTCTTAATGTAGATGTGCCTGAAACTCGCACGCAGCTCTGAACCCACGGAGTACTACGGGCAAGGTCGTACATGTCGACCATGCGGTGATCCGGGTTGATCTAAACCAAAAGCTGTCCAGCGAGTGCCTGGGTGATTTCGGAGACTTCCCTGCCAGTTAACGCTCACGCACGCTGAGCGTCTCGACGTCTTCTACATCGATCCTGTGCGCTTCGAGGACCTACTCCGAGAAGGTTCTTGGCGACAATCTGGGACTCTTCTGGTTAGGCGTTCAGCCGCGCGCCCCTGAGTCGCAAGTCGCTCGACTTCTGCGGCGTACTCGCCCTCGGCAATCTCGCCCGCTTTGCGAGTATGACCTAACACCTGCTTCCGGTTTTCCTGTTCATCCCGTCGCTCGCTCCCAGCGGCGAATTGCTCGAGACGACTTCGGCTTGAGCATCTTCGGTGGCTGCCTCCGTGGCGCTAATGCCGAAGCCACGTTCGGCAATTTTCCCGTGAACGGTGAGGACATCCAAGTCGAGATTACCGAAACCAGATCCTGAACGAGGGACGACTTCTAAACTGTCAACCCAACTTAAGGGGTCGGCGGTAATCTCGTGCTGATGCAAAACGAAGGCATGGAGGCCTCCCGAAATGCGCAGGTTCAAGTTCAGGACCGAGATCGTCCGAAAGATCCGTGAGGTCCATTACGGGGTGCTCGAACAGCAACTCGTACCCCGGTTCGATAGGTTCGCCCGGTTCGCTGTTTTCGTTCTCCTCGGGACGCGATAGTGCATGTCTGACAACTGTGAAACCACTCGAGGTATACGTTGCTTCCCATCGGCCCGAAAATAGTCTGGTTCACAGCAGCGTATACAGCAGATCACAAACGATCAAGAGGTTCTCAGTACCCACGACACGGCAGTTACGGCCTAGCTTTGTTCGCTGCCTCGTCGTCGCTCAGCCACCTACCGCCGTTCAGGGATCGATACTCGATATCTCGTCGATATCCTCACTGGTTTCGATCGCTCCAGCGGTGGCGAGCCACTCGCGGAGACTCCCTTCGTAAAACGATACCCGTTCATAATTGAGCGCCCGGAGGACTACATAGGTGTGGCTAATGCGGCGGGCGGTATTACAATAGAGGATGATCTCCCGATCGGATGTGATTTCATGATCAGACAGGACTGCCGCAAGTTCTTCTGGAGGTTTTAGCCCCCTCGTCTCGGCATCGACGGCCTCACGCCAATTGAATCGAACCGCTCCGGGCAGGTGGCCGGACGCAAATTCGTTTGCTTCCCGCGTGTCGACGAATAACACGTCCCGATCCAATGATTGCTCGACCTCCTGGCGATCGATCATCGGACTCCCCTCGGCTGATCGCGGTTGTGGATTGTAGGTGGTTCGCTCGACGCTGCACTCGTCCGTCGTCACGGCATACGCCCCTTGCCAGGCACTATAATCGCCATTGAGTAGTCGGACGTCTGGATGCCCATACTCCTCGGCAGTCACATAAAATCGAGCGGCAAACACCCCATGCATGTCATCGTAGGCAACGAGGGTGTTTTCTCGCTGTATTCCCGCCTCCGACAGGAGCGTTCCGAAGGTCTCCGACCCGGGCAGCATGCCACGATCGTGATCATCGGGATCCCGAAACCGGTCGAATGGGATATTGACGGCGCCGGGGATGTGACCGATCTCATCAAATTCCCACGCATCGCGGACGTCAACCAGCCGGACCGACGGGTCATCTAGACGGGCTTCCAGCCATCTCGGTGACACGACCACAGCTTCGTCCATCATCCATATCGAGGCGATCCAGCTCCGAGAACGCTCCGGTTTCCCGACTCAGGCTCTCGGATTGGATACCGCGAGTAGACAAAAAGGCCCCAGTGCTGTCACAGATAACGGTAACACATGTCGCAATTGTCGAGCACCGTCCGAATTGACCGCATCGCATATCCCTTTAGTATCGCTTTGCGTTGAAATCACCTGCAATGACAGCTGAAGACTACGCAAAAGACGTACTCGTCTCTGCGGACTGGGTCGAGGATCACCTCGACGACTTCCAACGTGACGACGCTAATCTCCGACTGGTCGAAGTCGACGTTGATACGGAAGCCTATGAGGAAGCCCACGCTCCCGGGGCGATCGGGTTTAACTGGGAGACGCAACTCCAAGACCAGACCCGACGGGATATCCTCGAAAAGGACGAGTTCGAGGACCTGCTCGGCAGCCACGGCATCAGTGAGGACTCCACCGTAGTGCTCTACGGTGACAATTCGAACTGGTTTGCCGCTTACGCCTACTGGCAGTTCAAGTACTACGGTCACGAGGACGTCAAACTCCTCGACGGTGGCCGAGAGTACTGGTTGAATAACGACTATCCGACCACGGCCGAAGTTTCCGATTTCAGTAAAACCGAATACAATGCATCCGGACCACGCGAGAATATCCGCGCCTATCGCGAAGACGTAGAGAAAGCGATCCAGCGAGGCATTCCGCTCGTCGACGTACGCTCACCCGAAGAGTTCAGTGGAGAGATTCTTGCGCCACCGGGACTGCAAGAGACCGCCCAGCGTGGAGGTCATGTGCCGGGGGCAAAGAACATCTCGTGGGCAGCCGTCACTAATGATGACGGGACGTTCAAGAATTTCGACGAGCTGAAAGAGCTCTACACAGAGCACGACATCGACGGCGACGAGACCACCATCGCGTACTGCCGCATTGGGGAACGTTCCTCGGTCGCGTGGTTTGCACTTCATGAATTGTTGGGCTATGAAGACACCATCAACTACGATGGCTCCTGGACGGAGTGGGGTAACTTGGTCGACGCTCCAATCGAAACGGGGAGTGGCAACTAGCGTCCCCACCTACCCGATTGCGATCCGCCATTTCGTGTCGACGACAACCCTATTGCTGAACCCATTGAACATGACCCATGAGTGACTCCGACGACATCGTTTCGACAATACGTCGCGCCTGCGAGACCGAGCTCTCTCGGCTAGGATCCTCGCGTGCATTGTATGCCATCACCGACGGCGAGATCGACACCGATCCCGTGCTCCGTGCCGCCGCCGAAGCCGAAAACGCTGCCTGGAAAACGTTCGAACAATGGGCAGCCGATGAGACGACCGAGGAGGTTGCAACGTTTTTCGGGGAGCTTGCCGAAACAGAGCGCCGTCACTACGAAACAGTCTGTGCAGAGCTTGGGGAGGACGTTTCTACTCCCGATGGGCCGCCACCCATGCATATATTTCTCCGCGAACAGACTGACACGATCGACCGGTTGGGGGCCTTTCTCGGACGAACGGTAGCGAGCGCAGCGTCCAAGTCCCAGATCGTCGGATATTTTGTCGGTAACGCCGATCCAGGTACGGCCGACGTGTTTCGAGGATTTGGAGAGGATCTCGACGACCAGCTCGAGGCGGGAACGACACTCCTGGAGAAAAACATCGATTCTGTGGATGAGAGAGAACGAGCGATCGAGGCAGGAACCGGAGCGATTGAAATGGCGTACGAGGAGTATGTGGACACACTCACCGAACTCGACGTGAACCCGAAACCGGTCTGTTAGCTATTTGAGAAGCGCCGTAGGGCTAACGTTGTCACACGCCTTCAATCGTCTCCCGATACGCGTGGATCGCCTCGAGGGCATCCTCGATGTCATCTGCGACGTCCGGGGATTCTTCTGCGATTTCGGACAGAATATGTTCGTGGCGGGCAAGTTTGCCGTGATCAGGACCACGGTCGGCAGTGGCCAAGTCGTCAAACTCCGCCGATTGGGCCTGGAGGCGCTCACGGACTTCTGTAGAATCCGTCCGATCAGCAGCCCGTTCGACAGTCGCCGCAACCTGTTGCAGTTCGTCCCGAGACATACGCGAAACTTGGCATCCGGTGGGTAAATCATTTCGTTCGTATCAGGTCTCACCAATACCCGTCGGTAGCGTCTCTCACGTCACGCTTCGGCCGGATTGCATACGAAGGTCGCGTGGCTCTAAGACATGACAGACCAAGAATCTCAGGTGCTAGACTCCGCCGAGGACATTGGGTCGAGCATTAACAGCCACGACCACGTTGCCGTGTGCCGCGGAGTGGTCCGCGCTAAGTTTTGACCTTTCAGAGTGTCTAAGGGTGAGAAATGACGGCAGGTCACCGGCTAGTTGTGGAGAAGTATTTGCCGGAATATGAGCTTGATTGGACATCGATGAGCAGCAGACGGAGGAGATCCACCGCCAGGGGCCAACAGCTGGTTCGTAGCCAGGTCGAGTATCCCTCTTGAGATTCGCCGACAAAATCCCGATGATCATCCAACCGGTAACCACTCCTCGAAGAACGGGCGCTTTCGGGCGTACGGTTGATTCCGAGGCTGAAACCTATGATTTATTATTAATCGGAAGGATTGAGGGGTCATGCCCAACATCACGTTTATCGGCGCCGGGAGCGTCGTGTTCGCCCAGAAACTCCTCGGTGACATCCTCTCGTTTCCCGCCCTGGAGGATAGTGAGATCACCCTCATGGACGTCGATCCGGATCGGCTGGAGCAAACGACAACTGTTGCGCAACGAACCGTCGAGGAGGCGGACCTGTCAGCGACGATCGAATCGACGACCGATCGACGGGCAGCGTTGGCGGACGCCGACTACGTCCTGAATATGATCCACGTCGGTGGGCGGGAACCGTTCGAAAACGAGATTCAGATCCCCGAGTCCTTCGGCGTAAACCAGGCAGTCGGCGACACCATGGGCCCTGGCGGCGTATTCAGATTGCTGCGGACGTACCCGGCCATGCTAGAAATCGCCCGCGACATGGAGGTTGTGTGCCCCGATGCGGTGTTGCTCAACTACACCAATCCGATGGCGATGCTGTGCTGGGCGATCGATGAGGCAACCGATGTCGACATCTATGGTTTGTGTCACAGCGTCCAGGGGACGGCGGCTGCGATCGCAGATTACGTGGACGTTCCACCGGCGGAACTCGAGTACGTCGTCGCGGGGATCAACCACATGGCGTGGTTCCTCGAGGCAACCTCCGACGGAGAATCCGTGTATCCGGAACTCAGGGCGGCCGTGGCAGATCCCGATACGTTCGATCGGGACAACGTCCGCTTCGAACTGCTCGATCACTTCGGCTCGTTCGTGACGGAATCGAGCCACCACATGAGCGAATACGTCCCGTATTTTCGGACGAGCGAGGACCTCATCGACGAGTACGTCGTCGATCGCGATCTGGAAGGCACACGGAATCACTGGATGCCTACCGGTCGCTATTTCGAGCACTGGTGTGAGTACCAGGCGGAGAACGAGGCCCGTGATTTCACCGAAGAGCGCTTCGAGATCGAGCGGTCACACGAATACGGGGCCCACATCATCCACTCGATCGAGACCGGGACGCCGCGGCGCATGAACATAAACGTCCGAAACGACACCACCGCGATTGCGAATCTAGGCGACGATGCGTGCGTGGAGGTGCCCTGCCTCGTCGACGGAACCGGTGTGCGGCCGTGCTCGGTCGGCGAGCTTCCCCCACAACTCGCTGCCCTCTGTCGGTCGAACATCGCAGTGCAGCGGCTCGCGGTCGAGGGAGCGATCCAACAAGAACTCGAACTGGTTCGGCAAGCGATCAAGCTTGATCCGTTGACGGCCGCAGCGTGCTCGCTCGACGAAATCGACGAGATGATCGATACACTTATCGAGGCAAATGCACCGTACCTCCCCGAAAGCATTGTCGCCGAGGTCGGGTAACGGGGACTGGAAACAAGTGGTGACGGCCGGGTCGATAGACATCCGGCTCGGCTTTGAAACACAGACCTCGCCGGTGGGACGGCCACCCGAGGCTCGCCGGTAGCGTGAAACGGCAAACTGACCGCGTGATGCGAATTCGACGCCGCTCGATTTCACGATCCTTACAGCGGACACAACGCGTGGACTGGGTTGAAAAGCGGAGAACGCCAGCAGTCCTCTCGGAATTCCGTCGGTGATTACTGGAGGTCGAAGCGATCGAGTGACATCACTTTGTGCCACGCACCGATGAAGTCGTCGACGAATTGTTCCTCACCATCAGCCGCACCATAGATCTCCGCGATCGCCCGCAACCGGGCGTTCGCCCCGAAGATCAGGTCGTTGCGGGTCGCCTTCCCGGCAAGTTCATCGGTCTCCCGGTCACGGATCTCGAAGATCTCCTCGTCCGGCGAGGCAGGTTCCCACTCGTAGTCCATCGAGAGGATCGTCCGGAAGAAGTCGTTGTTCAACGTCTCCGGCTCGTCCGTGAAGACGCCGAGGTCTGAGTCCTGGTAGTTCGCATGCAGGGCTCGCATGCCGCCGACCAGCACAGTCGTCTCGTCGGGTGTTAACGACAACAGGTCGGCCTTATCGACCAACAGTTCCTCTTGGGACCGGTCGTGACCGTTCCCGAGGTAGTTTCGGAACCCGTCGGCCGCCGGTTCGAGCCACTCGAACGACTCTACGTCGGTTTGCTCCTGTGTTGCATCCGTTCGTCCTGGTTCGAACGGGACCTTCACGTCATATCCCGCGTCGTGTGCCGCCTGTTCGACGGCGGCGCAGCCACCCAGCACGATTACGTCGGCAAGCGATACCCGTGTGCTGTCCGAGCGTGAGTCGTTGAACTCTTCCTGGATCCCTTCGAGAATCGCAAGCACCGTGTCGAGTTGCTCGGGCTCGTTCACTTCCCAGCTCTTCTGCGGTTCGAGACGGATGCGGGCCCCGTTCGCACCGCCACGCTTGTCACTGTCGCGGTACGTCGAAGCCGACGCCCAGGCCGTCTTGACCAGTTCGGAGATACGCAGGTCAGATGTGAGGATGCGTTCTTTGAGTTCGGCGATTTCTTCCTCCCCGATCAGGTCATGGTCCACGTCGGGAATGGGGTCCTGCCAGAGTAGTTCTTCGTCAGGCACTTCCGGACCGTGGAAGCGTTCCGGCGGGCCCATGTCGCGGTGGGTGAGCTTGTACCAGGCTTTCGCGAACGCCTCTTCGAGTTCCTCGGGATTCTCGTGGAATCGCTTTGCGATCTCGCGATACTCGGGGTCTTCCTTCAGGGCGAGGTCCGTCGTCAGCATCATCGGGGTCTGACTGCCGTCCGGGTCGTGTGCATCAGGTGCTGCAGCCTGTGCTTCCTCGTCGACCGGGGTCCACTGGTAGGCGCCGGCAGGACTCTCGGTCAGTTCCCACTCGTACGAGAACAGATTGTCGAGGAAGTCGTGGTTCCAGTCGATCGGCGACTGGGTCCACGGGCCCTCGAGGCCGCTGGTGATCGTGTCGTTGCCCTTGCCTGTCCCGTAGTCGCTGTCCCAGCCGAGGCCCTGTTCTTCGATCGGTGCTGCTCCGGGGTCTGGGCCGAGGTGATCGTCGGGGGCGGCGCCGTGGGTCTTTCCAAATTCGTGGCCCCCGGCGATCAGGGCAACCGTCTCCTCATCGTCCATCGCCATACGGCCGAACGACTGTCGAATGTACTTTGCCGACTCGAGCGGGTCCGGCTCGCCACCCGGGCCCTCCGGATTCACGTAAATCAGCCCCATGTGATCGGCGGCGAGCGGGTCCTCGAGGGTTCCTTCCTCGTCGTGGCGATCGTCCCCGAGCCATTCCTCCTCTGGCCCCCAATCGACGGCTTCGTCGGGCTCGAAGGCATCCTCCCGGCCGCCCGCGAAACCGTAGGTCTCGAAGCCCATCGATTCGAGTGCGACGTTCCCTGCCAGGATCATCAGATCGGCCCACGAGAGGTTGCGGCCGTGCTTTTCCTTGACCGGCCAGAGAACGCGGCGCGCTTTGTCGAGATTGACATTGTCCGGCCAACTGTTCAGCGGGGCAAAGCGTTGCGTCCCGGCAGCGCCACCGCCGCGGCCATCGACAGTCCGATAGGTCCCGGCGCTGTGCCACGCCATCCGAATGATCAACGGGCCATAGTGGCCGTAATCCGCGGGCCACCACTCCTGGGAGGTCGTCAGCGCGTCCTCGATGTCCGCCTTCACTTCGTCGAGGTCGAGCGATTCAAACGCCTCCGCGTAGTCGAACTCCTCGCCGAGCGGGTCCGCGGGCCGCGCGTTCTGTTCGAGGATCTTTAAATTCAACTGATCCGGCCACCAGTCTTGGTCGGAGCCAGGCATGTTTTGGCACTTACCGCTTTGGAATGTTAAGACTGTCTAGTTCGGCAATGGCGCCAGTGGATCTTCTACAGCAACCCCGTCATCTTCCCGTTCGTCAGTACCACTCCGAAACGTTCTCTCGAAGCGGTGCGGTGGACAGCCAATCGTCGACGTGTTGGACTCGACGGTCGAATGTGGGGAGGTATTCGGCCTCGTCGGACCCAGCGGTGCAGGCAAGTCCACACCTTGGACCGTCTCACTAACGCGATCCGGCTGTTCGAAGGGGGACCGTGCTAGAGGACACCGACTTCACTGATTTCCAGCGGATCGATGGACGAGCCGTCGGTGATGACGCGATACCCTGGCTGTCGGCCGATGAGGGGCGCGATCGTATTTGTGGGAATCTCCGGTCTTGAGCCGATGATCGAACGGTTCGGCGAGCCGGTTGCACTCCGCCTCGACGCTGACGCCAAGGCGAGGAAGGAAATTGCGCCCGACCACGCGGACGCGATGATCGATGATCTCGATGTCAAGTCGTCGGACGAGTCGTATCCGCAACGAGCCCTGATAGCGATCGCTCGTATCCATGCGTCGGTTACGCGATTTCTGCCCAAAACTGGGCAGTTTGAACGAACTGTGCGGAATTCACCGCCCGCATCGGTCACAGGTCTTTTCGAACTGTTGTCCAGTCTGGTAACGGCCGGGGAACGTTCCGACCACAGAAGGATCCCGAGCCGAACCCAAGTACGAGTGCGAGTGCGACTATGGCAGTCCCTATGAGTACGAATGGGTACAGTCCGTGAGCAAATCCCATCGCCTCTCCGGTTAGATTCCCGAGAAAATGAAAAATGATGACTGCAAGGACGCTCCGGGCAGTGTTGTTGTAGACCCACGTTCCGATAATTGCCGTCAGGACGATGCTCGGGAGCCACCACCACAATTCCGGTTGGAACGTCGCTCCTTCGAAGTAACCAGTCATGTAGACGAGCGGAACGTGCCATAGTGCCCATACCGTTCCCAACATCAGGCTGCTCACGAGCGCGCTCCACCGTACTTGGAGCTGATCGAACCAGTAGCCACGAAGACCGATTTCCTCGATTGCCGGAAACAGGATCGCGACCGCCAACAAGAAGAACAGCGCTCCAGGGTCGAACAGCCTGTCGGGATGGATGAATTCCAGCGGTTCGGCAGTGAACCCAGTAAGGAGGGCAATGCCAGCCACACCGAGGTTGAACATCGGATAAAACAACAAGATGGTCAACCACCACCGGCCACTGATCCGACCGGGCTCCAGCAGTCGCCGACGAAGGTCGGCGAACCCCGCTGTCCCGTGAGTTAACCATAATAGTACGAGTCCGGCCAGGAGCGGGCTTGCGCCACCACTCAGAAACAGAACCACGTTCGGGTACGTCCAGACCGAGGCTCCTGAGGCCACTACGGGAAGCCAGAACAGGTATGCCCAACCCAAATACAAAACAGGAAATCCCCAGGGTGTCGTGGAACGCACCAGTCCGACAGCACGGTTCGCTGGTTGTTGCGAACGGTGCCGACTCACAGGTACTTCCTCCTGAAGATACCCATTACCGTGATGTCGATTCCAGCCCCGGGAACAAAATGCCTTCTCGTGAATGGAACATCGCTATCATTGGCCGGATGGGAGCGTGATGCTACGCAATAGGACTTGCACTGAGTTCCGGCTAGTACCTACCTAGGTGATCATATATTGGGGAACGTACTGCATGTATCCGCACGCTCTGAGAAACGGGAGCTACCCCCGTTACTTTCTCCAACGGAGGCGTAGCGAGATGTGACGCACGATGATTGACCCCGAATTTTGGCGGCTCCTCGCCACCATTTCGGCAACCATGATCGGACTCGTCTTTCTGGGCACGATTTACTTACCTCGAATCCGGCTGGGAGGAATACGACGTGTATCGGTACGAAATGGAAGCCTTGTCCGTTCGGGGCGCACAACTCATCATAGCGTACTTCTCGACGGTACTCGTCCTGTCACTGCTTCGAGAGCCGTTTCTTCCGGAAGTCGTCAGTACCGTCGCCTTCGTCGTGCTCGCTGCTGCAGTGATAACCGGTACTCGCTCCACGAACGACGCCCTCCGAACCTATGAAAAAGCGACACCGTCAGAATGGGATTCGCACCTCTTGCAATCGTCCCGCATAGCTAGCTGGATCGCGTTCATACTGGTCTTCGTGGCCCCACCGGTGACCTGGCACGCCACGAGACCATTCGATTCCCCGTCCGACCTTCTCGCTCTCCCCGAACAGAGCCTCGCGTGGATCGCCATACTGGCACTACTGTTTGGATACTGGAATCTCGTCCAGTTCTTGCTACTCCCGTACGAGATACGTAAGCAGGAACGCGAAGTAGAAGGGAAACGCAAACGCGAAAAATGACATGAATATACGGCGTATTCGTCGATGAAGCGAATTGTTGAACTTGTTAACCAGCACCCGAGACCGGCCGTCTTCTCCTGACCGTTTTCTTTTCATGGGGACCTATTGCAGTTGTCCTGTCGACAACGGGGACCGTTGACAATGGTCGGCCCGTCTGATAGCAGCTAATCCCGTGTTCGGTGCGACGATACTGGGTCCTGCGATTGCTGACCTGACGCTGATCGCGCTGATTGGTGGACGAACCGGGCTTCGGGCGACAAGGAAGTGACAAATAAATTGGCTGGTTGCACCGCCCTGGTACGGAGTTGCACTGCTGACGACGCCCACCGTCCTGGGCAGTCTCTGGATTCTACCGCCCAGGGTTAGACGACGACTCGTCCCGGTGGGTGACTTTCCAACTGTACTGATTTTCGGACCCATCGTAGGGTTGTCTGCCGGGTTCGTTGGGGATATCGGCCGGACAGGATTCAGCGTTCCCCGCTTGCGGGAACAGTACGTGATTCTCGCACGCGGAAGCGAACTCGGCGTGTTCACGGGCGGCTGGCAAGCACTCGCGGATTTCTGGTTGTTTTTCGACGAATATGCGCAAATTTGGGATCCGCCGGATTGCACGCTGGATCATGGTGCTGACGGCCTATTAGATACTTATGGCGTGGGTGTACGAGCGCACCCGGAGTTTGTTTCGTTCGGCCATTGATGCACGTCAGTTTCACGGGAACGCAGTTCATATTGATCGCACCCGTCTCGCCAGGTGAGCACTTCGTCTGGTACGGCCGGTTCACGGTCCTCCTCTAATCATCGGCGGAAGCGCTCTCGTTGTACGGCAGAGGGCACAACTCATAATGTGGCTCACATCTCAGTTCACTGTGACTGCCTGGCCGAGTCGCTCCTCTACGTACGTAGCGAACTCGTCGGCGAATGCCGCAACTTCCTCCCAGTCGGTGAATTCGATGTCCTGTGTCGCGTCCACCTCGGGATGTTTCTTCTTGACGATCCGTTTCATCACCGCTCGCATGAGAAAGCCGTACTCCGAAAAGCGGAAGGCCCCACCGAAGAGGCCGATGCGGTCCGGTCGCCAGTTCGTGACGTCAATGAACTCGTCGAGGTAGCCGATTGCCTCCGCATCTCCTGCCTCGCTCTCTTTCCCAGACGCTCCGGACACCTGAAAGAAGCCGGTCGGCTTCGTCACCAGTACGTCGCGGTTGGCGGTAACGAACTTGCGAACTTCCTTCTGTGGTCTCCCCATGTGGATGGACGCACCGACCAGCACGGCGTCGAAGTTGGCGAGGTCGACGGAATCGACTTCCTTCACATTCACTGTCGTCGGCTTGTGCCCGCGTCTCCCGAGTTCGTCCGCGATGCGGTCTGCCACTTTCGCTGTCTGTCCCTCACCGGTTCCGTAGATAGTAACGATGCTCGCCATAGGTTACACAATGTCATGAACGAGCAAGAATTGAACGCCACAAAAAATAAACGAGCCCTGTCATATCCATCTCCCTCACAGCTCGGATTTCGGCTTGAACGGTGATACCCACCTTGCAATCCAGTCACTTCTGACGTAAGCCAGAGAACGCGAATATCTAGCATGCCCCAGAGTCTGGATCGAAAACATTAGCCAGGTGACTACAGCGAAATTAGACAGCTATGCTCGTCGGTATTGCTCCATCAGGTGATAGAAGGCCAGTGATGCATACAGACGGTCGACACATCTGGTTATATTTCAAATACTTGTTTGAAAACAGTCCATGTTCGGAAATCCCCCCCCGATTCTCAGCGAATCCCCGGGCCAATTAACGATGTGTTGAAAAGAATTTACACCGTCAACCATCGCACGAACGTATCAAATCCTGTCCTTTGCAGGAGGTGAACAGACGGTTTGTTATTCAGATTTCAGCTTGGAAGCGAGGTATGTCATTACTTCCCAGGTGAGTTGCGCTGGATTCTGCGATGGGAACCGATGGGGTTCGTATGCATAGCCAGAGTCACTGGTGCGTTCCTGGAAATGGCCCCAGCCGTCGATATGCTCTTGTTCGTGGTGATGCCAGCCGAAGTCAGCGTGGGAATCGCTGTAGTGGAACGAAAATTCGGGCGGGACGTCTGCTGTTTCTCCTGCAAACCAACGAACGGTCAGTGTTGCAGTATCCCGATTTGTTCCCCACCTGCTTGGTTCCAGGTGAGCGACCAGTTGCGTGAATTCACCAGCTGGAAATCCTCGAACGTCCGTGACTATCGGGTGACGTTTGAGTTCTTGCTGGTTTGCGCGAAGCGCTCGATGGGACGCTTCTGCGGAGTCATATGCGCCAGAAGAGCCAGACATCGATCAACCGTTATGCAGATGCCCGAACGTCCTGCGTGTAGCTTTCAAAGTTTGCGATTGAGTCCTCCAGAATTGACAAGCGATAGCGTGCAAGTTCCCAATCGCTTGCGGCCTGTTTCAGTTCCCGCGTTTGCAAAGCGGTGTCCGTCTCTGCCGTTCGGGCACGAAGTTCGTCGGGAGTGGTCACGCCAAAGTCGGCTTGCCAGTCTTCGATTTGAGATTGGAGTTCGGCCTTCAATTCAATCAGTCCGTTGCGGTCATGCGCTTCGAGGAGGTCGCGGAGCGTCTGAATGCGCGTGTGGAGTGGGTCGGGGGAGTAGTAGGCTCCGTCGTCGCGTTCGTTTTTCAGGAGGACGTTCAGGTTGACGAGTCGTTCGAGGTGGTCCCGTGCTGTGTTCTCGGCGACGTGCGCCTCATCTGCGATGTATGATGCGGACCGTGGTTGGGACAGCGACGTACTGATGGCTTGTACGCGGTCGAACGCTGTTGTGTGTTCCTTCCAGGCCTCGACACCCGGCGTCTGGTCGGTCATAGTTCCCTGTATCAGCTACAACTCAATAAAACCACCTCTGGATAGAATAATTGAACATTGTCTTTGGTGTGCCGGATACCAATTTACCCAGTCCTCATCAAAGAAATCCCACCACTGAGAGACCAAGCTATAGACGATTACACGATGAGGAATATGCCTCCCTATCTGGGAGGCTTCAATCAGTTCATACGATGCATGATGGAGTTATGTCTAGATGCACACATCAGGCTTGATCTCGAATGCGTTCATAATGATACACGGATTTCGACGATGAGCACACCCAAACTTCTACTCGTTAGGAGTTACTTGACTGGCTGTTGAGAACAAGTGCTTGCGACATTTAAGGCGCAAATGTTGCAACGACGCACGGCCCTAACATGCCCCAACCGATCCGTCACCACATAAGCAGCAGCGACTGAAACGACTCACTGAAGGGTTCTGATCGGTCTATGGTAGTAATTGACGGGCTGTCTGCGCTCGGTTACCGCATTTATTTCAATATCCAGTCTGAATAATCGACCGATGATTGAGACTCTACTTCTCATCGGTATTATTGCGTCAATCTTTGTCGGGTTCAATATCGGGGGGTCATCCACGGGGATCGCGTGGGGACCCCCCGTCGGTGCGGGGATCGTGAAGAAGACGACGGCCGCAGCGATCATGACGGTGTTTGTCTTTCTGGGCGGGTGGACCGTTGGGCGGAACGTGATGGACACGTTGAGTAAGGACATCATCACCATCGATCTCACCCTCACAGCAGGCGTCGCTATCCTCTTTTTCATCGGGTTCGGCATCCTCATCGCCAACATTTTCGGCGTTCCCGTCCCAACATCAATGACGACAGTCGGGGCGATAGCAGGGCTCGGGCTTGCGACGGGCACACTGAATTACGAAACAATTGCGACTATCATCTCTTGGTGGATCGTCACGCCGATCATCGGATTCTGGATTGGCGCAGTGATCGGCCGCTACATTTACCCTGAAGTCAACCAGCGGGTGCAGATCAAGAAGTCCGATGGGCCAT
>SKQO01000120.1 GCA_007118975.1 Halobacteriales archaeon | reverse complement strand
TCGATCGGGTGCTGTCGCTGCAGTCGATACCCTCCAGCCCCTGGGTGTCACGCACGTGTTCGGCAACCCCGGCACTACAGAGCTCCCACTTATCGAGGCGATCGTCGACAGTGAGATCAGCTACGTGACGTGCTTGCACGAGGACGTCGCCATGGGAGCCGCTGCTGGATTCGGAACGCGGATGCGACAGCTTCGGGAGAAAAACGACATCTCGCCGCCGCTAGGGGTTGCGAACGTCCACACGACACCCGGTGTCGCTCACGCGACCGGGAATCTCTATGGTGCCATGTTCGCCCGCGCACCGGTGTTGTTGACTGCGGGCTGTCAGGAACCCCGTCACGAGGCGCGCAATCCGCCGCTGAGTGGCGACCGTCGGTCGCTCGTCGAACAGTTTGCGACCTTCGTCGACCCACCGACGACGGCGGACGAGATCCCGACCGCGATCATCGACGGCGCCGTGTCGAGCTGGGGACCCCCACAAAGTCCGGCGTATATCGAACTACCGATGGGCACACAGGAGGCACCCACCAACGTCACGATCCCACCGATCCCCAGCCCAACCGAAGAAGAACCAGCCGCCGAAAACGGTGGGGCGCAACTGGCGGAGACGATCGACAGGCCGGACATTCGCGTGATCGTCGGCGATGAACTGGCGCGCGCCGGCCCGGGGGCACGACGGTCTGCACTGCAGTTGGTCGAACGCCTTGACGCCCCGGTGTTTGGTGAACCACTGTTCGGGGAGGCGGCGTTTCCCACCGAGCATCCACACTGGGTCGGGATGGCCTCCCTCAAGGTCGCGGAGTTGCGAGAGACACTGGACGCCGAGACCATCCTCTTTCTGGGCTGTACCTGCGTGGAGCCGTTTCTCGATTACGAACCACCGCTTTGGGCTGCGGATACGGTCGCCGTCTGGCTTGGTCCGAACACGGTCGACGTTCCGTCTGAACAGACGTTCGATGTCGTCGCAACCGGAGACCTCGAGAAGACACTTGATGACCTACTCGGTACGATCGAGCCGACAATCGCCACGGACGGAGCTGGTCCACGACGGCTTCAACGCGCCCACCGACACCGAGTGCGGACCGCCACTGGCAGCCAGTCTCAGGCAGAAATCGATGCGAAAATCGAACTCGTGACCGGGCTATCCGACGCTGCGTCCCGAGCGCTGATCGTCGAGGAGGGAGTGACCACCGGGTTCTTGCTCAGGGATTTCGGGTCACTCTCCCCGGGGCAATTTATCGCCCAAAACAGCGGAGGGCTGGGCTATGGTCTCCCAGCCGCCGTGGGGGCGGCCATCGCCGAACAGACGCACGCGGAGACACCAAATCCAGTAGTGGCATTGGTCGGCGACGGCGCCTACCAGTACTACCCTCAAGCTCTCTATACTGCAGCCCAGCACGTGGACGGATCGTTGACGATCGTCGTTCCCGACAACGACGGCTATGGCATCTTGCGCGACCACGGCCGGATTCCGGAATCCGTTGCGGAGGAGCCTCCACTCACGTTCGACGCGGGGCTAAACGTTTCGGCGAACGCCAGGAGCTACGGGGTGCGAGCCGCGTCGATTCCCGACCCCTCCTCGGCCGGTTCGGCGATCGAGGAAGCAATGGCTCGCGAGGGGACGGACGTCCTCGTCTTCGACGTCAGTGGACAAGGCGGGTAAACTCACCTCCGGGGAAAAGCACGGGGGCACTCAGGCTGCTCTACCGGCAGATTCCGGTTACAGGTTTCCCGGTCCCGGTCCCACCGCGCTCGTCCCGGCCTCCTCCCCGGCGCTCTCACCGACCATCTCGACATCGGTGGACATGCAGGATTCGCATTTCATCGCTTCATTCGGTCCAGCATCGAAGGTGTGGTGACACGCGTTGCACTGATACGTTACGGCCCGAGGCGCTTCTCCCCCGCCGAGGAAAGACTTGATTTTCTCTAGCATAGAAGAACTACGACCGCCGACGAGCATAATTATTTTGTGCCTTCCCGATCAACTAAATTAACTTCTACGATATTATACGCCATGTTGGAGCGAATTTCAACATCTATATAGTATATTAGTAAACAAATGGAGACACACATCCGGTAACACTTTCGTGAACATTCACCGACGGGTCGCTCCAGCGCAACGAACGCACTGGGTGTGGGTGAAACCGGCACCTAGGGCCAGTCAGGATAGGCGTCCGCCGGAACATCATCCAGCGGGTACTGCGGCCGGGGCATCCGTTCGTGATCGAACCAGCCAATATCGACGGCAGCCAGGCCGGGACTGTCGACGACGACCACCTCACTCGCCAGCGGCTCGTATGACGCACGGAAGTGGTTCGTACTTTTCACGACGAGAAGGTCGAAACGTTCGGGGGGCTTGCCGACGTGTCGCCAGATCTCCGCATCGAGTGGCTGGTGGCGGTTTTCGGTCACGATCACGGAAATGGCGTCATCTCGCCCGCACTGAAACAATACCGTCCGTCCGAGGTCGTTGGCCGTCCCCGTCCCCATCGGGCCGGTGTTGCGAAACTTCCCGTCCGTGATCGCCGCGACGTATCCCTCGAGACCCGCCAGCGGCTCGCCGTGAAATTCGTCCGTCTTTCCACCCAGGGTGATCGCAAGCCGTTCGCCGACCCCCGCTTGGATGCACGCGGCGACGGCCTCGGGATCTCGCATGAGGGCGACACCGGTCTGGGCGCCTACGTCCTGGTCCAGCAACTCGCGGAGCATCGCGGTGCTGTCGGCCGCTGAACCACCGCCGGGGTTGTCCCCGAGATCGGCCAGGACGATCGGTCCCGCACGCTCCGAGGACGCGGCTAACTGGGATTTCGCCTGGGAGACCGCGGCTGCGGGATCGGGGAAATCCCCCACGAACGCGTCTCGGTTGTCCCACACGTACCGCGCGAGGTCGCGCGCCGCATCCCGAGCCGCTTCCGGATTGGCATCAGCGACGACGGGAACCGAAAACCCCATCTCCGGGATGTCTGCCTTGAAATAGCCGGGGAACACGTTGACCTTGAGGATGTCCTCCCGTTCCTCGAGCGTCCGAGCCCGTTCCATCACCGCGGCCATCGGGCCTTCTCGCGTGTTTTGCAGCGGTCCGGCGGCCACCAGGGGCGGCCGCTCTACATGCATGACTGGATCGACAACTCCGCTCGCGAAGTCGGCCAGAAGTTCCATCGCCCGTCGACCAGTCGCCCCCATATCGACGTGAGGGTACGTCTCGCACGCGACCAGGGCGTCGGCTGCGGTGAGCATCTCTTCGGTGACGTTCCCGTGGAGGTCGAACGTGGCAACGATCGGCGTGTCCCCGACTGCCTCCCTGACCCTGGTCAGGAGCGGTCCTTCACCGTCGTCCATCCCTTCCGGGACCATGGCACCGTGCAGCGCCAGAAACACGCCGTCGATGTCCGCCCCCCGTCGTTCTGCCTCCTCGACGATACGATCCGTGTAAAAGTCGTAGGCATCGGCCGCAACGACGCCCCCGGGGCTCGCGGAGGCAGCAAGCGTCGGATAGAGCGTATATCCAGCGTCCTCGGCTACCTCGAGCGCGCCACCGATCGAGGAGTTTGTCCCCCGTAACTCCTCGAGCAGCTCCCCGCCCAGATACTCCCGTCGTTGCTGGAAGTGTTCTCGCGTGGTGGGTTCCGCGGCAAACGTATTCGATTCGTGCGCGAACTCTCCGAGTAACACAGCCTCCATGCGTGCCACCTCGCCACGTGGCACGTCAAAGTTTGCTCCCCGGAACGGACATTTCCCAATCAGCGCTGGAAGGTAGCTTCCACGCCGGCAGTGACTTTTAAGGCCGCAGCCCGAGACCACGCCAATCGATGACACTCGATATCGGCGTGATCGGGCTCGGTGGTCTCGGGCGAGTCCAGTCGACTGTCCTCGATGACATGGACGACGTCCGAGTCGTCGGTGGGGCGGATGTTGCCGTCGCCGCTCGGGAGGCGTTCGAACGGGAGATCGCGGCTGACACCTACGAGGATTACAACGACATGATCGAGCATCACGACCTTGACGCGGTGGCGATCGTGACGCCACACGAACTCCATCGCGACCAGGTCGAAGCCGCCTTCCAGCACGACATCAACGTCCACGTCGAGAAACCGCTCGTCACGCGATCGGTGGATGCAGCGGAACTGATCGACATGGCCAACGAGCGAGACCTGGTCTTCCAGGTCGGCTACCAGCGCCATTTCGATCCCGCCTACCGGGAGATTCGACGATTGATCGGCGACGGGGAGATCGGGGAGGTCCACATGGTCAGCTGTTATCTCGGACAGGCCTGGACCGACTCGGCCGCCGGAACGTGGCGGATGGATCCCGAACTTTCGGGGGGCGGTCAGCTGATCGACTCCGGCTCCCATCTCCTCGACGTGCTCCTCTGGACCACCGACACGGAACCGGCAGTCGTGACAGCACTCACCGACAATCGTGGACACGATGTCGACGTCGATAGTGCCGTGGCAGCCCGGTTGGTCGGTGAGGACGGCCGATCGGTAACGGCCAGTATCGGCGTGACGGGGGAGGGAGCTGGCTTTACCGAACACCTCGCGATATGGGGGACGGCGGGCCGGGTAACTTATGGCGCGGACGGGTTCCACGTGGAACGTGAGGGACGTCCGAGTGCCATCCTCGAGCCCGGCGGGATGGATTACCGCGAAGGGAACCGCCGGAAACTCGCGGGCTTCCTCGAGGCGGTTCGGACGGGAACGGAGCCGCCGGTTCCGGCGTCGTTTGGACTGCACGTCACGCAACTGACGGAAGCGGCGTATCGTGCTGCCGAACGTGGAGAGGTCATCGACGTAGACGAGCTGTGAACGACAACCATTCGTCCAAACGCTTTTCCAGCCAGCCGCGCTGGTAGGCCTGATGAGTCTCTTCCGGAAGGCAGGCGAGAAGTTCGAGGAAACGAAACGCGCAATCATCAGCCGGGACGGCGCCGATTTCGCCTGCACCTCCTGTGAAAAATCCGTGACGCAGGCCTACGAAGAGTGCCCGTACTGCGGTGAAGACGCGATCGAGCCAGTCGAGTAACCGAGCCGAACCGGCTCGGCTCGTTCGGGGCAGGTCCGAACGATCAGACCGGTGTGGGTTCGAACCCATCCCCGCCTAGAAGTTCGGCAAGCGAACGTTCAGCTAATATTTCCGACCAATCGAAAACCGTATGTCGAGTATTACCCCAATATCAAGATATACGCATACATTTTTCAGATTACAGTGGACAGATGAGAACCCTTATCCGTTGATCAGTCCTTGTATTACTTGCAATGGTAAACGGTACGGTTGATTTCTTCAACCACTCTGGCGGCTACGGTTTCATCGACACTGAGGACTCCGACGACGACGTATTCTTCCACATGGAGGACGTTGGCGGTGAGGATCTGACGGAAGGGACCGAGATCGAATTCGACATCGAACAGGCCCCCAAGGGCCCCCGAGCGACGAACGTCGTCCGCTCGTAACGACAATTCTTCGCCATCGTCAAGCGGGGTGATGGCTTACAATTGCGTAATTCTTGTGACCGTGAGTGCGGACAGAGGCCACGGCTGCGTTCCTGCCCGGTTTCCACTCGCCTGCCATGGCGACGCGTCACCTCGCACGAACACCGACCCGTCACGCCATGAGGGCGCCAGGTGAATCTCGGATCGAATACGGCCGGTCGCTGCTGGTAGCCGGGACTGCGAGGCGTAGAATGCAACTGCCAACCGGAAAACCTGAATTTCCTCCACGGCGCCCCGGATCCGTGGTGATCAGTCCGGCGAATCCGTCGCCCAATCACGCGATCGCTCGACGGCCGCCTGCCAGCGCCGGTACCCGCGCTCCACCGTCGATCGATCCGCCGACGGGACGAACTCCCGATCGAGGCGCCAGTGCTCCCGCAGGTGGTCCATGCCGTTCCAGTAGCCAACCGCAAGCCCCGCAGCGTAGGCGGCGCCGAGTGCGGTAGTTTCGTCAACGACCGGTCGCTGGATCGATGTCTCCAGGATGTCCGCCTGGAGCTGACAGAGGAAGTCGTTTCGCACCGCGCCCCCATCAACGCGAAGCGAGGTCGCCGTCTCGCCGGTATCAGCACTAATCGCCTCGGCCACGTCACGCGTCTGGTAGGCGATGGCTTCGATGGCAGCTCTGACCAGGTGTTCTCGTCTCGTCCCTCGTGTCATTCCGACGATGGTACCCCGTGCCCGCCCGTCCCAATGAGGGGCACCAAGCCCGGTGAACGCCGGGACGAAATAGACACCCTCAGTGGAATCGACCGAGCGGGCCAGCCGCTCTGTCTCCGCCGCTTCGTCGATGAGACCGACATCCGCGAGCCATTCGATCGCCGCGCCGGTGACGAAGATCGAACCTTCCAGCGCGTATCGTGGCGGTTCTCCATCGCGTTGATAGGCGACCGTCGTGAGCAGCCCGTGATCCGATGTCACCGCCTCTTTTCCGGTGTTTTGGAGGTAGAACGACCCGGTGCCGTACGTGTTCTTTCCCTCGCCGGCTTCGAAACACGCCTGTCCGAAGAGGGCCGCCTGCTGATCGCCGAGGCTCCCGGTCACCGGAACCGACGCCCCGAGGAACCCGTCCGGGTCGGTATGACCGTATGCACTTTCGTCGATCGATGGGCGAGTCGTCGGAAGCATCGCTTCCGGGATCCGGAACTCGGCGAGGAGATCCTCGTCCCAGGAGAGATCGTGGATATCGAATAGCATCGTCCGGGAGGCGTTCGTTACATCGGTCACGTGATTCCCCGTCAACCGGTAGATCAGCCACGAGTCGATGGTTCCGAACACGACTTCACCGGCAGCGGCACGGTCGCGTAGATCAGCATCGCCGAACCGGTTCGTTTCGATCGGATCGCCGTGATCGAGTAGCCATTCGATTTTCGTTGCCGAAAAATATGCATCGCACTCCAGGCCCGTCCGATCGCGGATCCACGCGGTCTCGCCCCGACGTTCGAGGGCCTCCACACGATCGGTCGTCCGCCGGTCCTGCCAGACGATCGCCCGTTCGGCCGGCTCGCCGGTCGAGACATCCCAGAGAACGGTTGTCTCGCGCTGGTTCGTGATACCGATCGCGGCGAGCTGTTCTCCCCGAACACCGGCGTCCTCGAGTCCTTCCTTGATGACCGTCTTCGTGTTCTCCCAGATCTCGTTCGGATCGTGTTCGATCCACCCCGGTTCGGGATACAGCTGTTCGTGCCGGCGATAGGCGTTCGCGTGCACCACGCTCTCGCGGTCGAACACCATAAACCGCGTGCCGGTCGTTCCCTG
>SKQO01000042.1 GCA_007118975.1 Halobacteriales archaeon | reverse complement strand
GTCGTCCGGGTCGTCGTCGGTGATGCTGTCATCGTCGTCCGGGTCGTCGTCGGTGATGTCGTCATCGTCGTCCGGGTCGTCGTCGGTGATGTCGTCATCATCGTCCGTATCATCGTCTGCGACGTCGTCATCATCGTCCGGATCATCGTCAGTGACGTCGTCATCGTCGTCCGGATCGTCGTCGACTTCATCTTCCGGATCTTCCAGCGATACTTTGACGAGGACGGCTTGATTCATGGGATCCATCCCCACGTCGTTTCCGTTCTCGTCGTCATCGACGTCATCATCGTTGTCGCCGTTGTCATCCAGGTCGTCGTTGTCGTCTAGATCATCGTCGTCATCCGGCCCGTGGACCGGATCATCTGGACCGTGGAGAAGTTCTTCGATCTCACCGAAGTGGATCTCCTCATCCACGTCAATCTCGGCATCGGCAGGTACGAACACCACGCCGACGTGTGAAGCCGAGAAGTCGAAATCGACGAGATGAGTGCGGTAGTCGTTTTCCATCTCGTCGTTGTCGTCTAGATCATCATCATCATCCGCGACGTCGTCGTCATTGTCGTCGTTGTCGTCTAGATCATCGTCATCATCCGCGACGTCGTCGTCATTGTCGTCGTTGTCGTCTAGATCATCGTCATCATCCGCGACGTCATCGTCATTGTCGTCGTCGTCAAAGATGCTGTCGTCATCGTCATCATCTTCGTGGTCGTCCCACGGAACCCAGTCAATCTCATCAGAGACGACCGTGGCCGCGGTATTCTCGACGGCGTCCGGATACAGCATTAACACGTAGTCGCCGGCAGTTTCGCCGTCCTCGTGGCTGGCGGCGAGTGTCGGCTCCTCTTGGAATGCGGCCGAGCCAACGGCCACACCGCCGAGCGCAAGGGCACCAGTCGCGATGGCGCCTTTCTGCATGAACGATCTACGGCTGCTGTCGATACCACTGAACAATCCTTCGTTCTCCTTGTCGGGCATAGGTGTCTGCTCCAGGACGGGGTAACCGTCCGGTGAACACCACCGGCGTTCGAGGCATGACTAAGATGTATCTTATCGCAACCAGTTTTGTCGTGACCGTTCGGGACAGATGTGATTCAAGTGTTCCAGATAGTTTTCTCGGAAAGCCAGAGTGCGCCACCATGAGACCACAACACGGGCGCGGTCCCGCACTTATCCCGACCTTAATCCTCGGTGAAGGTTCCCGTTGCGGTGAAACTGTTAGGTACTGGTCGACAATGGGGACCGGGACGAATCGAAGTGACGAGGTCAAAGAAGCTGCAGGCATGCTCGCGGCGGGCGCCTCAATCAGGCCTCCCTGAGAGATTTCCGTGCCGCAGGCGTTAAGCCCCTCCTGAAATATGTGGCCACCATGGACGAGTTCGAACGGTCGACTGCACCCCAGAGTGCGTACACTCGAAAGCAGGTCGGGATCGGTTTCGTTGTCTTGCTAATCGGCGTGGGGTTGATCGCCCTCCTTGCACTGGTTGTGTAACTGCGAGAAGTGCGAAGCCGTCCGACAGCCGTCCGACCATCCCTCCCAAACCCGCCAACTATTAAGTCATCCCCCGGGATCAACATGACATGGACATGGACCGGAACCCCCAGGAGATAACGACGCTCGTCGGACGAGAGGTGTATTCCAACAACGGCGTGTATGTTGGCGAAGTCGAGGATCTGAGACTCGATCTCGAGAGCGAATCAGTAACTGGCCTGGCCCTTGCCGCCGTCAACGATGAACTGTTCCGGGGGATCGTGGGTCGCCGGCAGGGTATTCTGATTCCGTATCGGTGGGTCCGTTCCGTCGGTGATATCGTGATCCTGAGCGACACCGTCGAGCGGTTGAAATCGGAGGAAGAAGAGGAAGGCGTCGCCGCCTAACGCGCGGTTTCGTCGTTTGCATGCTCGTTGTGTCTTCTATCACCAGTCGGACTTCCATGACAAATGGGTGCCTCCCCGTTCACCGGCGGAGAAGTCCGAGTCGAGAGGCGGGATAGTACTGCTCGCGGTGAGTCGATCGTCTCCGTAGGTGACGTGGCCTCACCCCCCGTTCGAACCGTTGCTCACTTCCACGCCCATGGCCTCAAACAGCTTGCGTTTCACTGCTTCTTCGGTCAGATCGAGCAAAGTGTCGCGGTTTTCGTCGGTCGTCTCGATGCCGGTGAAAATCCCGAGGGGGATCTCCACGGTGGACTGGTTGGTGTGGCCCCAAACCTCGCCGGTATCCGAGAAGGCCTCCTCAAGCACACGGCCGATGTCGACGCGAATGTCCTTTGAACGAGCCGCGAGATAAATCGTGTTCTCCCCGACACCGAAGACGGCCGTGGTCGTAATCCCCTCCAGATCGAGGAGGTGTTTCGCCGACTGCGCCAGCACCTCCTGATCGCGGACGTATCCGGCGTTACTGACAAGATGACTCCCCTGGACCTCCCGGTTCGTGATCGCTTCCGCGAGAACGTCCAGTGTCTCCGGACTCATACTGGGTGATTCCACTTGTTCGAGCGTGTCGTGGTTCGCGAACGGATAGAGGTAGGCAGCAGCAGTCAAGTCCGCAGGCGTCGTATCTCGCCGGAAGTCGATCGTTTCGGATCGAATGCCGTACAGCAACGCGGTTGCGGTCTCCTCGGATACGTTCATATCAAATTCTTGAACGTATTTGGTCAGGATCGTCGACGTGGCGCTCACGTTCGGTCGAAGGTCGACGAACTCCACATCAATTTCGAGGTCCGGATCGTCGTGATCGATGATCACGTCGACATCGAGATCGAGCCCGTCTTTGAGGAGTGAGGTCGCGACCAGCACGACTCTATCCATGTCCCCGTAGGCGGTTGCGGGGTCCTCCAATCGGTTGAGTTCGATACCCAGGAGGTTTACGAAGGCTCGGTTTTCCTGCTGGCCGATATCACCGAGATAGCCGATCTCGGCGTCCGCCCCGAGATGCGCTGCGATCGCCGATACCGCGACCGCACTCGCAATCGAGTCGGCATCAGGATTCTCGCCCGTGAGGATCCCGACCCGCTCGGCGTCCACTAAGATCTCCGCCAGTCCCTCCGCTTTGAACTCGAGCTCACCGGTCTCGAGTGCTCGAAGCGCAGACTCCGCGATTACCGTGGACGGATTGATCACGTTGTCGGCGCCGAGTTCCGCCAGCTCGTCGACGGAGACTGGATCGACCGCGCGGGCGACGATGAACTGCCCCCCGCCGTAATCGCGAATATTGGCGACCGCGACCTGGTTCGCGTCGATGTCCGAAGAGAGGATCAGGATGACGTCGCGGTCCTCGAGTTCGGACAGGATCTCTTCGTCCCGAATATCTGCGACGATCGCGTTCAGGTCCTGGTCTCGCAGCGCCTCGACTCGCCCCTCGTCGCGGTCGACGATCAGTACATCCTTGCCTTGTTGGCTGAGTTCCTCCGCAACCAGGTGGCCGACGCTCCCGCAACCGAGAATCGCATATCGCGACATCGACGCGATCGTCGCCCCGGCGGTCATGTGAGGTTCCATTCGAGGGCCACCATTTAGTCTCCGTTGGTTCTTTTTAGCCTACTTGGATGGGTAAGGTACCGAAGTGAGACCGGAACGATGTGGAGAACACAATGTATTTGGCCGGGACCGAGCAAGAAATGTACAAGGGCCGGTAGCTCAGTCCGGCAGAGCGTCTGACTCTTAATCAGACGGTCGGGGGTTCGAATCCCTCCCGGCCCGCCTCCCATTCTGACGACGGTGAGATGAAATAAGTGGCGGACAGGAACCATCTCGCCGATAGATCCGCCGTTTCCCCTCGTCTGTTAGCGGCATGCCGCCCGGACCTCGTTTTCCGCATCGGAAACCAGGGATCATTGACCCATTACAGCTTCAACAGCGCGAAAGCCCACGAGTTGACTCGTTGGATGAAACGCGCAAGCTCGATGATAAGGCAGCACGAACCGTCTGTTGCCGAGTTCCGGGTAAGGACGCAAAAGCCCGCTGTCGGGAACGGGGCGGGACTGCCTCCGCCCAGAATCGAACCGTGTCGAGCCCGTTCCCCTCGCTGTCTGTGACAGCGGACAACGGACGAGCGAGTTCGGAACTCTCACCGTCGTGGATGCGGTCTGTGACCGCAGAACCCCACGACTTCAGTCGTGGGAGAAGTCAGTCCACCTTTTTTCGGTACCATCCTGGTACGCATGGCACTTCAGCGGGATCGAGAGCAACCACGTGAGTCGTCCATCCGCTGGACAGGTGCTGTGCCAGTCAACGCATGTTCGTGTAGTACTCAAGTGAACAATGCAGTGAGCGTGTATGGTAACGGTGTTCATCACCCGACACGCCCAACCGGTCCCGACCGATGCGTACGACGGTGACCGACCGAAAGACAAACCCCTGAGTGATCTGGGCCGCCAGCAAGCAGCGGCATTAGGTCGACGCCTCCGCGAAGAGGAAGGGTTTAGCGGCGACATCTTTGCCTCACCCTTTCGCCGATGCCTGGCCACCGCAGAACATCTGTGCCGCGCCGGGGGATTTACGTTCGTTCCCGCCCCCGCGCTCGGCGAGCTATCGGGTGGATGGCTTGCAGGCGACGATGGCGTTACCATGAGCGTCTTGCGAGACCGGTACGATCACCTGACCGGCGACGCGAACGCACTCGACTCTCCCGACTGGCCCGGTACCGATGAGGGTCCAGCCAGTGTGGAAGCGCGAGTGGAAGCATTTCTAGACGCCCAGCTCCACGGACGTTCGGCCGACCTACTGCTGGTCGGGCACGGCGCCACGTCCGGCGCCGCGGTGAATGTGCTAGCGGGGACCGGTGTCGAGTCCGAACTGACGGGGAGTGCCGGATACAACCTGCATTACAACGCCGCATTGACGGCGATCGAAGTGACGGGAGAACCCGCCCTCCGATTCGGTAACGACACCACCCATCTCGCAGCCGAGCAACGGACGTCAAACGCTACGATAGTGTCCGAATGAACGTCGTGCGAACAAAGGCCGGCCGAACTCGATATAGCACTATTCCAGGAAGACACTCGCGAGTTTGTCCCAGTCAACGAGCACACCGTCGAACTCGGCGGCAACGGCGTCGCCCTCATCGTGGTCACTGAACGGGAACGCATCTTCGCCCATTGCGCCCCTGAGCTCGCTTTCGACAACGAACGACAGCTCGGTAATGGCTGCAAAATCATTCACACCGACGTGTGAGGTGAGGTGCGGCGCGTGTTCAGCCGTAATCACGTCGTACTCGATCATCGAATAATCCGTCACGAAGGCACCCTGGAGCCGAGTGTCTCCCCCCATCTTCTCCTCGTGGAGAACCACGAATTCACGAACGCTGTCAGTGACCACGGTTCCCGCATCACTGCCCGCTGGCCCGTTGGAATAAAACGCCTGGACCGCCGGCCCGAAGTGGTCCGCGACGACCATCCCGCAGACGTCACAGGACACCCCATCCGACAAATCTGTAGGCGAGACCTCGGCGTCGTCATCATCCCCCAGACAGCCCGCCAAGGCCGCCCCAGCGATCGAGCCACCCGCTAGCAATACGGCACGTCGGCTTCGACATGAGCCACACTCGTGTCGATCGATGACACCTCCCGTCATAGACGCCTCCGTTGGATGAGTACTCCGGCAACGATTAGCGGGATGACAATCCAGGCGATCATCGCGGCGACGAGGACGGGGTAACTCAAGCCCGCTGCGGACATGACTGTCGCGAACCCCGCGTCGCCGCCTGCGCCGAGCATCCCGAGCACCAGGATACGAAACACCCCCGCCGGGTTGCTCAGTACGAGCGCTGCCACGGCGGCATCTGACAACCGAAACGCAGCAATGACACCGAGTGCGAGGAGATCGTGAACGAGCACGAACCACGCCCAGACGACCAGCGCACCGCCGAGCGCATGCGTCTTTTCCCTCGCAAGCGACGAGAGGACGAGGGCGATCGCGAGAAATGACAGGCCAAGGGCGATCGCTCCGAGCATGAACACCGTGTAGGTACTCCATTCGGCGAGGCCGAACTCGGCGATGAGCATGCCACCGGCGATCCCGAAGCCGATTGCGATCGCCGCCACGAGGGCGATTGCTCGGCCGAGGTACGTCCCAATTGCAACGCGCCACCGACGAATCGGTAATGCGAAGAGTGCCTGAAGCCATCCGTTATCCTCCGCACCCACGATCGCGTCGTACCCAAACGCCAGGGCGCCCAGCGGCACGAGATAGACGGCAAGCACCGCAAGGCTCGCGACGATGCGATCGAAGCCGTCCGGTCCGACACTCGCCCCGCTGAAGGTAATCAATCCGAGCGCAAATGCTGCGAACACGGCCGTGAGGGCCAGGGCCCAGCGATTCCTGACCGCCAGCCGATATTCGATTCCCGCGATCGTTCTGATGTCGGCCACGTTCGCGAGGCGTCCCTGCTCGACCGGTGCCTCGACAATCGTAGTCACGCCGCCGTCTGGTCGCGGATCGCCCGTCATACATCCGCCACCCCCGACGACCCGTCGACTGTGTCATCGATCGCCGCGTGAAACGCCGTGTCCAGGCCGGGCTCGGAGACCTCGATCCCGTCGACATCGGCGTTCGCGAGCTCGCCGAGAAGTTCGAGTAGCCGTTCCCCGGGACACGTCAACACGAGTCGATCGCCTTGCTCGTTCACGCTGCCATACTTTCCGAGGACGTCCCACAACCGTTCGGCGGCGTCATCCACGGGTCGAAGTGTGATATTCGACTGGACGTCTGTCTCCATCGCCAATTCGTCGACCGAACCCGCCGCACATAGCGTCCCCTCGTGAAGGATCGCCACGGAATCACACAGCCGCTCCACTTCGGAAAGGACGTGCGAGGAGACCACCACCGTCGCGTTCGTTTCGGTGCTGACCCGTTCGATCAATCGGTGGAACGTCTCGACCCCGCGCGGGTCCAGCCCCGCAGTTGGCTCGTCGAGCACGAGCACCGGTGGCTCGGCGAGCAACGCAGCTGCCAACCCGAGGCGACCGCGCATCCCGTTCGAGTAGCCGGCAATTTTGCGGTCGGCGGCCTCGGTCAATCCGACTGTTTCGAGGACCTCCGCGACCCGATCGTCTCGTTCCGGGCCCAGTTGGCGAGCCCGCGCGTGGACGGTGAGCACCTCGCGCCCGGAAAGCAAGGGTGGAAAGCCCACCTGTTCCGGAAGATATCCGACCTGCTGTCGAAGTTTCGGACCAGCATCGGCGGCGTGTAACCCGCCCAGGGTGATGTCACCGGCGTCCGGTACGTCGTGGCCGACCAGCAGTTCGAACAACGTCGTCTTGCCGGCCCCGTTGGTACCGAGTACGCCGAAGGTCGACCCCGTCGGGATCTCGAAGCTCGGGCCTGCGAGGGCGACGACATCACCGTATCGTTTCTCGACCGCCTCAATCGTGATCTTCATAGTATTGCCTCCAGTGGTCGTGTGGTGGTTCCGTGAGGGGGTGGTGGTCGACGACGCCGCTCCCCTCTAGGATCGGGAACGAACTCTCCGCCAACCGCACGGCATCGAATGCTGGACTCTCGGAGAACGCCTCGGCACCCGGATGCGCCCGCAGGAGATCCTCCAGGGTGCCGGCGGGCCGGTGACGCACCTCGCTTGCCCCATCACCGTCGAGGTCGATGGTGCGCGCATCCGACCAGTAGTTACCCCTATCAGTGGCGTTCCAGTCCGACAGGTGTGCCGTTTGTGTGGCGTGGGCGGACCGATCGTTGTGCATGAACGTGTTGTTGACCACTCGCTCGCCGGAGCTTCCGGCAGTGAAGTGGATCCCGACGTGATTTTCCATCACCAGGTTGTCCTCGATAACGTTGTCGTGGGCGTTGTACACGTAGAGACCGTTCCCGTTCCCGACGATCTCGTTGCCGCTGATCTCGCTGTCGTCGATGTCCTTGACGAGGATGCCATGTTGGCTGGCGCCCTGCCGGTTGTCGACGACAAGGTTGTCGGTGATCGTGAGATTCTGGCTGATCATCAGCGCGAAGCCCACGTCGTTGCCGAACGCCAAGTTACCCGATAACACGTTATCGTCGGAGTACATGTAGTGGACGCCGTACCGGAGGTCCCACAGATTGTTATCGGTGGCCACAACGTCGGAGGACCACTGATAGTAGATCCCGTCCCGGACGGTCCGGACGTCGTTGTGTTCGACGGTTGCGCCGTCGGCCTCGAAAAGGTGAATCCCATTCCCGCGCTGATTGCGTGACCGATCCGCGTCGCCGGAGATCTCGTTATCGGCGATGATGACATCCGTCGCGCTCGATACCCAGATACCGAACGTGACGTCGGCGATGCGGTTGTTCTGGATCGTCGCGTCGTCGCCCCGGACCAGCATGCCGGCATGTTCTTCGCTCCGTTGCGTCCCGGAGTCACCAACCCAGAGGCCCTCCACGGTTACCCCGGTCGCGTTGATCGTCAGGACCGTCCCTTCGCCACCGCCATCGAGGCGGGGGCGAAAATTCGCACCGTCAGCAGCCCGCAGGGTCACGTTCGGGGTATCGACAGTAACACGCTCTTCGAAATGCCCGGCGAGTTCGATCTCATCACCGGGTTCCGCCGCGTCTAACGCCGCACCCAGGCGATCGTACGATTCCCCATTCAATATGGCGGCCGGCGAACCGTCCGCGGCGTCGGCCGCAAGTTCGGGGGTGTCCGGCGTCCACACCTCCCGGTCGGTGTCCTCGGTCATCGCTGACGCGCCGCCTGCGATCACCGCGAGGACCATCACGAGCGTACCCACCAGCGCAAACCACGCTTCAGTCACCGAGATCACCCCGCGATCCGAGGTCGCTGTGCCCGCAACCGCGACGGGTTATTCTGGCCGAAACCCTGGCGGGAAGCGACCGCAGCAACCGCGGTGTCTCCCAGATCGTCGCAGATGAATCCCGCACCAGAAACGCGATCAACAGGAGCCCAACCGCCACCATAGCAATGTATGCGCCGGATCCGAACGTGGCAAACCCACTAATATTCGCGATCTCGTAGCTTCCGAAGACCGGTGGGGTGAAGGCATCGACACTCGTCATCGGGGCGCCAGGATCCAGTGAATGGCCGGCTTGGTGGAGCCGAAACTGAATCAGCACGAACGATCCCGCGAACACCGCGAGCGTCCCGATAGCCTGACAGAACAGGCCGATCTTGAGCTTTCTGACGGTCGGAGCGAGTGCAACGAACACGCCCGCACCAGCTACAGCGAGGAACGCAAGCGGACCGAAGGACCATTCCGGGACTGCAACCGCGTTCTCGTGAACGTCGTAGTTGGGCTCGAGAAGGACCGGGTCGGGGAAGTAAAACCCCACGAACTGATTGAGGGTCTGAACTTCCCGGACGTCACCTTCCAGGCGCGGGTAGGCGTACAACTCGATGAGCAACGCGTCCGGATACTGTGGGGCCGAAAGCGTGATGCGCCACATCGGGAGTGCCAGGGCGACCACGAGTAACCCCGCGGCAACGAGGGGGAGCGCGCGCCGCAGCTCGAGGAACCGACGACCGCGGTCACGGAGCCATCCTGGCACGGACATACGGTCTCACTCCGCAGGTTCGACGAGCAGTCGAGATCGCATCTCGAGGTGCAGTGCACTACAGAAGAAAGCACAGTACACCCAGTACAGACCGGGCTTGTCGGCCGTGAAGGTGACTTTGCTTGTTTCCTGCGGCGCCAACCGGATGTTGATATCGTACTCCGGGATCGCGAGCGAATGGAGGATGTCCTGGGTTTCCTCGATGTTGGTGACGTGGAACGTGACCTCGTCGCCCTCCTGGACGGTGATATCACGGTACCCGAAGTTGTTCCGCATCGAGTAGGTGCGGATCTCGACCCGGCCGTCCTCCCTGATGATCTCCCGGTCGTCGTCGCCACTGATGTGGTCGAGTTCGAGGTCGTCGGGATCGTAGACCTGTGCCGGGTCGAGCTTGTCTGCCCTGACGATCGACGCGTCGTGGGGTTCGGGATATGCCGGTGTATCCTTCACTAGCTGCATCCCCGCCTCGTCGTCACCTATGTAGATCAGCTGGTCGTTCTCCGGAAACACCGGGCCGACCGGGAGGAAACGATCCTGGGAAAGCTTGTTCAGACACAGGAGCCAGTCGCCCTCCGGATCGGCGGTGTAGGATTCGGAGGCGATCAGATGCCCCGGGTTGTAGTGGACGTCGATCTTGTCCTGGATGACTTCTGAATCCTCGTAGTCGTCCGGCTCGTCGTCCGGCCACACGTCGATGGCCGCCTCGATATCCCACTTGGCGACCTGCGAGTCGACGAAAAGGGACGTGTAGGCGTGTCCACGCCCGTCATAAGCCGTGTGCAGTGGCCCCTGCCCGACTGTGGGCTGGGCAACGATGGCATCGTTCGGATCGTCGACCCCATCGAGCAAGCCGAGTTCGATGACGGTGCAGGTCGGGTCGAGCTTGCCGCTCGCGATCGCGTACTGCCCATCCGGGGTGACGCTTATCCCGTGCGGATTCTTCGGCACGTCCAGATAGTGGACGATCGGGTCGCCGTCGTTGTGTTCGCTGTTCTGGCGGCCGTCGACAACGGGGATGTCGTTGATTTCCTCGTACTCCCCAGCCTCGACCAGGTCCTCGATCTGGAGCGTGTCGAAGGCCATTACATAGTCGGTGTCAGCTTCCGCCATCTCGGAGTCGGTCAGTCCCGTCTCGCTGTTGTAACAGGTCGTGAAGAACCAACGGCCATCCTTGCCAGAGTCCCCGTTGTCGAGATTGCCGTCGACTCTGACCTGCCACATCACGTTCATGGTCTCGGGATCGATTGCCGTCAGGACGGATTCATACGCGTCAGGGTTGTCGACATCCTGCCCGTCGTTCGGGATCGGGACCTGAAACTCGCCAACGCCGAATACGATGTCAGTATCGGGCAATCGGGCACAGGCCCCGTGGGTTCCTTGCTGATTCGGGATGTCGCAGATTGCGTCCGTCTCGAAGTACTTCAGGTTGATCCGCGCCATCCGACCGTTGGCTTTGTCGTTGATAAACGCCCAGCGACCGTCGTAGTCGTTGTCCGTCTGGCTGATCCTGGGATGGTGGGTATCGCCCCAGTGATAATCACCGGCTTCTTCCAGCATCGCCTTTGACTCATCGTCGTGCCCGTACCCGCGGGCGCTTTCGTAGTTGAACACCGGAATCCGCATGAGTTGGCGCATCGACGGGATGCCGTACACCCGGACATCACCGGAATGACCGCCCGAGAGGAACGCATAGTAGTCATCGAGCTCCCCCGGCGGCACCTGCGTCTCCGGCAGGGCAGCGTCGCCCGTGTTGTTCGTATCGTTCTCGGTATCGAGGATGGCCGTGCAGCCGGCCAGCGAGCCCATCAGGCCCGTGGCCGCCCCGGCAGCCATGAAACCACGGCGTTGGATCTCCAGCTTAGGGAGCAGCCATTCGTCGTCCCCTTCGGACGGGGCAGAATCTGTTGTATCGGACATGGTCTGGTTCCAAAGCGCGGGATGCGCGCTCTATCGATCCCTTGCTGAGACCCGGAAATAGGGGTATAGCCAGTTCTCAGTGCCCGGGAGCGGATCCCGAACCAGTTCGTCCTGTCGTTTATATACGCATGTGAAGGGCCCCCAAATCGGGGGGTGCAAATCGCTCGGTATTCCACCGAGTAGCAGTGGAGAAAGCAACCGTCCGCGGGCGCCACGTCGCCGACGCTCGATCAAAGCTGTGGAAAAAAGCTCTCGATCAGCTGGACGAACACAACCGCAAAGTTGGTTTCGTGGCTCCAGATGGCCGTTTCCTCCCCTGTCTCCAGATCGATTACGCTCAAGAGGACCGTTTCGCCATCGACAACGACCATCCGGCCGACGCGGTTTTGCACCTCGGCGGGGACCGTCGACGCTCTGGTCGTGACGTCCTCGTCTCCAAACCGCTCACGTACTACCGCATCGTTGCTCACGACGCTCACCCGGACTCCCCGTGATACTGCCGACAACAATGCCTCCTCGAGCTCGGACGAGACATACGATCGATCCCGGACACCGAACAGTACGGAGGTCTCCGCGCGTTCCAGTAGCTGTAACACCCGGCTGCTGACCGCCGATTCGCCGTCCAGAGTCCAGAGGTCCTCCCGGCCCTCCGGGACGTCGAGGTCCGCTTTTGTTTGCTCGATATATGCGAACGCGTCCGCACTCCGCTCGGCGATCCGCTGGCGTAGTCGTTGCTCGGCCGCGTCGACGTTGATGGGTCGATACCTGATCGGATCGGACTGCTGGCGCTCTAGGAGCCCGGCATCCTCCAGTTCCTGTGCGGCTCCGTAGACTTGCGATCGTGGCACGTCCGTAACCTCCGCGACGTCGCGTGCTGTCCCGACCCCAAGTTGCTGCAGGGCAATGAACGTCTTTGCCTGGTAGGTCGAAAGGCCGAGCTCCTTGAGCCCCCGGACTGCCCCCTCCCGACTCGTCATATCCACCACCCCCTGCTCCGAGCGTGATCACCACAAAACCGTTCCCAGAGCAACAGTGCGGGCGGAAGGACGAGCACAGCGCCGAGGTAGGAGAATGTCACGCTGATCGACATGAGCAGTCCGAACTCCCCGAGCATCGGTGAGACCGCAAGCATCAACGAGCCGACGCCGCCTACCGTCGTGATCATACTCCCGGTGATCCCGCCCCCGGTACCTTGCATGGCAGTGATGAGGGCGTCATACGCGTCGGATTCTCGGTTGTATTCGTCGATAAACCGATGGGTAATGTGAACCGAGTAGGCGACCCCGATTCCGATCGTGATCGAGAGCACCGTGGCCGTCATCGCGTTGAAGGGAATGTCCAGGATCACCATGGCACCACCGACGAACGCGACCGTCGAGACGATGGGGGCCAGATTCGCGAGTCCCAACCACGTCCGGCCCTCGAGGAGTCCGTAGATCGCCATCAGGAAGATGCCGGTCACTCCGAGTGCCAGCGCCAGACTGACGAGCGCCGATTCGAGGAGCATCTCCGTCACAGTGTAGAACACCACGATCTGACCGGTGGCCGTTGCCTCCAGCGGATAGTCGTCGGCCACACGACGGGCGTCGACGGCAACGTCCTCCTGGGAGGCACTGGCTTCGACGTCGTAGATGACCCGCATAGCCGATCGGTCCTCCGTCAGGTACTCAGCCGCTTCGTCGGCGTACTCGGAGGCGAACAGGCGATCATAGACCTCGTTTGTGTTGCGGTCCGGGACGCCGTTGTCGTTCATGTCGTTCGCCTCGACGAATGCCGCGAATTCCTCGTCCGCCGCCGCGTAGGCGTCGATCACGTCGAGAATACTATCGCTCGACGCCTGCCCGTTCTCCGCGACCATCGATCCGGGCGGGTCCTCGCCGGCGCGATGAATCGATTCGAGGACGTAGTCCTCTTGGAGGGGGCCCTCGACGAACACCGTCACCTCGTCGTCATCGGCCGTCTCGAACGTGTCACCCAGAAAGTTGATCAATCCGGTGATGCGGTACTCCCCGGGTCCAAACGGTTCCGGGACAACCTCGATATAGAGCGGCATGTCCTCGTAAGGCAGAAAGTCCTCGTCGTCGAACTCGGTCTGGATGTCAGTCGCCACAAACCCCATCCCGGCTGTCGCAATCAGGATGATGACGAGTATCGCGACCGGCCACCGGTGGGCGATTCGAGCGCCCGTCGGGAGGATACGGCCCAGCACGGAGTCATCCGCGCCGAGCGGACGCGTTCCGAACGAGGGGACGCCGTAGCGAGCCCGGCCCTGGTCGAGCCACACCTTCGCGGCGGGCATGAACACCCCGAAAATGAGGAACGTAAAGAGGATGCCCAGACTGGCGACGAAACCGAACTCGCGGATCGGGCCGAGATCACTCGCCATGTTCGACCCGAAGCCGATCGCCGTCGTTCCCGTCACGATAAAGAAGGCGACGAGGAGTTGGCGTTGAGCCGCCCGCATGCCGTCCCCGACGCCATGCCCCGCTATTCGTTCCTCGCGATATCGGTTGACGGCGTGAATCCCAAAGTCGATCCCGATCGCCAGGAGAATCGGCGGGATGGCCACCATCATCTGATTGAAGGGGAGATTCGCCAATCCGGTGAACCCGAACGTCCAGATGATCGCCATAAAGAGCGCGACCAGCCCGAGGATGAGGTCCACCGGATCGCGGTAGGCGACGATCAGGAACAGGAGAATCAGGACCGTCACAGCCGGTACCATGATCAGCAGAGAATCCGCGAGTGCCGCTTCGAACTCCTCCTCGAAGATTCCCCCGCCGAACACCAGAAACTCGCCCTCAACCCCCGCGACGGCCGCCTCCACGTGCTCCTGGGTTTCCCTGACTGTCGTCGTGTCATCACCCGGGATGTCGTGGGAAACGATCGCGATGGACGCGCTCGCCCGAGGCTCCCGCTCGTTCAAGTCATCACTGAGTGACGGATGGGCCCCGGGGGATTGATCGAGAAACGTCGTTGCTGCCTGCCGGACCTCCGTTTCCGTGGCGCCTTCGACCGCTCTGATTTGCTGGTCGGTCGTCTCGGCGGACGGCTCCAGCGTCTGTGCGACGCCCCGTGCCGGTGAATCGACAGCGGTTACACGGAGATCCTCGCGCGATTCGAGCAGGTCGGTCACTTCGAGCATCACGAGGACCCCGCTCCGCGAGAGCACGTTGTCCTCACGTTGTATCAGCTGGGTCGTCTCCTCCTCATCCCCGAAGGTCGATTCGAATTCAATTTCGATGCGGTCGAGTGAGTCCTGTTCGGGCGTATCCTCGACGAACTCGTCGGTTCCCTCCTCGAACTCGATCGCTGCGAGGCCAGTCCCAAACACGACCGTCACCAGCAAAAAGAGGACGATGATCTGTTCCGGTCGTTCCGTAATCCAGTTGTTGACGGTCTCAATGACCGGTTCGTAGGAAACGCCACCACGCCGTCGATCAGATCTCATCGCGAGTGTCCAACCGCTCCTTGACAGTCCCCAATCGTGCGTCGATCGGAGCCCGGAAGTGCCAGCCGACCCCGACGAGGACGAGGAGGCTCCCGAGGATCACCCAGGTCGGGAGGGCTCGCTCCTCCGTATCAGTCACGGTAACTGGCACGCGGTACGTATCTGATACCGTACTGTCACCGCGTTCGTCTTCATAGCGAAAGTCGAGGGACATCGGGTAGGTACGTGGGGTCGCCTCGCTGTCGGATGTCACTTCGAAGCCGACCGTTTCGTTCTCACCGTACGCGAGTACGGGGATGAACGCCTCGTCGTCCCCGCTCTCTAGTGGGCTGGACGTGAACAACTTTACCCGAATGTCGGTCAGCCTCTCACCGTACGTATTCTCGATCTCGAGTTCGACGAGGCGCTCGCTTCCCGGCGCAATATTGGTATCGACGACCTCGATCGCAAATTCGTCTACCCGCTCGCCGATGTCGACGAGGAGATCGTGGCTATCGCTCGCCCGAACGTCCCCGTCGGGATTTCGATATCGGGTGCTGATTTCGAACTGTCGGGAGCCGGGTTCTGCATCCTCACTCACTCCGATACGAAGCTCGAACTCTGAGGTCTCCCCGGGTTCAAGTGTTCCGTGTGCATACTGGGACTCGCGGGGATAGATGTTCTCGAATTCCGACTCCAGCAATGTGACGACGTTGTCGACGGGTTCGTCGCCCGTATTCTCGAGTTCGCCAATGAGGGTACCGTCATCGCCAACACGGAGCGAGGATTCGATCGCACGTACCGCGAACTCCTGCTCGGGGAGGGGCTCGAAACCAACGGCCCGGGTATGTTCGTTCAGATCGTTCCCGTCCGGATCCTCCCCGTCGACGGCAACCACGACGGTGTATTCCTTGGGAAGTGCGTCCTCACCCACGCTCGCCCGGTAGGCCAGTGTCACTGTCTCACCAGCTTCCCAGCGTTCGACGTATCCTTCCGAGGAGAGCCCGCCCGGTGTTTCCGTCTCGAGGGTCACTCCTTCGGTGACGATCGGTTCCTCTTGGCCGCCGGTTCCGAACCCGATCACGTCCTCCGGAGCACTGAGGCTCACCGACGCATCGACGTAGGTCCGTGGCCCATCGTTTCGTAGGTCAACCAAGAGGACGCCGTCGTCACCGACTCTCACGGAGTGGTTGATCGCCTTCACCTGGAAGGACTGTTCCGGGTCCGGGCGGAGATCGACCGTGCGTGTGCGTTCCGTGAACGAATTTCCATCGGCGTCCTCGCCTGCCAAATCGAGCTCGACGGGATAGGCGCTGCCCCCCACCGCATCCGAATCAACGAACGACCGAAACGTGATCGTCGCAGTGTCATTCGCCGCTACATCGCCGACGAAGGCCTCGGATGTTGGTCCCTCGCTACCGAACCCGACGGCCTCGTCCACGCTACTCGCGGTCAGTGACGCGACGGTGTAATTTCGCGGGCCTTCGTTTCGAATCGTCACTTCAAACGTCCCGGCCTCGCCGATCTGGGAGGTATCGACGATCTCTTCGACCGTGAAATGCTGGGCCGACGTCGGGTGCAGGCCGACCTGCCGCGTGCGTTCGGTCAGTTCGTTCTCGTTCATATCCTCGCCGCTCACAGTGACGTCGATCGAATAGTTTTTCTCGATGGCCTCATCGCTGACGTCGGTTCGAAACGTGACGACAGTGGTGTCGTTTCGTTCCCACGCCCCCACGAACGCCTCAGAACTGGGCCCCTGGGTCCCCAGGGTTATCGACTCTTCGGCCGCCGATACACTCACGCTCGCCTGGCTGTAGTTCCGGGGTCCGTCGTTCTCGAGTACTAGCTGGAGCGTTCCCTCCTCTCCAATCTGGGACGTATCCGTCATTTCGACGACCGAGAAGGACTGGTTTGGTCCGGGCGTGAAGGACGTCAGCGTCTCGTGTTGGCCCGCAAACCCGGACTCGTCCTCGAAGTCGATCAAAAACGAGAGCCCATACGCTCTTTCGAGCGCATCCTCGGTGGTTCCCACCCGGTATTCGATGGTGATTGACTCTCCTGCCTCCCATTCGTCGACTGCCGCTTCGGATGATGTCGTACCGCTGCCGAAGAACAGCTCCGGATCGCCCAGGTTCCCGGTAATGCGGGCATCAGTGACGTCCTGCTCCCCCGTGTTTTCGAATTCGACGAAAACTGATCCAGTGTCATCCAACTGGACGTCGTGGTCGAGATCGGTAATCTTGAAACGTGGATCGTCTTCGATCTCGATGTCGACGGTCTGTTCGGTCGTCCGATCCCTCACAGTCTCCTCGAGCTCTACGATGTTACCCTCGTCGTCGCGGGTGTATTCGATGGCGGTTGCCTCGCGGTATTCGACTTCGATATCGATCTCGTAGGTGCCGGTTTCCACGTCGTCGCCGACCTCGACTGTGAAATCAAGCGGACCGGCAGCTTCCCCGTCGCCTATCGTCCCCGCGAAGACTTCGTCGGTTTCGACCTCGATGGCATCGTCCTCGACGTCAGTAATCGAGACGGACGTGGACCGCGCCTCCATGACGGCCGCTCGTACTTCACTCGGGTGACTCCCCCCGCTGGTCACCTCCCCGTCGTTCGTCACAAATACCGATAACGTCCCTGTTTCGCCGACATCGAGACGCGGCTCCGGAACGTCCACGTCCAGGGTGGCATCACCAGTAATTTCGTCCTCCGTCAAATTGCTGGCCGAGACCACCGCGCTCCCCCCGGCAAACATCAGGCCGCCGAGAAGAAGACCGACGAGGATACCCACGCCCACAGCCGTTGCGCTGGTAACGGGCAACGGTCGCGACGGCGTGAGAGTTCGATGCATTCGGATCTTGGCCCGTGATCGTGCTGTTAGTATGAAAATACAAACGTAGATATTGAGGCTTTCGATGCCCATCGCCGCATATCGAGAGATACACAATCCGGGGCGTGGAATCCAACGGATAATGGGGATACCGGGGTCACTCGCAGACGGGGGCGGCTAGCGCATGGGGGCGACGACAACGCGAGACCCCGGTGGCGCAGCGCGGTCGGTACTCGGCTATTCCCGCTGGTGGCAAATCGTGGCTGCCGGGGTGATGATGGCCCTGGTCAGTCCCTACCAGTACGTATGGACGGCGCTCGAGGGGCCGCTGGCCGATGCGTTGGGAACCTCGCTTTCGGTGCTCGGGTTCGTATTCACGCTATTTGTCATTTTGATGGCATTGGTGCAATTCCCTGCCGGGTGGTGGCGGGACCGGTACGGCCCACGACGGGTAACGCTGGCAGCCGGCGTGCTCGCCGGCGTGGGCTATCTCGGCCTCTCCATTTCGACGACCGTCTGGCACGTCTACCTCACCTACGCGATCGGTTCGCTCGGGGTCGGTATGGTGTACACGGTCGCCGTCAACACGGCGATCAAGTGGTTCCCCGACCGCCGAGGGCTCACCACCGGTATCGGCACTATGGCGTTCGCCGCGGGAAGTGCGGCCTTCATCCCGTTCGTCCGCTATATGGTGGTGCACGACGCATTGTCTACCGCGCTGGCGAGCATGGGGATCCTGATCTGCGTCGGTATCACCGTCGGAACAGTGGTCCTTCGGGACCCACCCGATGGGTGGCATCGATCGCTGTACAGCGAGGACGAGTCAACGGGCTCGGATCCGGGTGGTTCCCGTACAGATGGAGGAGCGAACCGCGTGCACTACACCTGGCGAGAAATGGTCCGCACCTGGCAGTTCTGGGTCATGTACTTCATGTTCTTCGCAGTGAGCGCCGCCGGTCTCATGATCACAGCACGTGTGATCCTGTATGCCGAACAGGCCGGGTTGACGGCGGCTGTCGCGACGATCGCTGCGACTGTCCTTCCCATCGCCTCCGGCGGTGGTCGTCTTATCGTCGGTGGTCTTTCCGATCGGTTCGACCGCGAGCGGATCACGGCCGTCTCGTTTCTTACTTGTGGGGTCGGAACGGTGGGTGTTGTGGCGTTCGCCGGGCTCGGGTCGAACGTCGGGTACGTCCTCGCCGTCGCCATCGCGGTATTCTTCTGGAGCTCGCAGTTTTCCCTGTTTCCCAGTCTAGTCGGCGATTATTACGGTGCCAAACACTCCTCGGCCAACTACTCGATTGTCTACTCCGGGAAAATGTGGGGTGGGGTATTCGGCGGTGGCGTCGTCGGCTGGCTCGTCGGGACGATCGGATGGGACGCCGCGTTTTTGATCGGGGGCGCACTCGCCCTCGCCGCGGGCGTCGCAGGGTTGCTGTTGCGCCCGCCAGCCTGATGAGTACCGACCCTCAGGATTGAGATGGACGGTAGTTGGGGGCCTCGTCGGTGATGACGACGTCGTGGGGGTGGCCTTCCTGCTGGCCCGCCCGGGAGATCCGGACGAACTCCGCGTTCTCGTGGCACGCTTCGATCGTCGGCGCGCCGACGTATCCCATCCCGCTTCGCATTCCGCCGAGCATCTGGTGTAGTTCCCCTTCCATTTCACCCTTGTAGGGGGTCGCTGCCTCGACACCCTCCGGAATGTATTCGGTGTCATTCTCGGGTTCACCCTTCAAATAGCGGTCACCACCTCCGCTTTGCATTGCCCCGACGCTCCCCATGCCGCGGTACTGCTTGTAGCGTTTCCCGTTCCTGGTAATTACTCGTCCGGGCGCTTCGGCCGTCCCGGCGAAGAACGACCCGAGCATGACCGCGTCGGCACCGGCAGCGATGGCCTTGATCGCGTCGCCCGAGTATCGAATCCCCCCGTCGGCGATCACCGGCACGCCGTGTGGCGCCGCCACATCCGCCACTTCTGCGACGGCAGTGATTTGCGGCATACCGGCGCCGGTGACAACGCGAGTCGTGCAGATACTGCCCGGGCCGATTCCGACCTTCAACCCGTCGGCAAAGTCGAGAAGGTCCGCGGCGGCCTCCGCGGTGCCGATGTTGCCGACGACCACGTCGGCATCGACGCCAGCGGCAATGTCCCGGGAGTTCTCGATGACGGAGACGTTGTGGGCATGCGCACAATCGATGAAGAGTACGTCCGCCCCCGCATCGTCGGCAACCGACGCACGATCCATCTCGAACGGACCGACAGCAACCCCCAATCGAAGCCGACCGTCGTCGTCGCGAACCGCCTTCTCGTACTCGCGACGCTGGAGGATGCCTTGCATCGTGACCAGTCCGAGCAATCGATTGTCGTCGTCGACGATCGGCACTCGTTCGATCTTGTGTTCGAACATCAGATCGAGTGCTTCCCGGGGCGTTACCGTTTCGTCGGCCGTGATCACCTGTTCGGTCATCGCCTCCTGGACTGCATCCGTCTCGCCAACGCTCAACAACGGCCGAATGTCGGTGCCGCTGATGATGCCGAGCACCCGGTCCTTCTCATCGACGACCGGTGCACCGCTCACTCCTTCCATTTCCATCATTTCGTCTACCTCCTCGATGGTTTGGTTGGGTGCCGCCGTCACGACGTCGCGAATGATCAGTTCGTCCGCCCGCTTGACCCGATCGATCTCCCCGCGCATCTCCTCGATGGACATGTTTCGATGGAGGACACCCAGGCCACCCCGTCGGGCCATTGCAATCGCCATGCGCGCCTCCGTCACGGTGTCCATCGCTGCCGATAACACGGGCGCCTGGAGATGCACGTTCCGCGAGACACGGGTCGAAAGATCGGCCGCATCGGGCTCAACATCACTCTTTGCTGGCCGCAGCAAGACGTCGTCGAACGTCAACGCCGCGGGCTCGTCAAGTTTCGATCGAAAGAAGTCCGACGGCGAGTCCGCGTTCCCCATATAAATCGTCCTGGTCCCGCGTCCAAAAGCGTTGTGCGTCGCCGGCTGTCACGGGATATCATCCGCCGCAGTAGCTATTTACTCCTCGGCGGCTTGACTTCCTATATGGCCCGAAGTGGTGTTAGCACACGGCCGAACTGCGCTGGAGTGACCATCCCAACCCCAGGTACGCAGTTCACCGCTTTTACCACGCAGAAGCTACCACCACGCCGCCGTCGGAACGGCCAACGAGTTCTGGAGCCGGCCCTGGCCGGCCCCGTACGTCGGCGGAGGGATGGAAATGCGTGGTATCGAGTCGGGTAAGCACGGTACCACGGTAACACGGTGGGTCGATTCCGAGACACGACGCCTCGGGCTCGTCCTTGGGTTACCTCTCCTCGATGGCGTGTTCATCGCGCTGGTCCTTACTGGCCTCCTCGAGAGCCTGCTGGGAATCGTCGTTATGGGTGTCCTTGTATTCGGTGGCACCGCGACAGCTGCGGTGATCCTGGCGGCCGGCTCGACCGGGTCTGGAAGCTACCTCCCACGAGTCGCTGTCATCGGTGTCGTTCTCGTACCAGTCGCCGGGTTACAGGCAGCGATCGCGCCAAACCTCGCCGCAATCCTGGATATCGCGCTTCTCGAGCGATTCGCTTCCCTCGTCTTGCTCCTCATCGCAGTCGGGGTGGCGCGACCCGAATTTCGTGACCGACTGCCCCGGCCCTGGCTCGTCGTCGGGCTGGGCCTGGTAGCCAGTTTCGAGCCGAACGGCGTCGCCAACGGGCTTGCCGTCGCTCCCGAACTCGGGTGGCTCGGAGCACTGGCAGCCACGATTGGTATCGTAGTCGCTGCCGGTGTCGCGGCTGCGGGAACCAGACTCTGCCAACTCCTCGATCCGGGTCGATTACGGCTGGGGTCAGGCGTCGCCCTCGGTGTCCTCGGGATCAGCCTCGTGACGCCGGTGACGACGGGCATGGCAGCGCTGGTTCTCCTAGCGGCCATTGTCGTCGCCATCTCGCCAGGGGATAACAGGGGAGCAGGGTCTGCAAACGTGCTGTCGTAGGCGAATCGACGCGAAACCCCAAAAAACCGAAACCGCTTTAGGTCAAATGTGGTTACGAAAAGGTACGGGGCTGTGGCCAAGCCAGGAATGGCGACTGACTCCAGAGGCCACGCGCCCGGTGACGACACTCCAGCTGATATACCGAACGTTCGCCTGATCAGCGAGCGTGTTGACGACCCTCTGGAGTACCGAGGCGCGCAGAACCGGAGATATCAGTCGATCGGGGGTTCAAATCCCTCCGGCCCCATTATAGACATAACGTTCAGAATACTTACTCATATATTCGATCACCGTTATTTCTGAGTTTCCGGGTGAATGAGCCGATATGCCACCG
>SKQO01000163.1 GCA_007118975.1 Halobacteriales archaeon | reverse complement strand
GTCGGGGTTCACGGCCTGTGACGGGTGGGACTGCTGGGAGTGCCAAGCCCCCGGTACTCCTATCCTCCATCGTGTTCGGACTCCCGGCGTTGTGTTTGCCTCGCGGGAGTCCGGCAGACTTCAACGGACTCGGAGTTACTTTTCGTCGGGCGTACAGCAGTCAACGCCACTCGTATGCTGTGAAAGTACGGTGGTCATCGACTGGTTCCGATTACTGTCTGATTGCTTGGGGCGGACAGGCCACCATCGCAGGATTGGGAGGGAATCGCTCTGGTCCCAGCCTGATTCCTCCCCATACGTAGGGTTACCTGTCACTTCAAAACACGGATTGGGAAATCTCGAACTGGCTAGCGTAGCGTGGATTGAGTCCGCGTTGTCGGATTCATCCTGGCCCTAAAGGGTCAGGTATGCTCCACGATTCTGTACAATTTGCTTCCCGGATGAAGACCACACGGCACGCAACATACGACCTCAACTACCACACAGTGTGGATACCGAAGTACCACCAATCGGTACTCCTCGGTGACGTGCAACCCGTGTGCGAGACAACCTCCACGAAATAGCCGACCAGAAAGGGTTGGAGATCATCCACCTCGCCGTCCAACCCGACCACATCCACCTGTTGGTCTGTAGCCCGCCGAAGCACGCCCCATCACTGCTCGCCAACTGGTTTAAGGACATTTCCTCGCGAAAGTACAACCACCGCCACGCCAACCACGACGGGGACAAAATCAAGTGCGCGCGAGGTTTCTACACGGGGACAGCAGGGCACGTTTCGAGTGAGACTGTCGAGAAGTAGATCCAGCGTCGTGAGGGGGACGAACAGTGACCGCACTCACCGAGACCCTGGAACTGAAGCTTGTGGAACCGAACGCACACAAGCATCGGAACACTCTGTGAGACGAGAGCGTACCAAGACGCACGAAGCCGCGTTCAACGCCAACTGCACCACTCAGTCGGCGGCCAACGACGTGGTGGTCAACTACGACCTGAGCGGCTACGCGAAGAATGCACTCAAGAAGTACGTCCCGCAACTCTGTGGTGGAAGCTACGACGCGAAAGAGCTTCACGACGACCACCCTGTCCGGTTCACTAACGAAGGCCCGAAGCTCGACCACAAGCCACAGAACGCCATCGAGTGGTACGTCAAAATGGCGCATCACGACGACTACAACCGGTGGCTCCCCTCGCAACCGAATCCCGATCAGCGCGAGTGGCTGGAAGCGTTGCACGCGGGAGATGCGAAGATGGGTGAGTGTCGGCTCTTCGACCGCGACGGTGAGTGTTACTTCCACATCGTCGCCACGCGAGACGTGGAGGAACGAGAAACCAGTTCGGCGGAAACACCGGCTGGGGTAGACATCGAGGAAGTCCTTTTGGTAACGGTGTGTCACCATGACGAGCGTGGCTCCCCGACTGCACCCAACCTCTGGAATGGCGAAGGTAAGACAATTAGACAACTCCGTGAAACGTATTTCATGGCAACTCGACGCCTTTAGCAACGCGGAAGGGAACGTATCGCAGAGTCTTACGGCGACGAGTTGTGGCGATAGATCGACGACATCCTGCACGAGGTCACGTCGGAGGTCGTCGCCTCCGCCGAGCAATTCGAGAATCCTGTACTGGTTCTGAAAGACTTGACGCACATCCGTGAGACATGGACTACGGCGCGTTCATGAAACGACGGCTACACGGATGGGCGTTCGCGAAGATACACGCGCCGATTCGATACAAGGCGGCTGAGAAGGGCATTCGTGTGGAGACGGTGAATCCCGCTTACACCTCCAAGACGTGCCACTGTTGCGGAGAACAGGGCTACCCTCCGAAGCAGGCGATGTTCAAGTGTTCCAACCCAGAGTGTTGGGTCTCGACGTACCAAGCAGACGTTAACGCCGCGCTCACTATTGCAAACCGCTACCTCAGCGGAGAGAACCATTCAAGAGAACACACGAGTGCAGATGACTCGGCTGAGGAGGGGGGGATGTTTGACCACCCCACAAGACAGCCAAGCCGAGGCTGACATTTAGCAGAGATGCTTGGATCGTGTACGTCTTGAAACCTTAGGTCCGCGAGCGGCCTGAAATCACATGGTGGGATTCCCGCGACGTTAGGCGCGGGAGGAGGTCAAAAACAATTATCCCCCATCGCGCAGGATTCTAACCATGAGCGAATCACTTGCGGTCGCCATCGCCGGGGTTGGTGCAGTCGCCGACAAACACGCGCTTGCGCTCTCGGAACTCGAACACGCAGAACTCGTTGCCGGGTCGTGTCGGACGAAGGCAAAAGGGGAAGCGTTCGCAGATGAGTGGGACGCCTCCTGGTGGGATGATACGGCGACGATGCTCGACGAAGTGGCGCCCGACGTGTTGATCGTCTGTACGCCCAGCGGGGCCCACCTGGAGCCGACGACCGCCGGTCTGGAGCGGGACATTCACGTGCTCTGCGAAAAGCCACTCGAGATCACCACCGAACGGATTGATCGCATGATCGCAACGGCCGAGGAATCAAACGGGAATCTCGGTGGGGTATTTCAACAGCGGTTCAGCAACGTTCTTGATCCGGTGGCCGAAGCGGCCCGTTCAGGACGGTTCGGTCGCCTCGCCGTCGCAAACGCCTACGTCCCCTGGTGGCGCGATGACGAGTACTACGCAAACGCCTGGCAGGGAACGCGGGAGCTCGACGGGGGTGGGGCACTGATGAACCAGTCGATTCACGCCATCGACGCCATTCAGTGGCTGGCCGGGCTGGCGATTGGGGTGGACGAGACGGAGAATCCTGTCGATCAAGTTCAAGCGTACACGGGGACCCTGTGTCACGATGACGCAGAGATCGAAGTGGAAGATACGGCCGTCGCGAGCGTCCGATATGCGGACGGAACCCTGGGCCAGGTCCTCGGGTCGACGGCCATGTACCCAGGATCGAGACGTCGACTCCAGCTGGCTGGTCGCGATGGTACGGCAGAGATCCGCGAGGACGAACTCGCGATCTGGTCGTTCCGTGACGAACGTCCGACCGACGAGGAGATTCGCGAGGAGCTCGGAAGCGCCGACGCCGGGAAGGGCGGCGCAGCGGATCCGATGGCCATCGACCACGCGCCACACCGACGGACGATCCAGGCGTTCCTCGACTCGGTCACCGGGGGCGACCCGTACCCCGTGGCCCCGAGGGAGGCACGGAAATCAGTCGCTATTATCGAGGCCATCTACGATTCGGCTCGCAGGAACGTCCCGGTCTCCCTCTGAAACTGAACCTCGGTCGGCCCCGCTGCGAACACGTCACTGATCGGTCGGTTCGTTCGGCGCGTCTTCAGCAGCGTCAGTTTTTGCAATGAACTGACTCCCACAGCTCGAGCAGGTCTTGTGCGACTTCGGATATCCGGCTCCACACTGGATACACCGGTACGGGGCCTCCTCGTCGTCCATTTCGAAGGGATTCCCCCGTAGTACCGACCCCAGCAGGCGTTCAACAAAGCCCATACCGATCAACTGACACACTGACTATTAAGCACGTGGCCTGTGATCGCACTTAGCCACGCTGGGGCCGGAGAAGGGGAGCTTCGACCTTTAAACGGTGACCCACTCGCCGCGCTCGGCGGAGCGTTCTACCGCGTCCAGTAATACCTGCACTCGATACCCATCGGCGAACGATGGTTCGAACGTCGAGGTATCGGCAGCCGCCGTCAGGAATTCGTAATTCTCGTGTACGAACGTGTGCTCCCAGCCGATGATGTGACCGGGGGGCCACCACCGTTCGATGTACGGATCGCTCTCGTCGGTTACCAGCACGGTTTCATAGCCCCGTCCATCGGGGCGGAGCACTTCGAGTTCGTTGAGTCGCTCGAGGGAGAAGCGCAGACTCCCCTCCGATCCGTTGATCTCGATCGAATGATCGTTCTTGGATCCTGTCGCATTGCGCGTCGCCTCGAATACGCCCATGGCCCCGTTCTCGAAGCGTGCCTGGGCGGCGTAGGCGTCGTCGACCGTCACCGGACGTGTTTCGTCGCCGGCCGGTCGCTCCTCAACGAAGGTGTGAAGCTGCCCGGAAAGCTCCTCGATCTCTCCCGCCACATCTTCGAGCAGAAACCTCGTGAGATCCAGCGTGTGGGCGCCGAGATCCCCGAGGGCGCCTGATCCCGCCGTCTCGGCATCATTTCGCCAGCTCCACTCGGCGGACGGATCCGCCAACCAGTCCTGCAAATACCGGCCACGAACGTGATAGATGTGTCCCAACTCCCCCAAGGAGACCAGTTCCTTTGCATATCTGATGGCGGGAACGAAGCGATAGTTGAAGGCCACACCGGCAGTGCCCTCCGAGGAAGCGGCGGCATCTCGCATGCGTTCTGCCGCCTCGAGCGAATGTGCGAGCGGTTTCTCGCAGAACACGTGTGTACCTGCCTCCAGGGCGGCGATCGACGGGTCAGGATGCACGTTGTTCGGACCGAGATTGTAGAGTACGTCGACCTCGTCGACAACCGCTTCCCAGTCCGTTACGTAGCGATCGAAACCCAAGGTCTCGGTCGCATCGGCCAGAGCTTCCTCATCACGCCCGATGAGGACATCGCGTTCGGTCGCTGGGGCCTCGGGAAAGAACATCGGGAGCCGGGCCAGCGCGTTGGCGTGAGCCTTTCCCATGAACCGATACCCGAGCATCCCGATTCGGAGTGGTTCGCTCATGCGCACCACCTCACGCCCAGTACGCCTCCCCTGGTTGCGTTTCGAATATCGCCCGGTGGAGGACATCGACGCCCTTCTCGAGCCCCTCGCGGCCCGATGTCAACGAGTCTTCGTGCTCGATCGAGAGGGCTCCGTCATAGCCGACCATGCGAAGCGTCGAGACGACGTCCTTCCAGAAGCTTTCCCCGTGGCCATATCCGATCGAACGGAACAGCCACGATCGGTCCTGTTCGTCGGTGTACGGGGCCGTGTCTAGAATCCCTTTTTCCCGGACATTCTCCTCGTACACCCGCGTGTCCTTGGCGTGGAAGTGATGAATCGCGTCCGCATCACCGAGCAATCGGATCGCCTTCGTCGTCTCGATCCCTTGCCAGACCAGATGGGAGGGGTCGAGATTGGCACCGATCCGTTCGTTGGTGGCCTCCCGGAGCCGCAAGAGTCCGTGTGGTTCGTAGATCAGCATATTCGGGTGCATCTCGATACCCACGTTTACCCCGTGATCGTCCGCGAACGCGGCTAGATCCGACCAGTACTCCACGGCTACATCCCATTGATACTCGAGGGCCTCGCTGTGTTCCGGCGGCCAGGGGGCCGTGATCCAGTTGGGGACCTCGTCGTTCGGACCGCCGCCAGGTAAGCCAGAAAAGCAGGTAATGGCGTCAACGCCAAGCTGCCCGGCGAGGCGGATGGCTTCCCGGAGGTCCTCGTCATCCGATGCCGCCTGTTCGTCGTCCGGATGAATGGGATTGTTATGGGTCGCCAGGGCGCTGATGTACATCCCGTGCTCGTCAATCCGCGAGCGCAAGTCCGCCTGCCCGGTCTCGTCGTCGAGATACGTGTCGACTGGAAGATGATCGTGACCTGGATGGCCACCACAACCAAGCTCCACTGCGCCAACGCCGAGTTCTTCGAGGTACGCCAGCGCGTCTTCGAGCGGATCGTCAGCCAGCGCGACCGTTAACACACCGATGTCCATACTAGAATGTCCCTGGAAATTCGATAAAAACGTTTCCCCATCTTTGGGTTCGATCTCGTTCCTTCCTCATTACGCTTTTCGGCGGACACAATTGTCTTGCGTGTGTACTCGTCCGCCTGTCGAAGGCGGTAAGGGCCGATTGGGTTCCCCACTCGTCGTGCTACACCAGAATGGAGGGGAATCAGCTGTGGTACGTGCCGTTATGACGACTCGAAACTATTCGTCAGGCCGACGATCGGAAATCCGGGCAAAGCCGATACGCACCGGGGCGACAGGATTCATCGAATTGTGGTTCGTCACTGAGCAGCCAACAATTCACGTTGTTCTACCTGCTCCGTGCCCGGCAGTCTCACCGTGAATTGTGCCCCGCCGTCAGGGCTATCAGCGAGTTCTATCTCACCTCCATAAACATCGACGAGTCGGGAGACGAGATACAGTCCGAGCCCATCCCCGTCCGATTCGGGGCCTTGCTCGCCGAGCTCGAAACAGTGCTCCCGAAATGCCGGATCGATGCCGGTGCCGTCGTCCCAGACCACGATTTCGACCAGGTCGTCGGTCTCGGAATTCGCTTGGACGCCCAGCGTAAGCGAGTCCAGGTCGTTGTGATCCACGGCGTTCTGGAAGAGATTGAGAAACAACTGGTGGACGAGCCCGTCGGCGACGACGCTTAGATCGTCGGGTACATCCACTTCGATCGTGACTTCCGGGTACGCATCCCGGATGCAGTCGAGTTCGTCCTCTAAGACGTTGGTGATATCGACTTCGTGAAACTCTCGATCTGCGTCCAGTGTGTCCACGAGCGTGTCGGTATCGCGTAACAAACGGTCGACTGCCTCGCTTCGTTGTTGAATCACGTCGAGAGATCGCCCCCCACCTGATCCCACGTACTCTTCCAGCATCTCGGCGTGGCCTGTAATCATCGCGATGTCGTTTCTGATATCGTGGCGCAACAGGCGCGTCAAAAGGATCAACGTCTCGCGTTGTGCTTCATTATGTTCGGCGAGGAGCCGGTTTCTCGTTGCCCGCCCGCGGTTGACACCGACGAAGGCACCGAACGCACCACCCATTCCCCCGAACACGACGACCGTGCTGACGAACTCAAGGGTGATCCGTCCGCGGAGGAGGTTCCCGAGTTCCGACCAGATGGCGAGCCCGAAAAGGAGGGCAAACCCCGCGAAACACCACACCATGACCGAATGGCGTTCCTCCGGGATTAACTCGCTTCGTTCGATGTGCACCCCCGCGAGGAGAATAGCCATCCCGAAGGCGACGTGTATCACGAGTTCGTAAAACGCCTCGTGGACTGCATCAGTCCTCGGGAGCAACCACTGAGTCCAGAGGACCACCCCCGCGATGACGAAGACGAGCCCGAGCGCCGCGACAAGCTCGGAACCATCCGGCCGTCGACGTCCCGACGAGGACATTTGTGAGGGTGATTTACCGGTTGACATAAGAAATTCGGTGGCAGTCATGAAACCCGACAGGTACCAGCTACTTAGCTCCGGTGAATCCGTCGCCGAGAGACACCCTCTAGGCAGGAGCGAGCGGGCAACAAAACATGGACGAGATCGGCCACAAACCCCGATGGCCCTTCCAAGCCAGTAAACATGGGCTCGCACGCGGCTTGATGCCGTGCATGTGCATCAGCGGTCGTGGCAAAGAGGAGGGTCGGAGAGCCATCACTCGGAACCACGAGTACGACGGGATACATGAG
>SKQO01000115.1 GCA_007118975.1 Halobacteriales archaeon | reverse complement strand
CATTTACGAAACGGCAGCGAGCATCGGCGACGACACGCGAACGGAACCGATTGAAACCGACGTTACTGACGAAGCGGGCGTGGCCTCCGCAATCGAGGAGACAGTCGCCGCGTTCGGCAGTCTCGACGTCCTGGTGAACAACGCCGGAATCGCCGGGCCAACGGCTCCGATCGAGGACGTGGCGGAGGCGGAGTGGCACCACACGATGGACGTCAACGTCGCCGGGATGTTTCGGACGATCAAACACGCCGTACCGTACTTGCGCGAGAGCGACCGCGGGGCGATCGTGAACATCTCTTCGATCAGCGGAAAGCGGCCGCTGGTCAACCGAACCCCTTACACCGCATCGAAGATGGCCGTCATCGGGCTCACCCGCACGCTTGCGTTCGAACTCGGACCGGACGATATTACGGTGAACGCTGTGTCCCCGGGCGCGGTGGCGGGCGATCGCTTGGATCGCGTAATCGTCAATCAGGCAGAGCGTCGCGGCGTCAGCTACGAAACTGCAAAAGCGCAGGTGTTCACGGACGACCTGCCGCTCGACGACATCGTTGAGTCCGAAGAAATCGCCGCGATGGTGGTGTACCTGGCGGGCGAGCAGGCGCGGCACATCACCGCCCAGGACATGACCGTCGACAGTGGTGCGACTTGGTACTGAGCGACGTCGCAAGGGCACGGAGCTAAGTGGGTCCGTCGATCTTAGCCAGGTATGACCGTCGTGATGTTCACGAAGATGCTCAAACGGACCGGTGGGCTGCCGCTCGAGGAGGCGGGTGAGGAACTAGTCCGGATGGGGTTCGACGGCGCGGACCTCACCGTTCGCCCGGGGGGATATGTCGAGCCCGAAGCGAGTGCCGACGAGCTTGCGGATGCCATTGGGCTTCTTCGGGGGAAGGGGTTATCGGTGCCCATGTTGACAACGAGCATCACGAGTGCCGACGATGTCGCCGCAGAGGAGATCTTCGACATTGCTGCTGCGAACGGCGTCGAGGCGCTCAAGCTGGGGTACTGGCACTACGACGGCTTCGGGAACATCCAACGTCAGATCGATGCTTGCCGGGAGGACCTGGCCGGGATCTACGATCTCAGCAAGGAATACGACGTTACCCCCGCGCTGCACATCCACTCGGGCGATCATCTGACGGCCGAGGCGGCAGTGGTGTGGGAGCTCCTCCGGGATTTCGATCCGGCCTACATGGGGGCTTACCTCGATCCCGGCCACATGACCCTCGAAGGTGGGCGCTCGGGTTGGGAGATCGGCCTCGATCTCCTCCAGGAGTACGCCACGATGGTGGCTGTCAAGAACTTCGGCTGGAAGGCGGTCGAGGGGGAGGACGACACGATCACCTGGGAATTCGATCACTATCCGGTTGCGGACGGCATCGCACCGTTCGACGAGGCCACGGGTCATCTCCTGTCAATCGGGTTCGACGGAATCTGGTCGATCCACAGCGAGTATTACGACCTCGAGTATGCGGCGTTGGCCGCCCAGACCGAGCGGGACCTGGCGTACCTGCAAGGGTTGTTGGGCACAACCTGACGTCGCGGACGTGTCCATTCTCGACCCAGTGGATCGGTGAGCGGACAATTAGGTCGACACGGTGCGGTTGATGACTGTTGATCACCGATTGACGCGAACTTGCACATTCGCGCGACGATCGAGGCCAGCAAGGGGTGGATGGCGGAAATGCGCCGCGCCAGCGAGGTACACCACATTGAGAAGTTCCGCCTCAATTGGCGAGCACAACGAGTGTCACTGGAAGATCAACGATACAGACACGATCTGGTCGCACTGCCCGGCATCGGATGGCGTGTCTTCTAGACCGATTGATCGACCAGCGTGTCGAGATCCTGTTTACGGTTCTACACACCGACGTGATCCTCGCCAACGCCATCTCTTCGGACGGATGAATCGTACCGACAAGGATGAACGGACGGAGTGGCAGACGATTCATCAATCGAGTTCGGTCCGGCCAGACCGTGTTTGTCCTCGAGGATCGATACACGAGGGGTTACCCAGCCACGGGGGCCGGCCTCGACGATACCAATGGTGTGAACAACCGTGTAGTCGGTACCCGACTTCCGTACACGTCCACCGAGCCAGGCTACACACCGCTGGCGCATCTCCCTGTAACCGAACCCCGCTTGCTCTATATCAAGGCTGGAAGCATGCTTTAACTCCTCGAATGCAGGCACCGGGTGGGGCAATGCCGCGCACCGGGTGAAGTCGCCTGGCATTCTCCGACACGACACGATTGCCAGACGTTCTGTCCGTCATTCCCTGGTAACCGTTTTCCCATATGGGCCGCGACCCTAATCTATATCATCGTTCGTTATGTATACTTCGCACATGGGTGATCGCCAGTGACCGTCCAGCAACCGACCGGTGGTGGTGGCCGGTCGAACCCTCTCCCCGTCGATGATTTACTCGAGGTGCTGGCCAGGCCGCGGTGTCGCGAGATCTTGGAATTCCTTCTCGATGCTTCCGACCACGAGGCGAGCTTCGATGCGTGCGTCGAACACGTTACCCGCACAGGGGATGATCCGCGTCCTGTCGCCATCCAGTTGCACCATGCCGACCTGCCGCTGATGGCGGAAGAGGGACTTCTCGTGTATGACTCGCGAAGGAAACGAATCCGGCTCCTCGAAGATCAGGTGCCGGAGGCGGCGATCCGTCACATTATCGCGCTTACGCAAGAACTTTCTGACCCCGGGCGCTCAGACTGACTCGTCAAATATCGGGGACGGATCGGTCGGAACGGTCCTGTCGCAGACGCTTATCCGGCCATCGCCCCTGACGAAGATGTTCCATGTGTCGACGGTAAAACACAGACAAGCCGCCGTGTTGGTGGTATCGCCACCTGCTTCGAACAGCTGGGACACGGCGTCGAGGTCGATTGTCTCGTACAGTGGGGGCAATTCCAGTGGATCCATGCCACTGGCCTCCGAGAGCGCCTCGATGAGTGCCGTCGAGAGCGTTTGACGGTCACGGGGGTCGAAGTCGGCGCTCACTACAGGTGTACATCCCCGGTACAACGACATTTCGGCCTGACTCATTGAGCGCACTAATCGCGGACGTGGCATAAGCGTTCTTCTGTCGACGCAGACATCGCAACGTTGATCCCTCGGATGCCCGGTAGCCCGCCCATGGCAAAAGTAACGATCATCGGTGCCGGGGCCATCAGCGCTCCGAAGACGTTCATCAGCGACCTGCTCTCCTATCCCGAGATGGACGGGATCACCATATCGTTGATGGATATCGACGAACAGCGACTCGAGACCATCGCTCGTATCGGGGAAATCCTCCAGGAGGACGCCGCGATCGACTCGACGATCGAAGCAACGACCGATCGACGACGGGCTCTCGACGGGGCCGATTACGTGATCAACGTCATTCACGTCGGTGGTGCGGAACCGTTCGAGAACGAAATCCGGATTCCGGAGCGGTACGGCGTCAAACAGGCAATCGGCGATACGTTGGGCCCGGGTGGCGTGTTCCGCGGGCTGCGAACGGTTCCGACACTTCTCGAACTGGCCGAAGACATGGAGGAACTCGCCCCGGGTGCGCCGCTCCTCAACTACACCAATCCGATGGCCATCAACTGCTGGGCGATCGATGAGGCGACCGACGTGGACGTATACGGCCTGTGTCACAGCGTGCAAGGAACCGTCTCGCGGATCGGCCAGTACGTCGGGGCCGTCGAGAATCGAGACGAGGCTATGGCAGAACTGGACTACTGGGTCGCCGGGATCAACCACTTGGCGTGGGTACTGGAATGCCGGCACGGCGAGAAGGATCTGCTCGAGCAGCTTCCGGAGGTGATGGTGGACCCGGATATTTACGAGCAGGATACGGTCCGGTTCGAGTTTTTCAAGCATTTTGGTGCGTTTCCGACCGAGTCCAGCCACCACACCAGCGAGTACGTCCCGTATTTCCGAACCGATCAGAAGGTGATCGACGACATGACCGGGACGGGGAGCGCAGGACGCATGCCGACCGCCACCTACCTCAAGGGCTGGCTCGATAGCACCGACAAAGGGGAGATCCCGCTCGAGGAGCTGTACGATCCGGCGGACCTCACAGTCGGCAGCTCTCACGAATACCCCGGACAGATCGTCCATTCCATCGAAACGGGTCAGGCCCGCCGAATGAATATCAACGTCCGTAACCACGATCGATTGATAACCAACCTGCCGTCCGAGGCCTGCGTCGAGGTACCGTGTCTCGTCGACGGCACGGGCGTCAAACCCTGTGCCGTCGGCGATCTTCCGCCGCAGTTGGCCGCGCTCAACCGCTCGAACATTCACGTGCAAGAACAGGCGGTACGGGCGATCCTCGAGGGCGATCGCGAGGCGGTCCATCGCGCAATGAAACTCGACCCGCTCACCGCTGCAGTGCTGTCGTTGGATGAAATCCACGAGATGACCGAGGAGCTGCTCGAGGCCAACGAGAAGTACCTCCCGGCGCTTACGTAACCGCCAGGGTTGTTCTTGGAGTTTGAGCGTGCCGGGCGACTTACGTGCGACCAAGCCCGCGGTTCTGGGACGGGTTCCAATGTCTGGAGTCCGGTATAAGCTGGTCCGTCGACTGTCCGATACCGGACAGCTCGATCCTCACATCGAGTCCTCCACCGGCTGACGGGCCATCGCGTTTGTCTTCAGTACAACCATCGAATCCAGATACGGTGCATGCCGCTCACATGGGAATCGTTAACCCGATTGAGCCGGCGGTTTCCCCCATGGATCTGACTCTTATCCTCTCGACGGAGCAGACAGAGCGATGGGAGCTCGCCCGGCAAATGGATCTCGAGCATGCAGTCACCGGACTTCCGCCCACCAGAGATGACGAATCGCCCTGGGAGTACGAACCGCTCGCGAGAATGCGCGATCGGTTTGCCGATGCAGGGTTCGAGATATCTGTGATCGAATCCCGGCCGCCGGTCGACGATGCGATTCTCGGCCGCGAGGGCAGGGACGAGCAGATCGAGACGGTAACATCGCTCCTCGAGAACATGGGTCGGGTCGGCATCGACGTCTGGTGTTACGTGTGGATGGCCCCGCTGAAGGTTCTCCGCACGGCGGAGAGTGTTCCCGGCAGGGGCGGATCCCTGGCCACGCAGTTCCGACACGAGGACTGGGACGTCCAACCTGGGTTGGAAGGGGCCAGCGAGGCGGAACTATTCGAGAATTTCGAGTACTTCCTCGAGGAAGTGATCCCAGTGGCCGAGGACGCCGGGGTGAAGCTGGCACTTCATCCGGACGACCCCCCGTTCGGTCCGATCCAGGGAATCGACCGGATCGTGACCAGCGTCGAAAACTACGATCGTATCCTTTCCCTCCATGATTCTCCCGCCCACGGAATCACGCTTTGCCAGGGGAACTTCGCGGCGATGGGTGCCGACATTCCAGCGACGATCCAGCACTTCGACGACCGCATTCATTTTGCACACTTCCGGGATGTCGAGGGAACGGCCGAATCGTTCACGGAAGTCTGGCACGACGAGGGGCCGACCGACATGGCAGCGGCGATCCGCGCCTACGAGGAGATTGGCTTTGACGGCCCCATCCGCCCGGATCACCTCCCGACTATGGCCGGCGAATCGAACGATCAGCCGGGGTATCACGACAAAGGTCGGTTGTTCGCGATCGGCTACATGCGAGGGCTGCTTGACCAGTACCACTCCATGCAGTCGATCCAGTGATGGAGTATGGGGTGGATACCGGTGACAGTCCCCAACAGTCATGAAGATACTCGCACGAATTCCCAAGGATGCACACAGACCCCTCGCGTGAAAGGAACCGAGGGATCACCTGGTGAACGCCGTCATTGACGGACTCAGTCATCATGATCCGGAGCGATCACGAATCGGGTCCCGATCGAACTCATTCGTTCGCTCAGCTTGTCAACTCTTTCGGAATCCGGTACTCACCTGTCGGACAGCCCGATACGAGCGACAATTGCGCGAGCCGCCGCGTCGGCTCGATCACGTTGCCATCATATCGCACGAGGCCCGCGGCCACCAGTTTGGGGATGTGAACGTGGTGGAGCGATATCGCGAGCCTATCCGAGGCATTGCTCCGTTCGCCCTTTTTCGCCACTTCCTCAGCAACAGTTGACAACGAACTCGCACCGTACTCTTGCAAGTATTTCAGCGCCATCGACCGTTCTTTGTGAGCGAGTACCTCGAATACCGTCTCCGCAGGGACGGTGTCTGCTCGGATCTCGTCACGGACGGCCACGTTGACGGTCTCCTCTGTCATCACGATTCATCGTAGGCCCGGGAACGGGATAAGCAGCGTATCCAATGCGTGTCATCGCTTTGGATTCACGTGGCAAAGATGGCACTCACGGTCTTATCGAGGGCCGCCTGCAGATGGTGGTGAAAGGTCGACGCGGTGACCCCGAGCGAATCCGCGATCTCTCCGCCGGTGATCGGTCGCGGTCGTTCGAAGTACCGTGCACGGTAGGCAGCCTCCAGCGCAGCGAGTTGTTTGTCCGTGAGATCACGTTTGATCGATTCGCGGAAGGACCGACTCGTCTGGATCGGGCGCTCGATCTCGCACTGGGCGATCAGGTCGGCCTCGGGAGCGATTCGTTCGACCCGCTCGACCAATGCCGTAATATCCGCATCCGGTGCGACGTGGGCGACGATCCGCAGTTGGCCCTCGCTAGCGGTTGCCTCATGGATTTGGGCCCCGGCGTCCATAATCGACCGGACAACGTTGGCATTGCTGCTTTCGATCATCACGAGCCCGCCGTCCTCCTCGCCGTTGATTACCGATCCACCGTCGACGTCGTCCGCAATACGATCGAGAAATATCTCGGGTGGGCAATTTGTGACCGAGAGGTAATAGAGATCGCCGTCGTCATCCCGCGGGACCACGTCGATCAGTTCGATCGTACAATCTGCCGTCCTCGTTTCCCGAGAAATCCAGGACGGATCGGTGACGGAGAATGTCAGTTCGAGGACGGTGTCCGCGTGGAGGAGCTTGCGATTTTCGAGGCCGTTGATCGCCAGCCCGATGGTGTCGCCGAGTTCGTTCAGCACCTCGCGCTCACGTTCGGTAAAGCCGAACTCCCGATCGGCGTACAGATACAGCGTGCCGTACAGGGATTCTTCGTACCTGATGGGTACCGCAGCCGTCGAGTCGAACTCGTACTCCGCCGCGACGTCTCGCACGTTCTCAGTGGTCGGTTCGTGCTGAAGCTCTTCGAGAACGTCCACGTGAGCATGTCCGCCGAGATCGGCGCCCTCGAACAGCTCGATCGAGTCGACCTCCGATCGATCGACACCAGCCACGGCGGTCGGCTCGACGGTCCGATCGGTCGCCCGGTAGGAACCGATCCAGGCGATCATGTACGAATCCGACCCAACCAGTCGATTGCAGACGGCCTGCTCGATCTCTTCGCGCGAGGTGGCCCCGACGAGCATCTGGTTGATGTCCCGGATGACCGCGTTGATTCTGGCGAGCTCGGCGAGCTCGTTTCGCTGGTGTTCCAGCATCTGTTCGCGCTTTTTGCGACGCCTAATGTCCCGGACAACCCCGACCGTCCCCGCCACCTTCCCTTCCGTCTCCACTAGTGCGATCCTGGCTTCGACGGGGATCACGTCCTCCTCAGACGTTTGTACGTGCATTTCCACGGTCCCGGCATCCTCGGTATCTGATTCCATTAGCGACTGTATGACGTCGAGACACTCCTCGACTGCCTCTTCCTCGAGGACTGTGGTGGCGAATTCGCCGATCAGTTCGTCGCGGGCGTACCCGGTGACGTCGCAAATCACGTCGTTTACATTGACGAACCGACCCTCCAGATCGAGTTCGTAGATGCCGTCGCCGACCGTCTCGACGATGGTACTCGCGCACGTAAAGTCATCGTCAAACCGCCGCTCGTTCCCATGCTCTCGGATGACTGCCGTCCGAAGGGGTGTGTCGTTCGCCGTGCCCGTGCGAGTGATTACCTCGAGCTCGAGTCGGTGGCCTTGTCGATGACGACCGACGACGTGTTGGACGTCCCCCTCTGTTGGGAGTGTGTCGGCGCCATTGCCGTGAGCGGTGTCGAGCTCCAGAATCTCGCTGACGTGCCACCCGATCAACTCCTCGACCTCGTATCCGAACATGTCGGCGGCTTTGGAGTTCGCTACAATCAGCGTGCCCTCCCCACCGGTCGCGACGATGCCCACGCCACTGTTTTGCAGAACGGTCGAGAGCACGGTCCCCTCCCCAATTCGGTCGAGGACATTCGGATCACACCCGGATTTCGCATCAGCGGAGGATTCCATCGACAGAAGGTGAAGTGAGACCGACGAACAAAAGATACTCGATATGACATGTTCTCGATTGTGTGACCTTCTCTAGCTACAACCGTTCGTCGCCAATCCATCGCTTGGATCCTCTCAGTGGGTGTTTGGCCACAGCCATCGATCCGGGAGATGAGGCGCTACTATTTGCAATCATGTCTTATTGTGTATATGTATGGTTGAATCGAACCGGCGGTGGATGCGGCTCGTGGATCGGTCATCTTTCACTCCGGGGTGACGGGTCCGAACAGAGGCGGACATCCATCTCCCGGTCGAGAGTTCGTAGCTGATTGCGTCCCTCGAATTCGTGGAGCGGTTCGGCGGTGTTAGGGAGGTTGTTTTACTATGGCTGCGTCGGGAATTGGTCGATTTGCACACATGCCGGGCTCACCTCGGCCAGGATTACCGTCCGTCGTCTCCGGAAACGAATCGGTTCATCCCCCGGCAGGGAAGTTGTACGTAGATGGAAAATCGTATTAGGAGGTCATCTCGCACCGCTGAGCATGGTCACGGCCCCCGAACCCGGTCCCACCGAACGCCACACCGACGAGTCAAGCCGCCTGCTGGCGGAGGCAACCGAGCTGATCCCGAACGCGACCAACACCGGGAGCAAGGGACCCTCCAACTGGGTGCAAGGGGTCGCACCGACCCATATGGAACGAGGGGATGGCTGTCGTTGCTGGGACGTCGACGGCAACGAATACATCGATTACCCGATGGCCCGCGGTCCCATCGTGCTCGGCCACAACTACCCGGCAGTCAGCGAAGCGGTCGTCGAGCAAGTTCGGAAGGGCACGGCCTTTTCGACTCCCCATCGATTACAGGTCGAAGTCGCCAAACAAATCATCGAACTCGTACCGTGTGCTGAGATGGTTCGCTTCGCGAAAAACGGCAATGACGTGACCGCAGCCGCCGCCAAACTCGCACGTGCACACACGGATCGAACCGTCATCGCGAGTCAGGGATATCATGGCTGGCCTGACGTGTGGATGGCGAACTCGCGGGCGAACGCGGGCATCCCGCCGGGGATTGCAGCGTACACGGCGTCTTTCGCCTACAACGACCTGGAGAGCCTCGAGGCGATCTTCGACGAGTATCCCGATGACGTCGCCGCCGTGGTGATGAACCCGGTTGCAACCACACCTCCTGCCGACGATTTCCTCGCGGAGGCGAAGTCACTCGCCCACGAACACGGCGCCCTGCTGGTCTTCGACGAAATCGTCACCGGCTTCAGGTTCGCTCCCGGGGGCGCCCAGGAGTTCTTCGATGTCACGCCGGATCTGGGGTGTTTCGCCAAAGCCATTGCGAACGGCATGCCGCTTTCTTGTCTGGCAGGACGGACGGACGTGATGCGAACACTCGAACGAGACGACATCGTGTTTTCGCTGACGTATGGCGGTGAGGCCGCCTCGCTTGCCGCCGCGAAAGCCGCACTGGCGATCCACCGGGACGAGCCCGTCGCCGAACACCTTCACGAGGTGGGCGATTCACTGGTCGCCGGCTACAATCGACTGGCTGCCGATCACGATCTCGAACATCTCACCTACTGCTCGGGGTACGGCCCACGGAGTTCGATCACCTTCGAAGGGACCGAAACGGTCGACGGCAACGTCGTCGAGAGCCTTTTCCAGCAAGAGTGTCTCAAACGTGGTGTGCTCTACGCCGGCGTCCAGTTCCCGACGTACAGCCATACGCCCGAGGATATCGACTACACGCTCGACGTCTACGACGTCGCACTGGACGTCGTCGCTACTGGGCTCGAGGCGGGTGACGCGGCTGACCGACTCGAGGGCTCGCCGATCGGTGCCCCGCTCCCGCAACGAACCGGTCAGGCCTGAACCTACCTCACACGTATTCGAGACGGAAGCCAACGACTTCAGTCGTGGGTCGTTGACAACGTCAGCGACCACTCGGAGAGGGGCGTAAACTGCGCGGGATCGAACTCGATGGCATAGCCGAAGGGCGCCCCGTTCGCGGTATCAAGCAAGAGATCCCCCTCATCGATCGAGACGGTCGCAAACCCGTCAGGATGGCGCTCGTACAGATCGGGGTGCGCTTCGAGGATTCCCGACTGGATCGCCTTCGGAAACATGCTCAGCCCACGAAAAAACTGGTGGCCGTTCCGTTCTACGTGTCCCACCCCAAGGCAGGCGACGACGGCGAGATCCTGTGGCAACGCAACGGGCCCGATGTTCGCGGCATCCTCACAGCTCAGGACGTATTGCCCCTCTTCGGATGCTTGCAACTGCCGAATCCTGCAGGCGTTCGCGATTCCCTTAAAAACGCCTTTGACGTTCTTGTGGCTCGTCCCGTCGTACCCGCATGCCAGGGCCCGCGCGCAGCTGTCGATTCGGTCGTCCGACTCATCGATGATGAGGGCCGGTCGATCATCCCAGTCATCAAGCACCCGTTCGGTTTCACTACCGAGTGCTTCGTTCCTGGGGAGTGGTTGCTCGACGAAATCGATACGCTCGCATAGCGTGTCCAGCTCCGATATTCCTTCCATGCGTTCCCAGAACGTTCTGAACGCGGCGGCAGAGTCGTATTGTTCGTTTGCGTCGAGTGTGATCCGATACGAATCGAGGGGGCTCGCGGACAGGACCGCGCCGATCCGTCGCAATCGGGCAACGTCTTGCTCAGGTTGCCCTCCGATTTTGAGTTTGAAGTGCTCGACTTCGTGGGTTTCGATGTGCTCGCACAACGTCTGCGGGAGTCCGTCGTCGACCCGGTTATCTACCGTGAGGTCTTCAGCAACGAGTGGATCGGTAAGCCCAACCGTGTGCCGAACTGCGACCCGGTCGGCCGGTGTACCAGGCAGGTACGACGTCGGGCTGTTGCAAGCGAGTTCTGGATGGAAGTAGCCCAGGTCGATGTCGAAGGTGTTCGTTGCGAGCGCCTCGTGGAACGGGAGCCCGTGTGACCGGCAGATGGCGTCTATCAGGGCGCGTTCGATCAGGCTCACCCCGTAGGACCAGAGCAGCGGTGGGTGTGGTGAGGCCTCGCCCCAGGTCTGTTGTCGCTCGTAGATCGCGCGCCACACTTCGAAGCTCGATTCCATGGGGTGGACGTGCGCAGCCACTTCACAGGCGTGATCGATAACCGCCAGCATCGCGTCGAAGCCGTCCCGGAAGCTCGCCTCTTTCACAAACCAGAGTGGCGAGAGGCCGTCTGCGGCCAGACCGGTGGCTGTCCCCGCGGGGGTATCGATCGCAACCCTGACGAACAGATGGGGTTGCTGGGTAACGGTGACGTTTCCGAAACTGAACGGCATCCGTAGCGGTGCATCCGTGATGTATCGGTCGATGCCGGTCACCGCAACGGTCATGGCCACGCAAGGCGGGCCTGCGGGGTTAAGCGACTCGGCTTACGACGACCGTTCGGTCTCCCGGAGGACCAGGGGACCGATGGCCAGGGTACGCTTTGTGACGGTTGCGATCCGCAGCACGTAGGAGAGGAGGATGAAGAACGGGAACAGTGTGACCGTGACCGCCAAACAAACGACCCACACGATGTTATCCACGCCGAGTACCGTCCCCCGAAAGGCCACGGGATCGACATACAGTTGCATGCTGATGGCGACGGTGATGGCGGGAATCGCGGTGTACAGCATTGCCCGGGAGAGGTTGACCAGTTCCCACTGGAAATAGAGCGTTTTGATGTGTTCGCGGGCAGGCCCGTAAAACTCGAGCACGTAGACGACCCCCTGGAGGGCATCGAGGGCGTCTGCCGGAAGCTCTTGGCCGTGACTCACGAGTAGGTTGCGGGCTTCGTAGATCTTCCAGGAGTAATTGAAGTTGAGTGCCGCGAAGGTCACGTCGAAGGTGCCGAATTGGGCTTCTGCGAGTTCGTTGCCGACCGCATGCGCGTCATCCTTGACGTTCGTTGCGAAGTCCTGGACCTCCTCGTGCGCTTGCGGTGTCGTTTGTTCGACCGTTTCTGCCAGTTTCTGAACACTCTCCAGAATGGCAGCCAGGAACGAAGCCGGATCCGGCGGTGTGATGGCGTCAGTGAGCCACGGCTCCAGATCGGATTGGAACGCGCTGGCATCCTGCATCCGGGTGCGTTGGTCCCCAAGCGCACCGAGTTCCTGGGAGAGCACCAGCTGGTTGAACGTGACGACCAACGATACCGCAGTGATGATCGCGGTAATCATCGGCGAGAAGACCCACCAGAGGGCGTCTGCCGTCTCGATCACCGATCGCATCGCCGTCGGTCCCACCACACTTAATCCCACCAGCGTGCCGAACACGAGACCGGCCACTGCCACCGCGAGCACATACCGGTTCAGCCGTGTCAACACCCAGATTTTATAGCGATGTTCCTCGACGCGACTACGCATCGACCCACTGCCGCTCGACTCCGACATGGTTCGAACAGGGTGGCAAACCGCAAATAGGCCAGGCAGGGCGTCCTGACCAGTCGCCGAGGTGACCACTGCCCGTGGCCGATAGTCCTTTCCTCCTCCCGTCGGTGACCGGCCGTATGGAAGTCGGTATCATCGGCGCCGGTGGCATGGGGCGGACCCACAGCGATTACCTGACGACGATCGATGGTGTCGCCGTGACTGATATCGTAGACGTCGATGTGGAGCGAGCACGGTCGCTGGCGTCGGCAATTGGGGCAACAACCTATACGGAGTATCGTACGATGTATTCCGATCGCGGGGAAGACCTCGATGCCGTGGTCATCACGGTGCCCCCCTTTGCGCATGACGAGCAGGAGCTCCTCGCGGTCGAGCACGAGCTTCCATTTCTCGTCGAAAAACCGCTCCCCCTGGATTCAGACCTCGCGTACGAGATACGGGATGCGGTCGTGGCGGCAGGATTGGTCACTCAAGTGGGATACCAGCGCCGCTATAATGCGGTCGTCGAACGTGCGATGTCGTTGATCGGTGATCGCGATATCGCGTTCGCCTCGGGACAACGCCAGAGTAGCGTCCCCGATACCCCGTGGTGGGGCGAGAAAGCAAGATCCGGCGGACAACTCTTCGAGATGTCCACGCACGATTTCGATCTGCTGCGTCATTTCGCGGGGGAGGTCGACACTGTCGCCGCTGTCGGTGGCCACCGGGTCGTCGAAGAGATCGACTTCGAGGATGCAACGGTTGCGGCCATGCGACACGAGAACGGCGTCGTCAGTCACATCGGCGCCACGTCGGCCGCTCCGGACTGGAACTCCACCTTCGTCCTCGTCGGCGACGGGTTCCGCCTGGAATTCGACTATCTCGACGGGACGCTGAGCGGGTGCGTCGACGGCGAACCGGTATCGTTTGAGACTGCTGTCACTCAGCGCCAGGCACAGGCCGCTGCCTTCGTCGATGCCGTCCGTGCTGACAATCCTGCGCTCCCTCGCTCTCCCTACCCTGACGCTGTCAACACCTTCGAGCTCACCCGAGCGGCCGATAACGCACTCCAGCGGAATGAATCGATCGACGTGACCTGCCACGATACCTCGGTTCTCGTCTGAACCTTCGTAAGGTCCCGTGCTTTTCGATGAGGGATGGTGTCCTCAATGGCAAGCTGTCCCTAGAGATGTCGCATCGCCACGTCGACAGCCGCATCGTCGTGTACGATGTCGCCAATGGCACGGATCATCGAGGCGACGTTTTCGCGTTGCCAGATGTTCCGGCCCATGATGACCCCCTTCCCGCCGGCGTCCATGGCGCCTCGGACGAGTTCGAGGGCTTCACGGTCGGATTCGGTGGCTGGACCGCCGGCGATCAACACCGGCACTGGCGCCGCCTCGACGATCGGGGCGAACGATTCCGCAGTTCCAGGATACGGGCTTTTGAGCACGGTGGCACCCATCTCGAACCCGATTCGATTGACGTGAAAGAGCTGTTCTGCATCCAGGGTGTCCTCGATTCGAGAACCCCACAGGGTCGGTTCGACGACCGCCTCGAGACCGCGTTCCCGGGCGCGCATGGCCGTCTTCGCGGTGAATGAGATGTTGTTTGCGAGCGTTTCGGGGGCTTCCCGTCCATAGACGAGCGCAACCTTGATCCCGTCCGCCCCGGCGCGGTCGGCATCGGCCGCCGAGAAGACCTGTTCGTGAATCTCTGCCCCGTCACTCTCCCCGGGGACGGTCGAACTGTGGAGCACGTCAACGGTCCCGATGGTGATCACGTCGGCCAGTTTCTCCCGGAATTGCTCGATGAATGGTACACCGAGTAACACGCCATCCGGGTCCCCCGCGAGCACACCATCAAGCGTTGCCTCCGGGTCGGTAAATCGCGAGGAGGGGCCGCCGTGCATACCATGATCCAGTGCAACGATGACTGCCCGATCGAGGTCGCGCTTGAACATGACAGGACCTCCCCGGCACGGCTTGTAACGTTTTCCGTGCGCGAGACCGAGTCAGGGCTCCTTGCGATCGATCCGTTCTACGCTCTGGTGTTCGATGTCGACACGGACGACAAATGCTGTTTCGTCGGTTTGGCGGTCGATGCCCCCCAGCCCTGCTGTTGCCGACCCGAGGTTAATGCCAAGAGTCGCGTCGCGATCTTGTGTGTTCTCGTGGGGAGCTACCTGCCGGCGATAACCACTGCACCTACTGGCGATCCGGGCATGAATCCTTCCGATGCGTCGACCAGTATCCGAAGCTACAAGGTCCGTCCTCGAAGATCCCGGCCATGACAGTCGGCCTCGGTATCGTCGGTCTAGCATCGTACTACAGCCACTATTATGCGAATCAAGCGGCAGCTGCCGGGGACGTAGAGGTCGTCGCCCTGGTTCCGGGCGAGCGGACGGACGAGCAGTTAGCCAAGGTCGGTCGTCCCTCCGCTTCGGAGTTTGCTACGGAGTACGACTGCACCATTCACGATGACCTCGACGGATTGGTCGCCGACGAGGCGGTCGACGCTGCGGTGGTCTCGAGTCTCTCGACCCGGCGGGCCGACGACGCCGTTACGGTCCTCGAATCGGGACGGCCGGTGTTGACCGGAAAGCCAGCAGCGGCCACCGCGGAGGGCGCGGATCGAATCGCCGCCGCAGCAGAACGGGCTGACGTCCCGGCAGTCACGACGACACCCCATCGTTTCGACGAAGCGGTCCAAAGCGTCCACGAGCGAATCGCCGATGGCGTGATCGGGGACGTCCTCCGCGCCAAGACGGCCGTATACCACGCCAAACCCGGGCGGGAAGGTATCAAGTACGGTGACGGCCACGCACCCGAGCAAGTTGGCACTACCTACACGATGGGCTTCTATACGACCGATGCGCTGCTCTGGATGGTGGATGATACGCCCGAACGCGTGTCCGGCGAGCTCGCCAACACCAACACCCCGTATCAGGAACATCCGGATCTCGGCTCAGCGACAGTACGATTCGAAGACGGTGCGATCGGCACTATGACCATCACGATGGCAAACGATCACGGGCCCCGCTACGGGTGGGACGTGGAGGTTGTCGGTACCGACGGGATGCTCCGTAGCCACCATACCGGCCACGAGGGTATCCTCTGGAGCGGCGAGAACCGGCGGACGGCAGAGGTGTTCGGGCGGACGCTCGATCCCGTGCTCGATAAGACGTTTCGGGCGTTCCTCGACAGCGTGGTCGACGAGGCCGGGCCACATGCCGTCGCCCCCAGTGGGGACAGCGTCGGCGATGCTATTGCGCTCTGTACGGCGTGGGAGAACGCCGCGGAAAGTGGCGGCGTCGCCACCTACGACCGGTAACCGAAAGCCCGGAGAGCTAAGTACCGCCGGGGTAACCGACAGCCAACCATGACACTGTCGGTCACTGTATGGAACGAGGGGATCCACGAGCAGGAAAACGAGGAAACCCAGGAGATCTATCCGGATGGTATCGGCGAGACGATGGCGGCTTTCTTCGCTGAGGCGGGCTACGAAACGCGTGTCGTCCGGATGCAGGACCCGGAGCACGGGTTGACAGAGCAGGTGCTCGCGGAGACGGACGTCCTCGTCTGGTGGGGCCATGCTGCTCACGACGACGTCGATGACGACATTGCCGATCGCGTCGTGGAGGCCGTCTGGGACGGGATGGGCTACATCGCATTACACTCCTCCCATCACGCCAAGCCGTTCATGCGGTTGGTAGGGACCGACTGTGACGAGAAGTTCCGGGTCGCCGAGGAGCGCCAGCGGATCTGGGTAACTGATCCCGGGCATCCGATCGCCAACGGCCTGCCGGAGGCGATCGTGATTCCCGAATCGGAGATGTACGGTGAACCGCACAACATCCCCCAGCCCGAGGCGACGGTGTTTATTTCGTGGTTCGAGGGTGGCGAGGTGTTTCGGTCGGGCTGTTGCTGGCGCCGCCAGCGGGGGCGGATCTTCTACTTCGCGCCGGGCCACGAAACGTATCCGATTTTCCACCACGACCAGGTCCAACAGATCCTCGTGAACGCGGTCGAGTGGGCCCAGCCGGTGCAAGGGGCAGTCGACGTGACCTATCGGCACTCGCCCGATCCCCCGGAACCGCTCTAACCGGGCCAGGCCTGGGGTGAGCAGCCGGCCGCAGTCGGGACCAGCTGTTTCGCGAGTGCGCCGCGAGATGTGACCACAACTGTTCGCTCATCCCGCGATTCGATCGCCTACCAGTTCGTATACGAGCCGTCCTCCCGTCGGTATCCGACGCCCCCACCGGGTTCGTAGGCCGGGAGCTCCGTGAAGGCCGATTCGTCGAATTCGATACCCAGGCCAGGTTCCTCCGGGACGAGGAGGTGACCGTCCTCATACGGCACCTGTGTCGGAAAGACGTCGGACAACGTCGTCATCGGAGGTCGTGGCAGCTCCTGAACACCCACGAGTGGCGACGAGAGACAGAGATGTAGGCCGGCGGCCGTCGACACGGGGCCGAGGGGATTGTGCGGCACGAGCTGGATGTAATGAGTCTCACACCAGCCGGCGATCTTCTGGGCCTCCGTGAGCCCCCCGGCCAGGCAGAGATCGACGCGGCAGAAATCCATCAGGTCCTCCTCGATCGCCTGTCTGAACGCCCACTTGCTGTCGAACTGTTCGCCGACGGCAATCGGGATGGAAGTCTGTTCGCGTATCTGGCGGAGCTTCGCCGGATTCTCGCTCCGCAACGGGTCCTCGATGAAAAACGGACTGTACGGTTCAACCCCTCGGCAGAACTCTACGGCCGAGGAGGGATCCAACCGCGTGTGGATGTCGACACAGATCTCTAACTCCTCGCCACAGGCCTCGCGGACGGCTTTTACCTGTTCGATTCCGAATCGTACCGCACGTGCCGGTTCGAATATATCGGTACCCTCCGGATCGCTCAGTCCCCAGCGGGCGAATTTCCAGCCTTCGTTCAGTTTCGCTTGACAGTTCTCGACGAGCTTGTCGATGTCGTGGCGGTCGCCGATGTGTGGGTAACAGGGAACGCGATCCCGCGTCCGCCCGCCCAGTAGTTCGTAGACTGGCACACCCAGTTGCTTGCCTTTGAGATCCCAGAGGGCGATGTCCACGGCACTGACCGCTGCAGATTGTACCACACCGCCCGGGAAGAATCCACCGCGAAACATCGTCTGCCAGAGGTGCTCGATGCGACCGGCCTCCGCCCCTACGAGTTCCTCCTTGAATTCGTCGACGATAGTGGCGACTGCCGGCCCGCGGCGTGTCAACCCTGCCTCGCCGATGCCGTAGGTTCCGTCGCTTGCTTCAACTTTGACGAAACAGTTGCCGTCCGGGTGCACGAACGTCCGCAGGTCGGTGATCTCCATGAGAATCAACCGGAGTCGTCACACGCCCCAAGCATCAAGGTACTGGCTGTACATGGGATCAGGTCCGCTAATCTCGCGATTGGCGGATCTCCGTTCCCATTCTCACAAGCGTTGATGGCCCCAGAAGGCGGTAACGGTGATCTCAGTACTGCTCGCCGGTTCTTGATCCACGGCCGGATGTTCGAGGCTAACCGGCTTCATCTCCTGCGATTCGTTCAACGCTCTGTTTGACGTTTTCGGGGTCGAACACCCGATCCTCCCAGTCATCCCGCAGCAGTTCCCGTTTTCCGTCCTCGATTGCCAGCTGGGCCCCGTCCGAGAGCGGGAAGTCGGTGTGCCCGAAGATGATCCCGAATTCGATCCGCAGGTGGCCGTAGAGCATCGCCCGCGCCGCGTCCTCGGGGACGCCCATCTGGGTCGCGCGCTCCATTCCCTCACGCAGAACGGTCAGACAGGTCCCGAGTACGGTCTCGACCAACGCGGGCTCCAGGATGGCCATTTGTGCGGTCGTGACACGATGGGCCGTGCGAACTGGTGCAAAGATGTCGCGGGCGATCGCCTCGCCTGTGGGATAATCCGCTTCGTCCCCTCGATGCAACGCGCAGATGATGTCTTGGGTGTCCAGGCCCTGGCCCCCGAACCAGTCCGGATGCTCCGCTGCGAGCGATGTCTCCGCCATCAGGAACGAAGGATGGCAGGGATGGCTCACGAACACCGTGATATCTGCTCGCTCCGGGAGGACGCCGGCGTGGGCAGCAGCAGGGTCCAACAAGAGTAACATCGATCCCCGTTCCATCAGCGGGAGGACCTCCCTCGCCACGGTGCCGATACGCTCGTCCGGAACGGCCAATACGACGACATCTGCACCGGGAACAGCTTCTTCCGGGGGATCGACAGCCGTGATCCCGCGACTCGCTAGCCGCGCCTGCCCGGTTTCTCCGGGCTCGACGTACGAGATCGAATACGCACCATCATGCTGCAGCTGGTCGGTGATCCGACACCCCATTTTGCCTCCCGCGCCAAGCAGCGCGACTTGAATACCCATCACCTCACGGTCCCCCAGGACGGGAAAATAGCTTGTGGGCGTCGCGTGTCCGGTCACCAGTAATCGCGTCGATAAACCGGGGCTGCGTGCTACGGTTCGATACGAATCAACCCGTTAGTGAAACGCCGGGATTACCTCGTCGCCCATCACCTCGATGAAGGCGTGTTGGTCGGGGCTTGCCGAATGAATCTCGACTTCGTCGAAGCCGGCCGCCTCACAGGCCTTGAGGCTGTCGATGATATCCGCCGGATCGGTCGTCACGAGCCACGTCTCTGCCATCTTTTCGAAAGGATACTCCCGCCCGGCGGCCTCGATCTCCCGTGGATCCGGGATTTCCTCGTCGAACCCAACGGCTGGAACACCCCGCCAAAACCCGGTCGATGCCAGCGCCTCGTCGTAATCCTCCCCATAGGAGACGAGCAGTTGTCTGATTCGTTTGATCTCAGTCGGGTCCCGATCCACTTCCGCGGCCCCGCGTTCCAGTGCAGGCACCAACTGCTCTTCGTACCGATCGATATCGACCAGGGTGAGAAAGCCGTCGGCGTACCGGCCGGCTACCTCCGTCGTTTTGGGCCCGTTGCCGGCAACGTAGAGCGGGACAGGGTCGGACGGCAGGGTATAGAGCTTGCAGCTGTTGGTCTGCCAGTGATCTCCTGCGTACGTGATGAATTCGCCGGTCCACAGTTGCGTGATGATCTCACAGGCTTCGATCAATCGCTCCCGTCGCGCAGGGTATGGCGGCCACTCGAACCCGAGCGGCACTTCGTTCATGGATTCCCCGGTCGCCAGGGTGAAGAACACACGTCCAGGGAACAACTCACCCAGCGTCGCGAACGTCTGCGCGATCATCCCCGGGTGGTACCGGCCGATCGGCGGTGTCACCCCCGTCCCCATGGCCACGTGATCCGTTTCGGCCAGCGCAGTCCCGAGCCACGGCCAGGCGGCCCCACAATGTGCGTCCGTGTGCCACCACGGATGGATGTGATCGCTGGTCCACACAGTATCGAAGCCGGCCCGCTCACCGGCGCGGGCGTGGTCGATCAGGGTGCTCGGGGCGTACTCTTCGTGGGCCGTGAAAAGGCCGATTTGCATGCGTGAGTCACGACTCACCGTCGGCATCCATGTATCTGGTGGCCGAGCGATCCACGATTTCACCCCGTCGACCCTCCCGCCATGTTGGAGACTGAGTGGGGGGCGAGTACGGTATTGATCCCGGCGGTTCCGGTCATTTCTATGTGTACACCCTGCGAACGCGACACAAGATGAGCCTCGATCCATATGAACTCGCGGAGATGACGTGGCAGGAGGTCGAAGCGGCCGTCGAGGAAACGGGGACGTTGCTACTTCCCGTCGGGAGCACCGAACAGCACGGACACCAAATGCCGCTCGGCGTGGACGTATTTATGCCCGATGCCATCGGGACATCGGGTGGCCAACCAGGCGTCGTGTCTGCTTGCGCCGCCGATCTGGTACGGCGTGAGCCCTCACCACACGTTTCGCCCGGGGACGCTCACCGTCGAATCGGAAACGTTCCAACGGTACGTTCGGGACATCTGTGTCTCCGCGGGGGAGTGGGGGATCGATCACGTGTTGTTGTTAAACGGCCGCTACCTGGCACAGGATCCGGAGCTTGAAATCGTCGTCCGAGAGCTACGCACCGAGCACGACCTGGATGCCTTTCACGTCCCGCTGTTCAGAGTTTTCGAGGACGCAGCCGAGGAACATCGTCGCACGGCGGTATCGTTTCACGCGGCCTAGTTCGAGACCAGTCTAATGCTCGCATTGTATCCGGAACTGGTCCGGATGGACCGGGCGACGCCAATCGATCCCCCGGCCGAATCGGTCCCGCTCACTGCCTATGATGCCTATGGGGACAACCGGGTGGGGTGGGCCCTCTCGGCGGCGGAAATGGAGGAGTTGACCGAGGCGGGAAACATCGGCGACCCGACGGCAGCCACTCGGGAGACCGGCGAGGCCCTGGTCACGGCGGCAGTCGAAAACATCTGCGAGCTGGTCAACTCGCTCGAAGCCGGCGACTGAGTATATCGTGGTGTTGTCCTCGTGACACACCACTGCCATTAGATGGTCGTTGGGAGTTCGCCCCGGTCGATTATTCGATCGGCCTAGTCACCTCACACCAATGACAGAGGGCTGGCTCGTGACGAAGCCGACCGTCTTGCTGGCGGCGACCTGTGCGGTCGCGATACAGGCCTCGGTCCTGGTGTACACGGTGGCCCCCACTGCGCGCCTGCTGCAAGGGCTCTATCTCGTCCTCGCCTTTCTGCTTCCGATCGCCGGCGGCTGGTCCCTCGGCTGGCGATCGCGGCGGCGCGTGTCAGACCACGTGTCTCGGTGGTTCGAGGTTGCCCTCGGAGGTGGTTTCCTCGGGTGGCTGATCGGGTATGTAGTCGCCGGGGCCATCCTTGCTGTGATGTTACCTACATATCCGTTAGTGGCTGCTTCCCTTGTGGAAGCAGCAATCCGTGATTTCTTTTACCAGGGAATCGCTGTCGGCCTCGCGGTCATCTGTGGCATCGCATTCGGGCGGGTCGACGCCGAGAAAGGATGGGGACGGCAGTGGGTGTCGATACATGGCCTGGCCGTCGGATTGCTGGGTGGTGGGGCCTTTGCGGGGACCGGCATTCAATACCCGCGCATCCCCTGGGAGATCGACCAGTTCGGCGTGACATCCTTGCTGTTGGAGGCATTGCTCCCTTTCGTGATCCTCCTCGTGGTTGGGACGGTGGCGTGGGTCTTCACGTCATCTGACGCCGCGGACTGTACCCGATCACTGATCGGCGGTACCGCCATCGGCGGACTACTTGGGTGTTGGGTCGTGTTTTTCGTGTGGAGACGGTTTGTAGAAGCTGTTCCCTTCCTCGCCTCCGAGCTCGTTTTGGTGGGCGTGTTTTCCGTCCCCGCGATACTGGCTGTCCTCACCGGGCTCGTCATCCGAGCGCACGGGTTCTCGAGTGCGGAACGGGCTCGTTTTCGTGGGCTGCTCGAAGACTACACACGCGATGCCCTCGCGATCGAAGAGCGGTAACCCCGCGCACTGTGGGTCGTCGTGAGTGCAGGGGTGACACATCTCGGTTGCTCCCTGACCGTTACTCCCGCCGACTGTTTTATCCAGTCCCCCGGGGTATGTTGTCGTACCATGCCCCGAGTGCGGACACTGGGAATCGCAGTCACGCAGGTACTGCTGGTCGCCGCGCCGAGTTGGTTGTTCCTGGTGTGGATACGGGAGCTCTCCCTGGTGGCAGCCTCGGATGTCTCCTACGTCGCCATCCTACAGGTCCTCTTCGTCGCGTTGTTCGTCTCGTTCCAGCACTGGGAACCGGACCGACCGGTCCGAACGCCGCGCGCGCTCCAACAATATCGATGATCCAGGATGATCTTTGCCCGCGTCGAGCGTTCGTCCTTGTAGGAACGGCTTTGGCGATGGTGCTGCCGGGGTGCGTGGATCCGGGACGGGCACGCGCCTCCCACGTGAGAGACCACATCGCCGAGCAGTACGGTGGCGAGGAGTGGCTCGTCGCGGTGGGAATCGGAACGCGCAACGACGACTGGGTCGTCTCAGTGACGGTTCGCGACATGAACGAACTCCCGGAGGAGTTCCCGGAGAGAAAAGCCGGTGTGCGGATCGAAGTCGAAGAAGGGGAACTCGAACCCCTTGAATCGTAACCGGATCGCTTCGAGTCCCTGTCACCCTGCCCAGAACCGTCCGAAGATGGCCATCGAAACGACCAGGAACGGGATCAATCCGAGAAATGCCACCGTATAGGAGACGTATCCGACCATGAATCCGACGTATGCTGGTCCGAGCCCACCGATCCCCGCGTAGATCATTTTGAACGCCCCATAATCTCCACCCATGCTGTCGGCGGGAAGCCTCGTGAAAATATAGGCCTGAATCACGGGCGGGAACGCCCAGATGCCGAGCCCGAAGCTCAGAACGCCGAGCAACGCCAGCAGCGGATGGGAAAGGAAGACGAATATCAACAGCCCGGTCAGACTCACCGCCAATCCTCCAATCGCCACCGGAAGGTAGGCAAAGCGGTCCCCTAGAAAGCCCGCGATCGGCAGCGTAATGATCGCGCCGGTGAACAACACTGCGAATCCTGCACTCGCCAGTGTCGCGGAGAATCCGTGCTCTGCGGAGAGAAACAGCGGGAGAAATCCGATCACCGCCTGCATGGCGAAAATACCGCTCGTGTAGGCAATCATCAACTTCCGGATCTTCGGGTCACCGAACACCCGGTTGCCCGTCGCGCGGATATCTAATCGCACACGATCCAGTACGTAGGGCTCACGAATCCAGACGTGAGCAAGTACCACGGAGACCAGTAGAATCGCGATCACAGGGACGAAGGACGCATGCCAGGTGGCGACCGCGAGAACCGCGACCGCCCCGCCCGCGGCGAGGACTGGCCCGATGAAGCCGAGAGAATCCTGAATCCCGAAGGCCTGGCCACGGCGCTCGAGGAATAGATCCGCGAGCAGGGCACGCAGCGCAATCCAGTACAGCCCGGCACCCAGTCCGAGCACGGCCGCCCCTAGGAGGAACGGGCCGTACGAAAAGGCGACTGTCAGGAGCGCGAATCCGCCGATCGAAACGAGTGCCGCCGCCACGATGACAGTCTTCCGCGATAACTGATCGGACAGCCGCCCACCCGGATACATGCTGAGGGCGTACGTCGAGGAGATAACGGTCAGCGCGAGTCCGGCCTGAAACGGGGTAATCGCCAGGTCCTCGATAATAGTCGGCAAGAGTGGCGAGAGCACGTTCCTGCCGAACTGGATCGCGAGGTAGGCGATCGAGAGGCTGATCAACAGCCGGCCTGAGTACCCGCGAACCAGCAGTTCGCGATCTCCTCCATTGTGTCGGTGCTCGCCCACGTGCAGCGGTGGCCGTCCCGTTTATTTTCGTGTTTGGAAATGCACGCGTCGCGTTTCGTGTTAGCCTTCCACAGATGGCAACGACCGCATCCGGATGACTCGTCGATGATGTCAGTGTTTGCGATCCTCGGAGATCACCAGGAGGTGTTCGCCGATCGTGATGTCCGCGACAGCCGTGAACGTGGCCGATCTTGTCTCGCCCCCGAACTCGAGTTCACCCGTGGCGGCATCCAAAGTGCGACTTTCCTCGAGGATCGTATCGAACTCGATGGTTGTCGGCGCACCGTCCTCGAGTGCCCTCCCCAATACGTCTGCTGATTCGTATCCGAGCAGGTCGCAGGCAGCCTGATTCGCATCGAGTATTCGCCCATTGTCATTGACGAGCACACATGCCTCGCGTTGCTGCTCGAAAATCGCCCGATATCGATCGTATCCGACGTTTCCAGTTTCCACCTCGAACCGACGATGCGGCTTCGCGGTCGTGTCTCTGGGTAAGCTGATCGACATGGGTCGTCCCATCCGGCCCAACGCGGGCCTCCAGCGCGCTCTCGTGATTGGCCGCAATCCACTGTACCAGCCACAGGCCGATTCCGTCGCTGTGCAACAGCCCCGTTTCCTCGAGTTCGTCAAGCAGCTGCTGTTCGGAGGCCGGTAACCCCGGGCCATTGTCGATGACGGCAAATCGGATGGTCTCCGGGGTTGTCGACACTTTCACGACGACGCTCGGGTTCTCACCGCCATGGACGACTGCGTTCTCGATGAGTTCCTCGAGCGCAGTCCGGATGCTGATGGGAACCAGCAGATCTACGGTGTCTCCGATCGCCAAGTCGATCGATTCGCATCGATATGTACGCGGCATATCATCCTGTATCTCCCGTAACATGGCACCGAGCGATACCTGTCGAAACGGTTCGTCCGTTTTGAGGGTCTGCTCGAGCTTTCTGGCCTTTTCGCTGGTCGAGAGCAGTTCGTCGATTTTCTCCTTGACGATCTCTTCCCCGCCGTCCGCCATGAGATATCCGCGAATCATCGTCATATCGTTTCGAATATTGTGCCGGAGCAGACGACTCAGGACGGAGACGATAGAGGCCCGTTTATCGATCTCCCGTCGTGTGTTGCCCAATTCCCGGACGATCACATCAGTTCCGATCACCCCAATCGCGTAGAGCCCGATCACGACGGCCTGACGCGACGTGCTGAACTCGTCCAGTAGTAACGGACTGACGCCGAACCACTCCAGGCTCACGAGGCCGAGCCAGAGGGCGCCGAGTCCGGCCGTGAAAGTAAAGGCGAGCCAGAACGGGCGCTCAATATCCGCGGTCCGATAATTCGAGGTGCCGTAGGCCGCAGCAAAGAGAAATCCAACCATCCCGGCCAGATCGAGGTAAGGAATAAGCGTCTCGCGCCACACGGCTCATTTCCCTCCGCTCGTCGGTTCCCCCGAGCTCGCGAGTCGCTGTTTCCCCACGAAGGCCGCCAGTCCCATCGTCACCCCCGCGCTGATGTTGCCGACCCCATGTTCGAGGTAATTCAGCGCGCCCTGCCAGACGAGATGTTCGAGGTCCGTCAGGAGGGCCCCAATGAAGAGGAAGACTTACGGGAGCAACACCCACTTCGCCACCTTCTCCCGGTAGACGGCGATGGGAACGAGCCCTCCCGCTGCGAGTAGCAACACCACAAGTTCCTGAGGATATAGAGCTGTGCTATCAAAGACCCTGAATCTCCCCTCCAACACGAGGTTTAAAAATGTATGTCCGGACGTCTCGAATGTGTTCTTTAGGCCACAGTCACTTTCCCCGGCTACGTGGCCGCCCGGTGCTCAATGTCCCATCGATCGGAGGCGCTTCCGCAGACGCGAAGGACGTACCGTGGGTCCACCCCCTCGTTCGCTTGTCCTTTACTACTCGAACTCCCCTTTGGACCGACACGGGATGGCGGAGCTGCCAGTTTCCATCCAATTCCGCCCAGGTGGGTGACGGGGTGGCTTTTTGCCGTTGTCCGACGAGGTCGACGGTAGAACGCATGGAGCTCCACACGAGCGGCGTGACGGTTGAATCGGAACGACGTCTCGAGTGTCTCGTCGTTACGGGCGACATCGAGCGTACACTGGCGGCCGAGGGGGTCGACGACGGGCTTGTTCTGGCACGGACCGGCCATACGAGCGCGGCCTTGACCACGAACGAGGCCGAGGAACACCTCCTCCAGGACATGCTCGAAGCCTATACGGACCTCGTGCCGCCGGGAGCATGGTACTTCCACGACCAGCTCCACATCGATACGGATACCCAGCGCAACGCCTACGCCCATATTCTGGCCTCGTTCGTCCGGCGCCCGGTGCTTGTTCCACTGATCGACGGGGAGCTACAGTTCGGCGGGTACGAGGACGTGCTCTTCATCGAGCTCGACGGCCCCAGACAACGAACGATTGACGTCACTGTTCTGCACTGATCAAATCATGGAGAGCGATTCGATTCGGTTCACGGTACAGCCATGGACCGCAAATGAGGGGCCCCAATGACCCTCCAAGCCCCGTTTTTCTGGGTTAATTTCAAGGCATATCCGGGGACGGCAGGCGAGGATGGACTCGCCCTCGCCCGGACCGTCCACCGTGTCCAGCGGGAGACTGACGTCAAATTCGTGGTAAGCCCACAACACCCCGATGTCCGATTGATCGCCCGTGAGACCGACCTCGCGGTCATGGGTCAACACGCGGACGCAACGACGGCCGGTCGGGGCATGGGCGTGATCCTCCCGGAGACGCTGGCAGCTGCGGGGGCTGGTGCGGTCTCGATCAATCACGCGGAGCGGCGGATGTCGATCGACGATATCGCTACCCTGATCGAACGATGCCACTCGAATGGGCTCCATTCCGTCGTCTCCGCCCACGGCAAGCCGGCGGGGCGGGCCGTAGTCAGTCTCGAACCGGATACGGTCGTGTACGAAGTGCCGGCGGATATCGCGACCGACCGAGCGATCACCCGGACGCATCCGGGTCGTGTGCGGGATTTCGTCGAGATGGTGGGTTCGTCAAATCCCGAAACGAACGTCTTCGTTGGCGGGGGCATCAAAACGGGAGAGGACGTGGCAAAGGCCTTCGAGCTCGGTGCCGACGCCGTCGGTGCGGCTTCTGCGGTCGTCGGGGCGGACGATCCGTACGAGACGCTCTCGGAACTCGCGAGTGGGATGCCGTAAGCGCGGTTGGTGGGTGACCTGGCTGATCAATCCGGGCGGTGTAGCGAGTCTGTGGTGAATCCAATCGCGTCCTCGACGGGCTAGCGGAGAAGCCTCTCACTCCAGCAATAGCGTAGCCATCCTCGCTTTCGGCCGCTGCCAGTCGTTGGGCGAGACAGCATCGTATCGGTCAAACCGGATATGCTTGCGAGAGACAGCTCTTGCCTCGGTCAGTGATTCCAGCGTGCCGGCACCCATTGCCTGCGTCAGCAGGTTACCGATCGCTGTCGCCTCGGGGGCGCCGGCAAGCACGGGCACGTTCAGTGCGTCCGCCACGAACTGACAGAGCATCGCGTTTTTCGCTCCGCCGCCAACGAGACGGAGTTCGCTCGGCGATTCACCGCTCAACGCGGCCAGGTGCTCGATGAGGACTGCACTCTCGGCCGCCAGACTCTCCAACAAACAGCGCGTCACCACACCCGGTTCCCGTGGGACGGGTTGGTCCGTGCTCGTACAGTAGGCTTGGAACCCTGCCGAGACGTCCGGATACGGCTCTCCCCGGCGGACGCGTTCGTCGGTCGTGTCAACGAGGGTCTCGAACGCAGGGGCTGCTGCCGCATCCCGGAGGAGTCGATCGTACTCGACATCATACCCGCTCGCCGACCAGTGTCGACGGAATCGTTCCAGGATACTGAACGCCTGGATGTTTCGCACGAATCGGCTGGTGCTGGCGATCCCACCCACATTTTCGGTTTTGGTTTCGAACGCCGTATCGCTAATAACCGGTTCCTCGAGCTCGAAGCCCGGAATGAACCACGAACCCGTCGCCAGAAACGCGCATTCGTCGTCGCTGAACGGAATCGCGGCGACGGCCGAGGAAGTGTCGTGCCCAGCCACGGTTCTGATTGCCGGGGAACTCCCAAGGGAGAGCTCCTCGGCGATGGGTTCGGACAGTCTCCCGTGGGATTCCCCGTGTTCGACCGTTGGCGGGAGGATATCGGTCGGGAGTCCCCAGTCCTCGAGCACGGGAGTCGCCCAATCCCAGGTCCTGGTACTCCCCAGTCCCCCGGAAATTGCATAGGTCACCTCCCCGGCGGGGTTGCCGCCCAGGAGAAAGCCAAGCAGCTGCGGAGCCAGCAACAGCCAGTCCGCGTTTTCTACGATCTCCGGGTGTTCCTGTTGCTGGTAGTAATACGTCAGTGGTAGTCGACGGTGACCGGTCTCGAAGAACGCGTCGCGGTGGGATGCGTCGAGCGGTCGAGCGACGCCCTCCCTCGCCGGATTGCCCATCGGTTTTCCGTCCGCGACGAATCCGAAACCCGCCGCGGTGGCGTCGATCCCGATACTTTCGATCTCATCGGTCCGCGCCGTCGCCGCCTCGATCCCCACGAGGATCTCGTCGATAAGGTGCTCGAGGTGCCACTCCCGCCGGTTTTCGTCGTCGAGCAGCCGGGAGTCGAATCGGTGGACTTCCTCGACTGTCAGGGTTTCCGGCCCGACCGCACCGAGCACGCAGGTACCCGAACTCGTTCCGATGTCGATCGCGACATGGGTTGTTGCCGCTGCCATGCAAGTGCTGCCTTGAGAGGCCCGCTCCGCCTACTTATCGGTGTTGCAAGCCTGACGATCCAGGCTTCACGGCGGAGACGCTGTCGATCCGTCTCGTGGTTCGATCTCCACCAGTACGTTTAGATGTCATCGAACGGTACGGCCTGTCCTCGATCGCTCGATACATAGAGGCCGTCCATGAGACGCTGGGTCAACAGCCCTTCCTCGAACGTGCATGTTCCCGGCGGGTCGCTTGCCCGCAGTCCGTCGAGAAAAACCGCCGCCGCCCCGGCCTGTCCGGTGTGTTCCAGTTCCCCACGGAGCGTCGTATCGACGTAGTGGTCCGTGCCGTGTTGTGCGGTCGTGTTGATTTCGAGATCCCCCTCCCCGCCCAGGACGGCCCCGCCGTCGGTCCCTCGAATCCGCGTTGTTCTGGATGGTGGGCGGTTCGTGGCCCACGCCACTTCGAGACTCATGGTCATGCCCGAGGCAAACCGAACGAAACCGGACGTCGAGTCGTCGACGGTAAAGGGTTCGTCCGTGAGTTCCCAGTTCCGGTTCCAGCCGTCGGGGTCCGCGTAGTCCAATCGATCTCCGAGTTGGATGCGAGCGACGCCCGTGATCTCGGTCGGCTCCGGAAAGTCGAGCATGTACATGGCGCGGTCGATCGAGTGGACGCCGATATCGTAGAGTGCCCCGCCACCGGCCAACTCCGCGTTACAAAACCAGGAGCCCTTGCCCGGAATGCCCCGCCGTCGAATCGTCTGAATTTCCACGTGCGAGATCTCGCCAAATGCACCGTCGCCGTGGTAGGCACGAAACAGCTCCACCCCGGGCGTAAAGCGGCTCGTGAAGCCGACCATCCCCCAGGCGTCCGAGGAGTCAGCGGCTTCGAGCATGTCCTCCGCGCTTGCTACTGCATCGGCCATCGGTTTCGCCACGTGAACCGCAACGTTTCGCTCGAGCGCGTGTACAGCAGCCGGTGCATGAAATTTGTTCGGCGTCCCGATAATAACGCCATCGAGGTCGTCGTATGGTAGCTTTTCGAAGTCATCGACGGTTCTCGCGTCAAACTGTTCCTCGAACGCCTCGCGGGCGTCCGGGTTCGGGTCCGCGCCGGCAATGATCTGCCCGCCTAGATCAACGGTCCGGTCGGCCTGTGTGGTGCCCCAGCCGCCAACTCCGATCACGCCAATCCGCGGTTCGGCTGCATTACTCATGTCGATGTGGGCTGGGTGGTTCCCCTGCGCGTATAAACCCGCCAGGTCGACCGCGGTGAGCGGCAACGGGTTTATGCGGGCTTCCGCGTAGTCCGTGACATGTCGAGGGAGTCGGCAGACGTTCGTCGCTATCGATCCGACGATTTGGAGCGCATTCGGGAGATCACGGTTGCGGCCTGGCGACCGCCATACGAGCACTACCGAGAGAACATGGGCGAGGAACTCTTTCGGGCGAAATACGGGGACTGGGAGGAGCACAAGGCCGGCCAGGTGGCGACGCAATGCCGTCGTGCGCCGGAGCGTGTCAGGGTTGCCACTCTCGACAGCGAGGTGGTCGGCTACGTGACGTTCAAGGTCGACGGTGGGGCTGGCATCGGTACCATCGGCAACAACGCCGTCGATCCAGCCTCCCAGGGCCACGGCATCGGCACCACGATGTACGAACACGTACTCGAGGAGTTTCGGGATCGGGGATTGTCGTACGCCGAGGTATCGACGGGATTGACGGAGGTATACGCCCCTGCCAGGGCAGCCTACGAGAAGGTTGGTTTCGACATCTGTCGACCGCACGTCACCTATTGGCAGGAGCTCTGACTGGAGCGACACTCGCCTCGGACGAAATACCCAGCTACACGATCTGGAGTGTCTTTCCGGATTGCATCTCGCACAGAACCGTCCAAAACGACGTTCGACACCGTGTCCTGAGCATGGTGAGACCACGGTGTCTCTGCGCACGACCCTAGCAGACAATGGCGATGGCCTATGCACTGGGCGTAATCAGTGGAACCTCGATGGACGCAATCGACCTCGCGATTATCGAGGTGGACCGGAACGGCGACCTCTCGCTCGTCGCCGCGGGGGAAGAAGACTATAATGTCCAAACCCGGCAGGACCTGCTTGCGTTCGTCAAGCGAGAGCCAGTGACCCTGGAGGAGGTCTCTCACTTTAATTTCGTGGTGGGTCACGAGTTTTCGGAGGCCGTGCTTGGGTTCGTCGACGAGGTGGATATCTCGCTCGAGGGGATCGACGTGATCGGCACATACGGCCAGACGGTCCGGCATTTCCCTGACGGGGATCCACCGTCGACCCTACAGCTCATCGAAGCACCGATCGTGGCGGAGCGAACCGGCGTGGATACCGTCGCAGGCTTCTTCGTTCGCGACCTGGTCACCGGCGGATCCGGGGCTCCCTCCCTCGCCCTCTTCAATCTGATGCGGTATGGAGACTCAACGGAGTACCGTCTCGTGTTGAACATCGGCAGGATCGCGAACGTTTCGTATCTTCCCGCCAAGGCTGGCCTGTCTGATGTTCGAGCGTTCGACGTGGGGCCCGGAAATATGCTCATCGATGCCAACGTTCGCGAACTGTCCGACGGGGCGGAACGATTTGACGTGGACGGCACCCGTGCCCGCCGGGGAACGGTAGACGAGGCACTGTTGGCCGCCCTGCTCGAGCAAGACTTCATCGCACGGGAACCCCCGAAGAGTACCGGCCGGAACGATTTCGGGCCGGCTGAGTTCGAGCGGGTCACCCGACTGGCAGCCGAGCACGACGTGTCGGGAGACGACCTGTTGGTAACCCTTGCGGCCCTGACAGCAGAGGCCATCGCCCTGAACGTCGAGCAGTTCGTCGATGGGCCGGTTGATCGGGTCCTCGTTTTCGGCGGCGGTTCACAGAACCCGGCAATCGTGGATGCGCTGGACAGCAGACTCGATGCGACGGTTGACGTCAGTGAGGAGCGTGGGTTCCGACACGACGTGCGAGAGGTGCAGGGAATCGCGTATCTGGCGTATCGGGCAAAACGTGGCAATCAGACGAACGTACCGGCTGCGACCGGCGGGAAACCGGTATCCGCCGGGTCACTGGCTCGTGGATCCTGCGAGCCCGGATTGTAACCGTTGGTGGCGATTGTTCCCGATTAGGCCGCCTCAGCAACCAGTTGTTCTGCGTTCGCTACGATTTTCTCGTAGCCGGCCACGATCTGCTCGATGTACTCGTCGTCGCCCAGAAGTACCGTTTGTGCCATCCAGCCACCCGTTTTCGACAACCGTTCGGTGACCGGACATTCGACGTTCGCGTAATCTGGGATCGTCTCGGCGAGGGCAACGACGGCGGGGGCTCGCTCCTCGATCTCCGTAAACAGTTCCTGGGAGTACAGCGGGTTGTAGCCACCACCGACGGGAACTCCCTCGGCCCGTGCCGCCTCCATGAACGTCGCTTTGTCGACGCCGGCGAGCTTGTCCGGGTCAAACTGGATCGGATAGAGGTGATATCCTCGGGATGTCGTCTTCGGATGACGTGACTGGGGACGGATTCCATCGACGCCCGCGAGTCCATCGTCGAGTACATCAGCGGAGCGTTGCCGCCGCTCGAGTTGTTCGTCCATGCGGGTCATCTGCGCCTGCAGGATCGCCGCCTGGAACTCGGTGACGCGGTAATTCGATCCCAGTACGGCGTGTTCGTACCACTCACCGTCGGGGATCCGCCCCACGTTCGCGATGCTCCAGGCCTGCGTATAGATGTCGTCGTCGTTCGTGAGGATCAGGCCACCCTCGCCCGCGTTGATGTTCTTCGAGGACTGAAAACTGAAACAGCCGGCGTCGCCGATTGTTCCCAGCGCCTCGCCGTCAAGCCAGGAACCGTGTGCCTGTGCACAGTCTTCGACGATCGCGATGTCGTGGGGCTCGCAAACGTCCTTGAGTCCCTCGAGGTCGGCGGGCCGACCGCCCAGGTGCACCGGGATGACGGCACTCGTTCGGTCTGTGATCTGTTCCTCGACGGCATTTGGATCGAGGCACATGCTGTCGGATTCGATGTCCGCGAACACCGGCACGGCGTTCGACTGCAGGACCGCCGACGCGGTGGCAACGAAGGTGTATGGCGGCACGATCACTTCATCGCCCGGTTCGACCCCGACGGCCTCGAGCGCAACCCGAATTGCGATCGTCCCGTTGGTCACCATCACGCCGTGTTCGGCGTCGTGACGCTCTGCATATTCCGCGGCGAATGCCGTGGTCCGGGTTCCGTTGGTCCCCCAGGTACCACTTTCGAGTATCTCTCGCAAGGCGGTCACCTCGCGGTCGTCCCAGATCGGCCACGATGGGCGGGAGGCGGTCACGGCCGGATTGCCATCAAAGACGGCAAGTTCCTCGGACATGTTCGCACCTTCTTTTGATACTTGCTTAGTCGCTTCGAAGGGAGTGATCTACTGTCGGGGAACCGCTCCGGGGACACGTGGTGCGAGAATGGAAGCTTCACGTCATTACGGAAGATCGCAAATCTCCCGAACGACCCGGAGGCACTGGCCTGTCCCGCCAGAAAACCTCGTGAAATGGGCGGTCAGTTTGATCGGCCCTACAACTCGCGATACCAGACGTTTCTGAATCGAACGCGATCACCGTGGTCCTGGAGGCGGAGGTGTCCCTCGGATGGGTGGGGCTCATACTCCGGCAGTGTTCGGTGTCCAGTGGTGCCGAGAACTTCCGTTGCGTGCTGAATCACAACGCCATTGTGGAGCACGGTCACGGTGGCTGGTTCCGCAAGTTCATCGTCATCGAAACGCGGTGCGTTCCAGACGATGTCGTATGACTGCCACTCGCCGGACGGGCGACAGGCGTTTACCAGTGGTGGATGCTGGCCATACACGGCCCCAGCGTATCCGTCCGCGTAGGTCGGGTTTTCGTAGTTGTCGAGTACCTGAATCTCGTATAGATCCATCAGGAAGACGCCGCTGTTGCCGATCCCCTGACTCGATCCCTCCCGCTCTTCGGGTGTTGCCCACTCGAGGTGTAACTGACAGTCACCGAACGCGGCTTCCGTTCTCACGTCACCACTCCCCGGTTCTACCTCGAACACGCCGTCGTCAATCCGCCACTCGAGTTCGCGACCGTCGGTGTGAGTCCAGCCAGCGGCCCCCGACTCCCCGAGGAGGACAGTTGCGTCCTCCGGCGGGTCATTCGTCACTGGTTCGCCCGGGTCGACCACGGGCGGCTGTGGTCGCTCCGGATCGTGAACGCGATAATCGACGTGCGGCAGATACGGGGTATCGTCGTACCCAAGTTGGTCATTAGCCATGGTGGTACGTGACTGCAACGACCATCAAGAAAAACGTGTGGGCAACGCGACGGGGTGTCTGTTTCGGCGGTACGCGAACGTCGATGAGGCGGAAAGCAACGCCTACTGATGTGGGTCGCGGACCGAGTTCCCCGGAATGGCATCTCTCGAGGCGCAGAATAGCCCGAGTACCACTGATGAGGCAGCAGCGTACGAGCTGTCAATCGGTGACGTGATGTCCGCTGATTTTGTCTCAGTCTCTCCCGAACTCACGGCGGGTGAGGCGATCGATCGATTCATGCGTTCGCCCCCAGCAGTCGAGCCACGCTCGATCTATGACTTGTACGTCGTCGACGACTTCGGTCGTTTGGTCGGGGTCGTTTCCCTGCGCGAACTTCTCGAGGCACCGGAACACCACGCGGTTACGGCGTGCATGACGGCCGAACCAGTCGTACTCGACGCATCGGCTCATGCGAAACAGGCCGCACTCGAGATCGCGCCGTTCCATCTCGCTGCCATCCCAGTCATCGACGAGCAGGGAGCGCTGGTTGGTGTCGTTCGCGCCGGCACGCTGCTGGACGTGGTCGAACAGGAGAGCAGCGAAGATATGCTACGGATGCACGGGATGGATCTGCCACCGCTCACGGGGGCTACCCTCACCGCGGTCGATTCCCAACGGAGTACCATGCTGCTCGATGCGTCGATCGCCAACATCATTCGAATCCGCCTCCCGTGGCTGGTTGTGGCGCTCGGCGGCGGGTTCTTGGCCGGTGGTGTCATCGGGGTCTTCGAAGCAGCACTCGAAGCCGTCGTGATTCTCGCCTTTTTCCTTCCGCTGGTCATGGATATGGGCGGAAACATCGGTTCACAGTCCTCGACTATCTTCATCCGGGGGGTGGTATTGGGCCACATCGACCGGCGCAACGTGGTCCGCCGGATCGTCAAGGAGGTGATCGTCGGTGCCGTGATCGGTTTGCTCGTTGGGGCAATCGCCGGGGTGCTCGCGTTGCTCTGGCTCGACCGCCTCGATATCGGAATCGTCGTGTTCGGCTCGATGGTGGCTACGGCGACCCTCGCAGCGTTGATCGGGTTTCTGATACCGTGGCTCGTGTACCGACTCGGTCAGGATCCGGCGGCCGCCTCCCACCCCATCGTGACCACGATAAAGGATGTCTCCGGTTTACTGATCTATTTCGGGCTGGCAACGTTGGTCATCGCGGAGCTTGCGGGGTAACCGAGACCGACCACCCCTGTAAGAAGGGCGCGCTCGAGATGGAACGTTGCCTCGTTTCGATGGTGTTCGCCAGCCCCTGTGGCTTTGATCCCTGTGAGGGCTGTACCGTCCGATTACGTGACAACACCGTGCCAGCGTGTCTTCTTTCCACGCTCCATCGGGCTCGATCACGTGGAATGGACCTCACCGTGGTGGCCGTCTCGTCCCGCCACACACGGCGCCGTGTCGAGACAGCGGTGATGGGAATCAAGGGATGTCCCTGAAGAAGGCTGGACCGACTGAAACGAGGCGATCGATGTTCGGCGAATGGCCGAACGGGTCGGCGTGTTCGGCCGGTGGGCAGGTCCGGTCAGGTCCGATCCAATCTCCGCGATGCTGGTCCGTCGAGACGAACACCATGGTGGAAGGCTCCGCCCCTGTATATACACTCGACGCATCGAGACCTGTGAATTTGGGTCATTACTCCGACGAAATGAATGCACACGTGTGTTGTGTTGGTAGATTGCCATGAGCCTGGGACATTTATCCGCCATGTCCTCCAGCATACTGACATGGCGCCGGCGGTCCGTACCGAGACGCAGCTCGAGCGGACGCTCGGGCTGTCCGCGGCCCTGATGATCGGTATCGGGACGATGATCGGGGCCGGGATTTTCGTCCTTCCCGGTCCAGCCGCGGCGGCGGCCGGTCCAGCGGTTGTCGGCTCGTTTCTCGCCGGCGGGCTGATCGCGCTGTTTACTGCGTTCTCCGCGAGCGAGCTGGCGACCGCGATGCCTCGAGCGGGCGGGAGCTATCATTTTATCAATCGAGGACTGGGACCGCTTTTCGGGGCGATAGCTGGAATCGGCAATTGGCTCGGGCTGGCCTTCGCCTCCGCCTTCTACGTGCTGGGATTCGGGAGCTATCTGGGACTTCTCCTCGGCACCGTCACCAGTCTCCCGACCCTCCATCTCGGACCGGTTATCCTTACCGAAGCACAAATCGGCGGGATCCTTGCGGGCGTGCTGTTCATTGCGGTGAATTACGTCTCGACGAAGGGCACAGGCGACCTCCAGAACGTGATCGTGATCGGATTACTCGGAATTCTCGGCGTCTTTGCGCTCCTCGGATTCCTCCAGGCGGACCTGTCGACCCTCCGGCCCTTCGCCCCGGAGGGTTGGGGTGCGATGTTGCCGGGCACTGCCCTGGTATTCGTCTCGTATCTCGGATTCGTCAAGATCACGACCGTCGCGGGTGAGATCAAAAAGCCCGGCCGCAACCTCCCCATCGCCATCGTCGGAAGCGTGGTGATCGTCACCGCACTATACGGGTTGATCATGGTGATCCTGCTGGCCGTCGTCGATCGGGAGGTCATCGCGGGATCCGAGACCGCCGTCGCGGAGGTCGCTGGGGTGGTCTTCGGCAACGTCCTCGGTGTTTCGGTGCTCGGCGTCGTGTTGCTGACGCTTGCGGGCTTGTTGGCGACGGCCTCGAGCGCCAATGCCTCGATTCTTGCAGCTTCCAGGATCAATTACGCCATGGGGAGAGACCGGCTCGTCTGGCCCGGACTCAACGAGATCAACGCTCGGTTCAACACACCCGGGCGGGCGATCCTACTGACGGGCGCCCTCATCGTCCTGTTTGTCTTTATCGGTGATGTGGCCGTGCTCGCAAAATCTGCTGCCGTTCTCCATCTGGTTGTCTACGGACTGTTGAATATCGCCCTGATCGTGTTTCGTGAAACCGATGGCTTTTCGTACGAACCGGTCTACGAGGTCCCGGCGTATCCATTCGTGCCGATCCTCGGTGCGATCACCTCTTTCGGTTTGATCGCGTTTATGGACCCGATCGAAATTCTGCTTGCGTTCCTGCTCGTGGCAATTAGCGTGCTGTGGTATCTGGCGTATGCTCGGGCACGGACCGAGGACGAGAGCGCGCTCGCCCGGTTTCGTCGCCCCGAACTCGTCGAGAGCGAGGTCGAACTCGGTGATACCACGGAGCGGGAGTGAGACTCCGGACCGGTAGTTAAAGGTAGCCCGCACCGAACACAGACGCATGGTCGGGCGGACGGACCCCACGATCCTCGTCCCGGTTGACGTTTCCACGCCCGAAGCGCCCTCATCAGATCAACTCGCGCTCTTCCATCCACTCCGGGTCGTCGTGCTCGGGTATTATCCGGTTCCGGACCAGGCATCCCCCGAACAACTCAAAGAGGAGTACGAATCGGAAGCGATCGCACAGGTAGAAGCGGTGACCGAGCAGTTGGTGGGCGGTGGCGAAGTGGAAGGTGTCGTGGTGTTCACTCGGGACCGGGAGGCGACCGTCGATCGGCTTGTGGCCGAATACGACTGCGACGTAGTGTTTTCGCCCGGGGACGCGGACGGGGTCCGGAAGGTACTGGTCCCGCTGAAAGGTGATCCCAATCTCGAACGCATCGTGCTGTTCGTCGCTGATCTCCTTCGCGAGAACGACGCGACCGTGACGTTGTATCACGCAGTGACACCTGACGAGGACGCGAGCCAAAGCGAGTTTATTCTCCGCGGCGCGGCGGATCGGCTCGCGGAGGAAGGTGTCGAACGGGCGCGCATCGATTGGGAGCAATCGGCGACGAGCTCGCCGGCGAACGAGATTGTGGCGCTCGCGGAGGAGCACGACTTGGTGGTCATCGGCGAATCGGCGCCGTCACTACAGGAGCGAATTCTCGGGGATGTCCCGACGCGTATCCTCGATCGAACCGGCCAACCCGTGCTGGTCGTGCGGGCACCGCAGTAGCGCGGCCACCGTCCCATCCCGGGACATAATCCGAAGCCTCATACCCGTGTACTAACGGCTCTGGTATATGACCGGCGAGTTGCGATACGGGATTGTTGGTTGTGCGGGCGTCGGTGGCTCGCACGCACGGGCAGTGAATGCGGCCGACGGCGCCTCGCTTGTGGCGTGTTGTGATATCGATGGTGAGGAAGCGAAGAAGTTCGCCGACGAGTACGACCTCGGCGCCACCTACACTGATATCGGTCAAATGATCGAGGAAAGTGACATTGACGCCGTCAGTGTCTGCACTCCAAGCGGCACACACGCCGATGTTGTCGAAGATGTCGCCACGGCAGGCGCGCACGTGCTCTGCGAGAAACCGCTTGACGTGTACGCCGAGCGCATCAACCGGATGATCTCGGCGTGCGAGGACGCGGGTGTTACCCTCGCGGGGGTCTTTCAACGCCGCTTCGACCCGCTCAATCGCGCGGCCAAGGCGGTAATCGAGGAGGGGAACCTCGGCGATCCCGTCCTGGGAGACGTGCACGTGAAGTGGTTCAGACCGCAGGCGTACTACGATTCTGCAGGCTGGCGGGGAACCCGTGACATGGACGGCGGTTGCATGATGAACCAAGGGATCCACGACATCGATCGCCTCCAGTGGCTGGTGGGGGACGTCGAATCGGTCATGGCCTACACGGACACCCTCGACCGTGACCTTGACTGCGAGGACACCGCCGCCGTCGCACTCCGATTCGAGAACGGGGCGTTGGGCACGATCGAGGCGACGACGGCGGTAAAAGGTGGCACCGATCACCTCTCTGTGAACGGCACGGAGGGGTCCCTCGCGATTCGTGATGGCGACATCAACTGTGTGGTCGGCACGGGGGAGGAATCCCGGTACTCCGCCGAAACGGAGACGCTGGAGCTCGAGGGGCGCCCGCACCCGTGTGGCGAAAACCACGAGGGGGTCGTCCAGGATTTCGTCAGCGCACTCGACGAGGGACGAGAGCCCGAGGTGCCCGCGACGGCCGCGAGAGAGGCGGTCGATATCATCCTGGCCGCGTATCGATCCTCTGACACCGGCGAGCCGGTGTACCTCGACGACCTGCGGTCGGAGTGAACGGCCCGTTCAGGAACCAATCCTGGTGTTCGTCCGGGCGATATGCCCAGATCCGAGCCTTTTTGCTGCCACCAGGGGATCCGAACCTACATGAAGGTCACATCCTACTTGAACCTCAATTTCGAGGAGGAGCCATACACCGAACGTGTCGAGTTGGCCGCGGGTGCCGGCGTCGACGGCATCGAACTCTACGGCTGGGATCTGGGCATGGATTCGGTCGAAACCCTTGGTGGGCCCTTCGCGGACCGGGAGTTCGATCTCCACGAGGTTGCCGACGTCATTCACGACCACGGGCTCGCATTCGTGTACATGTCGGGCAATCGACCCCCCTTAACCGATCCGGACCGATCCGGGGATTGTATCGAGAGTATCGTCCGGTCGCTCGAACTCGCCGACGAGGTCGGCTGTGAACGGGTGAATGTAAAAGCCGGGCCGATCCAAACGGGAATGACCATCCAGGAACAACGCCGTGCCGTCATCGACGTACTCAAACGGGTTGCTCCGACAGTAGCGGACTCGGATACGACGCTGGTCCTCGAGCCGATCAACCATCTCGACGATCCGACCCAGTTCGCCCACACCGCAAGAGACGGCTACGAACTCCTTGACGCGGTCGATTCTCCCGACATCAAGTTACTCCTCGATCTGTACCACGAGCAACGCTCGCGTGGCAATATTATCGAAAATGTGAGGGAAAACACCACTACATACGTCTCTCACTTCCACGCGGCCGATCCCCCGTCACGGGGCCAGCCGGGTACGGGTGAGCTCAACTGGGAGCACATTCTCGAAGCCATCGACGAAACTGGGTACGACGAGTTCATCGGCGGGGAGTTCATTCCGATCGGCGATCCGGTCGAGGCGATCGAATCCCTCGTGGAACTGGGTCACAGCATCTGATGTCGTCCCGGGGCTCGGACCGAAATGGTTTACCGCCTCCTGCCGACAGCGACGGCTAACTACGGAGCACCACCGTGACAGACGATACAACACACGACCGCGTCGAGCTGGAACACGACCGATCGAACGAACGCATCGACGTGATTGTTGATGGCGATCACTTCACGACCTATCAGTATGCGAGTGACGATCCCGTACTTTCAAAGCCGATCCTCCAACCGATCGTGAGCGAGGACGGCGGGATCGTGACTCGTGGGTATCCACTCGCGCCGCGTCCGGGTGAGCGCGTCGACCATCGCCACCACACTGGCCACTTTTTCACGTACGGCGTTGACCCCGGCATAGCCGGCGTGAACTTCTGGGGCGTATACGACGAGATCGAACCCGACGAGGAACAAACGAAAGGACGGATCGTGCTGGACGAAATCGAGACGGTGGGGGGAGGCGACGACGGGGAGCTCGTCGTTCGCCACACGTGGGAACGGGGTGACGGTACCGCGATCCTTCTGGAGCGAACTGCATTTCGATTTGGGAGCACGGACACGGGACGCTACATCGACCGCCAAACGACGTTATCAGCGGCGGACGATGTGGTCCCGATGCCGGACGACAAAGAGGGGATGTTGGGACTTCGTGTCGCCCGCTCGCTGGAACTGCCAGCGACCGAAGCGGATCTACCGCCGACGGAAGTCGTTGGCCAGGACGGCAAACCCACGACGGCGACGGGGGACGTCGCCATCGACCCCACCGGGGACTATCTGAGTGCAACCGGCGAGACGGGTCTGGATGTCTGGGGGACGCGTGCGAAATGGATGCGGCTGGATGGGACGGTGGACGGTGACGCCGTGGCGGTCACGATCATGGACCATCCCGAGAATCCGGGATTCCCCACCTACTGGCACGCCCGGGGCTACGGATTGTTCGCCGCCAATCCCCTGGGACAAGCGGTGTTTACCGACGGAGCGGAGCGGATGGACTTCGCAATCGAGCCCGGCGAGCCGGCAACGTTCCGTTACCGGATCGACATCGATTCCGCCGTTCCGGACGCGAATGCACTAGATCAACGCCATCGCATGTGGGCGAACGAATCGTAGAGGGTGCGTACTAGCCCCGGTGGGCCCTGCCGTGAATTCATCGTGCGGGTACCGACGTGGTTCTGTCGGTGAGGCAGGACGAATATCCCGCTCCCCGAGGTCGATGTGGTGTAGTACTGGCTGCCACATCGATCCTCTCAGCCCGTCACCGGTCCGACCTAGCTGGCGAGGCCAGCATATACCTCCCGATCCCGTGGCTCTGAGGTCCGTCCGACGATCGCCGATGAAAGCGACGCAGGGGATCGTTAGGGTCAAATGGCGCCGATAAGGCAACTACGATGTGGAGAATCGAGCCGACCGGACGTTCGTTGAAATCAGGTGCCAGCGACACCTGCGGCCGGGCGTTGCTCCATTCAACGGCTCCGAGACCGAGGGATCACTGGGGGATCAGGAGACGAAAGCCCGGCCCCGTTGGGATAGGTCAGTGGTCGCACCACCAGCCGAGCAATCAGCGCTGGAGTTGCGGGTGTCGGACCGAGGTGCCGCCGATGTTTTCTAGCGAGCCCCAGACTATTCCCTCGTCACTCGCATTCGCGGATGACGCCGAGGAGACCTGTGTGATCATCCGTGAACTGATCGATCCGACGGTGAACGTTGTGCTGGGTGACGTTCTTGAGAAAATGGTTGGAACCCTCGACATGGTAAGCCCGAAGAGGCGAGGAATAAGGGAGTCGTCTGTTTCAGGTCGGGATCAAACGACTCCAGCGTGCGTGGCTGGATCTCGAAACAGCCCTTCATTACGGCACGGATGTCGCGGCGAATATTCGCGGTTTTGCCATCGATATTGGGACCGATCTGATCGCGGTCTCCATGGGGCACTCCTCGCGGCTGTCACGATTTCTCAGCGACGATACTGCCACGTCACTGATGACCTCCCCGCCAGGCCCGGGACTCCCCCTTTCATACCGAATCAAAACAGAGCAATGTGTGATGACCCCATTGACATGGTGGGTACTGGCTGTAAGAGTGGGGTAATCCTGGATGAGTGACGACGAACTCGCAAAAGACCTCGGATTGCTTTCGGCCTTGATGATCGGGATCGGTACCATGGTCGGCGCGGGCATCTTTGTCCTACCCGGTGTGGCGGCCCAGTCCGCGGGACCGATCGTCGTTGGTTCCTTCATCATCGGCGGTGCGATTGCGATGATTAACGCGCTCGCCGTCTCCGAGTTGGGGACCGCAATGCCAAAGGCCGGTGGGGGATACTACTACGTAAACCGGGGCTTGGGCCCCCTCTTTGGCTCCATCACCGGGCTCGGCGATTGGATGGGCTTAGCGTTCGCATCGGCGTTTTACTGTATCGGGTTCGGTGGCTATCTCGTCACACTTTTTGAAGGTACCACACTTTCGATACCCACAATCCAACTGGGCACGTTCCTACTTCCACTCGCTGGGGTGCCCTTGCTCGATACGTACACTGTCTCGATCGCCATCTCGGACATCCAGATCGGGGCGATCATTGCAGGTATCGTGTTTGTCGGCGTAAACTACATCGGCGCCAAGGAGACCGGCGGCGTCCAGACGGTAATCGTCCTCTCGCTCCTCGGAATTCTGACCGTCTTCGCGTTGGTGGGTTGGTTTTCGTTCGATTGGAGCACGGTGATGACTGACGGCGACCTCGCCCCGACAGAGCTCGGATACGGGGCCATCCTGCCCGCGACCGGGCTCGTGTTCGTCTCGTTTCTCGGGTACGCCAAAATCGCGACCGTCGCGGAGGAGATGAAGAATCCGGGGCGGAACCTCCCGATCGCGGTTATCGGGAGTGTGGGGATCGTCACGGTGATCTACGCGATTCTCGTCGGCCTCATGGTCGGAATCGTTCCCTGGGATGTCCTCCACCCGGAAATACCAGTTTCCCAGGTAGCCGAGATCATCTTCGCGGGCTGGCCAGTGTTGAGTGTGGTCGGTGTGACGTTGGTTACAATCGCCGCGCTGCTCGCGACGGCATCGTCGGCGAACGCCTCGATTCTCTCCTCCGCGCGGATCAATTTCGCCATGGGGCGCGATCGGATCGTCACGAACTGGCTCAACGAGATCCATCCACGCTTCGCGACACCCTACCGGTCGATTCTCGTGACGGGCGCGCTCATTCTGGCGTTTATCGTCCTGCTCGGACGTGATCTGGCGATTTTGGCAACGGCAGCCAGCGTCCTGCACCTCATCGTGTATGCGTTGATGAACCTTGCCCTGATCGCCTTTCGCGAGGGAGACGTTCCGGAGTACGATCCGGATTTCACCGTACCGTTGTACCCGGTTACCCCGATATTGGGGGCGACGTTCTCGCTCGGCCTGATCTACTTCATCCGTTGGGAGGCCCAGGTCTTGAGCGCGCTTTTCATCGTGGGGGCCGTCTCCTGGTACTTCCTGTACGCTCGCAAGGAGACGACTCGGGCGGGAGTCATTGAGCGGTACGTCCTCGACCGGGTCGAGGACATGCCCGAAATCGCCGTGTCTGCGGCTGAAACAACCGTTCCCGAGGCGGCGAGTCCGTACCGAATCGTCGTACCGGTCTCAAATCCGGCGACGGAATCCGAACTTATCGGTATCGGGAGCGCTATTGCAAAGGCGAAGGACGGCGTCGTTCACGCAGTCCACGTCGTGGAGATTCCACCCCAAACTGACCTCGAGGCGGCACGCCAGCAACGCGAACGGATCGAAACGGAGTCAGACGACCTCTTGGAAGAGGCGGTCACAACGGCCGAACAATACGATGCGGAGATCGAGACACACCGGATTATGTCTCACCGGTCGCTGGGCGAGGTGGTGGATTTTGCCGAGCGGATGCGGGCGGATCTGGTTGTGATGGGATGGAGTCCGTCCAGGGGCCCGGTCTTCGGCGGCAGTACCGGTGTATTCGAGCACGTAACGGATCGGCTCCCGTGCGATCTGCTGATCTTCCGCGACCGCGGGTTCGATCCGGAACGCATCCTGATCCCGACGGCAGGAGGTGAGGATTCGGCGTTGAGCGCCGAGGTCGCAAAGGCGTTTCACGACGTCCTTGGATCGAGCGTTGGCATCCTAACAGTGGTAGACGAACCGGAGAAACGCGCATCAGGCATGGCGTTTCTGGCCGAATGGGCCGAGAACCAGGGGCTTCCGGATGCCGAACTGCTGGTGGCGGATGACCAGTCGATCCCCGACGCGATCGTCGATACGTCCGAGGGTTACGATTTGGTCGTGATGGGAGCAACGGGGCGAGGGCTGCTCACCCGGGTCGTCAGAGGCGACCTCGCCGAGGAAGTCGCCGACCGCCTCGCCGCCTCGGTGATGCTGGCGGAGCGCCGTCATCCAACTGGCCTGCGAGAACGACTGTTCGGGCGCTCGATTCCTGAGGAGGATGAAGAGTCCCAGACCGATTCCGGTTCCGATTAATCCCTGCCTCGTTCTTACCATAACCAAGATGAATCTCGGCCGGAGTTCGAAGTCCTCTGCCCAACTGAGAACTCTGCGTCCGGATTCGCTGCAACGCCGATACTTTGATCAACCACCGCGGGGGTGGTCGGTGCAATGAGCCGTCGAAATCCCAATATACTGTTGATCACCTCGGACCAGCAGCACTGGCACACGCTTGGCGTCCTCAACGACGAGATCGAGACGCCAAATCTGGATCGACTCGCCGCCCAGGGGACGCGGTTCGATCGAACGTACTGCCCGAACCCCACGTGCACCCCCACCCGTGCCTCGATTGTAACCGGCAAATCGCCCAGTCAACACGGTGCCTGGTCGCTGGGGACGAAACTCTCCGAGGAAGAACACGTCGTCGGAGAGGATTTCTCCGCTGCAGGTTACGAAACAGCCCTTATCGGCAAGGGACATTTTCAACCACTTGACAGTACGGAGGAGTTCGAATCGATCGAGGCTTACCCCACCCTCCACGACTTCGATTTCTGGCGGGAGTTTACCGGGCCGTACTATGGCTTCGACCATGTCGAACTGAATCGCAACCACACGGACGAGGCCCACGTCGGGCAGCACTACGCTTTGTGGATGGAATCGCAAGGATTCACCGAGTGGCGGGATCACTTCCGTGAACCGACAGGGAATCGGGAAGCACAACGTGGGCGGTGGTCGCTGCCCGAAGAGTACCACTACAATACGTGGATCGCTGAGCGGACCGGGGCGATGCTAGAATCCTACCAACGGGAGGATGCCCCGTTTTTCCTCTGGGCCAGCTTCCCCGACCCGCATCCCTCGTATCTGGTGCCCGAACCCTGGGACGAACAGTACGATCCTGCAGCGCTCACTGTTCCCCAGAAGCAACCGGGCGAGCACGATGCAAATCCCCCACATTTCCAGCTCACCCAGGAGGAGGATCCCGACTTCTCGGACTGGCGCGAGTCGGGCTTCGGGTTACATGGCTTCCAATCGCATCTCCACGATGCGATGGACATGGCCGAGAACATCGCCATCTACTACGGAATGATCAGTTTCACCGACAAGTACGTCGGTCGCATCCTTGACCGATTGGACGCCCTCGGCCTAGCGGAGGACACGATCGTCATCTACACGTCCGATCACGGCCATTTTTACGGCCACCATGGGCTTCGGGCGAAAGGTCCATTTCACTACGAGGACCTGATCCGGGTTCCGTTCCTGGTGCGGTATCCTGACGTCATCCCGAATGGAGAAACGTCGTCGGCGTTACAGAGTTTGACCGACCTTGCCCCGACAATGCTTTCGTTTGCGGACATCGACGTCCCGCGAGAGATGACTGGCGTGGATCAAGCCGCCGTGTGGCGGGGCGAACGGGATCGCGCCCGGGACCACGTAGTCGTCGAAAATCGGCACGAACCGACGTCGATTCACCTCAAGACGTACGTCGAGGATCGATACAAGTTGACGCGGTACTACCGCCGCGAGTACGGGGAGCTGTTCGATCTCGAGACCGATCCAGCCGAGCACCACAACCGATGGGACGATCCCGACTATGAAGCGGAGAAAGCCCGACTCACGCGCGAACTCCTTTTTGCGGAGATGGAAAAGGAGCCCCTCTGGATGCCACGTATCTCGGGCGCCTGAGGATCTACCGAAGGATGTCGTCGAGGTTTGTCGACAGCAGCTTTCTCGCCATTTCTTCGGAGAGGTCGAAGGTCTCGAGCAGGTCGAGCTGGGGGACGTCTTGGCCGGGATAGAGGTAATCGGTGCCGAACAGCAGTTTGTCCTCATGGCGTTCCAAGAAGGACTGACCGAACGTCGGATCTCGCGTGAGTGCGTTCCACCCTGATCCGGCCGAAATGTCCGCATAGCAGTTTTCGTATGCCGTCAAGAGTTCGTCGCAGCGACCACCCGGCTCGACGGGTCCGTCGGGATACCCGCCGAGCGAGTCGGCGTCCGCTGAAATGTGAGCCCACCACCCCGGCGCATGTGCGATAAAATCGACCTCCGGGTACGATTGCAACATGGCTTCGAACCCCGGTAACCCGACCTCGTCTGTACATCGTCGGTTGTCCAGGTGAAACAATAGCGGGAGCTCGAACTGCGCGCAGAGTTCGTAGAGGCGCTGCATGCGCTCGTCGTCGATCGGCAGTCCCGCTTTGAGTTCGCCGAAGCCACGCGCGCCACGCTCGACGTACTCGCGAATTCGCGTCTCGTAACCCGTCTCGCCGGACGTGATCGCCATCCGCGGGTCGAGGCCGCAGAACGGGATGAAACGCTCCGGATGGGTAGCGGCGAGGTTCAACACGCTGTTGGTGGTAATGTAGTAACTCGAGGCCTCCGGGGACTCGAGGGAGAGGAGGACGACTCGATCGATTCCGTGCTCGTCCATCCAGGTAAGCATCTCATCGGCGGTCAGCCTGGGCGATTCCTGGCGGACGTGACCGATGTGCGTGTGAGCGTCGTACACCTCGTGTTCGAACATGACACGGGCTGTCGATGGAACGATTGAAGCTTTATCGGTTGCTGGGCTCACTCCTTTGTCGGGGGCGCGGCCTCACCGTCATCCGCGGGAGTATAGCCGATCGTGCGTTTCGCGTGTTCGATGTCGAACCACGACCGCTCGTTGTCGCTTACACCATAAAAGACATTGAAGGAGACCGTATCGTCTCGCAGACACGCATCGATCATGTTTGCGACATCCCGCCGGGAGAACCACATGGCGCGCATTCGCCGGATCTGTCGTTCATGCGCGGTCGATCCCGGTTCGTGTTCGCCCGCCGCCACCGCGAGGTGTGGTGAGTCGGTTTCGGGTGGCTGGACGTTCCCGATTCGGATAGCATAGACGGCCAGATCATACTGCGTCGCGACGAACCGTCCCATCGATTCATCGTAAAGTTTCTGGACTGCGTACAGGGAGTCCGGTCGTGGCGTCGCGTCCGGGCCGAGCGTCAGTTCGTACCCGAGATCGTAGAGCTCCGGGGCGTGTTCGTCTTCGTACCCACCCACGCCGTGATTGGAGGAGGCGTACACGACCGAGTCTACGTTCGCCTCGGCCGCGGCCTGAAAGACGAGCGTCCCGCTCCAGAGGTTGTCCAGGAGGGCGCCGTTCCATTGTACGGTTCGGGTTTCCGAATTGAGCGCGACGTTGTGGCCGGCGTGGACGATGGCATCCTGGTCCGCACAAGCCTGGTGGACGGCCTTGCTGTCCCTGAGGTCCGCGACGATCGTCTCGTGCTCGGGATGGTCGACGATGTCCAGGCCGGTCACGTCATATGCGCCCTTCTTCGGGAGGTGATTCATGATCGCCGTGCCGACTCGCCCGCTTGAGCCGGTAACGAGGACCTTCATGATCGCGGGTCGCCGATCGCGTGAATAAGCGTTCGGAAACGTCACCGGGGATTTACTGCTCGGCACCCGCTGGACAATACCGTTATGGGGGGTGTCGCGCCACCCCTCACCAGGAGGAATATGTTCCCGGTCGAACTCGCGATCCTGCTCGTGTTGGTCGCCTTCCTCGCGGGGGTGGGTATTACGACCATCGGTCCAGGTGGTATCTTTGTGACCATCGCACTGTTCGTGTTGCTCCCCATCGATCCCGCAGTCGTCGCTGGGACGGCGAGTACCACGTTCGTCGCGACCGGTGTGATCGGTAGTGTCGCTTACGCCCGGTCGGGCGAGTTGCGGTCGTCAATGGCACACGAGATGGCTGTTATCCTAAGCGTGTTTGGTATCATGGGGGCGCTTGTCGGCACCCGCTTGAACCTGTACGTCTCGGAGTTTACATTCGGGGTCGTGCTCGCGGTATTCGTCGGGACGATCGGGGCGGGTCTCCTGGCGCGTGAGCTCGGTTTCTCCTTGCACCGCGGCCACGTGCGCGACCGTGAAGGTGTCCAGCGCGTCACGCTCGGCCTGGTGGGGTTGGTAATCGGGGTCGCCGGGGGTATGCTTGGTGTCGGTGGTCCAGTCCTTGCCGTTCCCTTGCTGGTGCTGCTCGGTGTTCCCATGCTCGTCGGTCTCGCCGTCGCGCAGGTACAATCGATTTTTATCGCGGGCTTTGCGGCCATCGGCTATCTGTCAGTCGGCGCCGTGTCGTGGCCACTGGTCGTCCTAGCCGGGGTACCGCAGGTAATTGGAGTCGTCGTTGGGTGGCGGATCGCGCACCTTGTTCCTGCCCGGTTGCTCCGCATGTTGTTGGGGGTAGTGTTGCTCGTCCTTGCCCCGGGCATCGTCCCGCTCGGTGTCGAATCGCTACACTAATTCTGCTGACAGGGTCCACCAGAAACGATCTCCTGGAATATTGGCTCGAGAAGGGGCCCCGGTCGTCCGCAGACAGCCATGGGAGAAACGTCGCTTGTGCCGGTCGGATTCTCTCGACGTACCGTGGCGACGAGCGACTGGGATCTCAGATTGCGAGAAGCCCGGTGCATGCACCGCTGCTCGCGAAACGAATGATTTTCTCCGCATCCGACCGGGGACTTCGCCCAAACAACCAAGCCTTCCCGGCTCACCACTCGGGATATGGGAGAATTCCAAGCCCAGTGGTACTGGGACCGTCGGACGAACAAGGCGTACTACCCGGTCGAACAGGCAGACGGCACTGTCACGTTCGTCACGGTGTGGCACGAAGAGGAAGCCGCCGACGCGACGGAAGCCGGTGCACTGGTGCCGATCGACGAAATCAGTGGCGATCGCCGGAACGCGTTCGATCTCAAGGAATCGTTCCGGTTGCCCGAGGATCCGGCGTCTCTCTTGGGCGAGCAGTGAGCGCCGGGACACAGCAGTCGTGGGCTGGATGAAGCGCAACGTTAAGCATCCACCCGAAAAACCTGATCGACACCATGGGAATCGCAGTCGAATCCGTCGATGCCTATCAGGTCTTGATCGATCGTCGGATGGTCCTTTCGTTCGGGAAGACCGACGACGAAGAAGAGGACGAAGACGGCGACGAAGCGGTCAACAAAGGCGAACGCTTGCTGCTTGCCATCGAGTTCGACATCGACGGGGCGTCGACGGTCGGATTGTCGATGGGGGCAACGGGGGCCACCTGGTTCGTGAAAGGGTCGGAAGTGCCCCCCGAGGAAGGCGATGAACGGCTCATAGAGGCGGTCGAATACGCCTGTCAATCAGCCGGGGAGGTCGAGGCGGACACGCCGTTCGCGTTCTGGCAGGCACTCTACGACCGCCAGCGCGAATGGGGCGAGGGAACGATCATTCCCCCGCTGCTCTGGGGATACGGGGTGAGTCTCGTCGAGCAGGCGGCCATCGACGCGTACTGTCGTCGCCACGACCTTACCTTCGCAGATGCTGTCCGTGAGAATCAACTCGGGCTCGACCTAACGGCGTTTCACGAGGAGCTTGCGGACGAATCGGCTGATGAACTGCTACCACCGGCCCCGCTATCGAGCGTTTCGGTTCGCCACACCGTCGGACAGACAGACCCGCTCACCGACGATGATCTGACGCCCGCCGAACGACTCGATGATGGGCTGCCCCAGACGCTCGGGGAGTACGTTACCGAGCAGGGGATTGACCACCTCAAGATCAAACTCACCGCCGACCTGGACTTCGATATCGATCGGCTAGCGACCATCGAAGACGTTCTCCACCAGGCGGGTTGTTCGGACTACGCGTTTACCCTCGATGCGAACGAGGCCTACGGGACTGCGACCGAGTTCAGGCGGCAGTGGGAGCAACTCCGCGAGGCACCCGAGCTCGAGACGTTCCTCCCGAACCTCCTCTACGTCGAACAGCCGCTGGCGCGGCGGGACGCCTTCAGCGAGGAAACCGCCGCCGTGTTCAACGAATGGGAGGGTGCGCCCCCGGTGATCATCGACGAGTCGGACGATGCACCGGACAGTCTTCGGCGTGCCCTGGAATGTGGTTACGCGGGGACGAGTCACAAGAACTGCAAAGGCGCGTTCAAAGGGATCGCGAACCGCTGCCTGTTGGCCTACTACTCCAGGGAAAAAGACCAGGAGTACCTGATGAGCGGGGAGGATCTTACGACCGTCGGCCCGGTCGGGCTTCTCGAGGACCTGGCCGTCATGGGGACGCTCGGGCTCGATCACGTCGAACGAAACGGCCACCATTACTTCCGCGGCTTGAGCGGTGTGCCGGAGTCGGTCCAGTCCTCCCTGCTCGACGCTCACGGGGACCTCTATACCCGCCACGAGGGTGGCTTCGCAAGCCTCGACATCCAGGACGGGCGGATCGAGATCGGTTCCGTCGTCCGGGCACCGTTCGGTCGGGACTTCGATCTGGAGACGGCGGGGTTCGATCCGTACCCCGGCTTCGACGGCTAAAGCGCCAGCACGTGGTCCCCTCGTAGATGTCGACCGATCAGGAAGATCCGTACGTGTTCCGGGCGGAACTGCCACGCATCGAGACCTATCTGTCGCTTCGCGAGATCGCCGGCATGCCCCCGCGTTCCCGGGAGGGGGCAGAACGAGGCCTCCCGAACACGCTACTCTCGATTACGGCCACGGACGAGCGGAACGAAACAGTCGTGGGATACGGGCGCGTCGTCGGTGACGACGGTACCCTCTATCAGATCAGCGAGGTGGTCGTCCATCCAGATCACCAACGCCGGGGGATCGGATCGGGCATCATGAAGCGGTTGATGGAACGGATCGAATCGCGCGCACCGCCCGGCGCGTTCGTCTGTCTGCTGTCAGATGTCGATGGCTTTTACGAGCGGTTCGGCTTCGCGGAGTCACGGCCGGACTCGAAGGGGATGTATCGACGGCTCTGATCACACGATCACGGTCTCGCCTGCTCGAGCGACCACGTCGGCGATACCCCGCCGTTGGCCGACCGACGAGCATACTCCGTTATCCGTCCCGTTTGTCGGGCGCTGCTGGCGATCGATTGTGGGGTGTGATACCGGTTGAACGCGTCAGTTTCGTTCGCCTCGGGGTAGTGCGTCCCGATCATAAAGCGTCGCGGTCGCCCGGACTCGTTCGGGCTGGATGCGTGGACCATGCGCGAATCAAATGTCAGCACTGACCCGGCAGGCCCCAACAAGGTCTGACTGTCGTATTCGTCGAGTGCCCCTGGAACCACCTGCCGGCCGATGTCTACCTGTTCGTGTTCGAACGCCCGTGTATGGGTGCCCGGCCAGATGCGAAGCGGGCCGGATTCCTCCTTAACGTCGTCAAGAATGACGATGGTCGTCGTGACACCGTCCGGATAGCCGTGCCGCTCGTAGTACGCCCAGTCGCTGTGGATCGGGAACCGGTCCGTCCGCTCGCTGGCCTCGAGGCCCGGAATCGGCTCCGCCAGTGGCTGTTTATAGTTCAGTTTCGAGGAGCCGACATGCAGGACTGCACGGTCGTCGTACAGCTGCTCGATTGGATGCCGGAAGGCCTCGCTGCCGAGGAACTCGTGAAAGGTCGCCGAGATGTCGATGTACGACTGTAGTTTCCCGATGCTGTAGCCGCCGCCATCCGGGGACTGGATCAGCGACAGCCTGGATTGTTCCCCGTACTCGAGTCCCGCATTGACGACGAGTTCGAGGAGGTCTGTGGCTTCCGCCTGTCATCGTTCGACGGTGTTCTCGGAGAGTACCCCGGGGGAGAACACGTAGCCCAATTCTTCGAAATCGCGTCGGTCGGTCGCATCGAGTTCGTTACGTGGTGGCACGACCTCGGCCATGTGTGCCCGAGGTCCCCCGGGATGTAATAGCCAGGTGTCCCGGTTCTTGCCGGAGGTCGCCGGGCTGCTCATCGCCCAGGCTTATATACGTGGCTTGCGCCGCTGTGCATGTATGAAAGTGGGGTTCATGACCTGGGTCTGTCCGAGTTGGGAGCAAGAGCGAATCGCCTCGTTCATCGCGGACACGTCGTATCAGGGCGTGGAGTTTCGCGTCGACTCCGGCCATGAACACGGTCTCGACTCGGACTCATCGGCTGCTGACAGACAAGCAGCCGCGGCGTTGTTCGCCGAGTACGAAGTCGAGATACCGGCAGTCGCCACCTCGGAAGGACTGGCAATCGTCGACGAGGACGACCGGAAGGCCGAACTCGAACGGGCAAAAGCGAACGCTGCATTGGCGGGCGACCTCGGTGCAGACGTCCTTCGGGTGTTTGCGAAGGGTGACCAGGAGGAAATGACCGACGCGGCGGCGACCGCCTGTGCAGCAGGGTTTACGGAACTGGGCGAGTTCGCAGCCGAACACGGCGTGACGCCCGCCCTGGAGACGTGCCACGACATCGTTACCGGTGTCGACGAGGCGCTTGCGGTGGCAGAGCAGGTGGAAACGAACAACTTCGGATTACTCTGGAACCGACCCGAGATCGAACCGGGAGAGCTCGAGCGGATCGCGGGTCGACTGGTGCACGTTCACCTCCACGGTCCGGCCCTCGACCCGGACGATGAAGGCGTCCCGGATATGATCGAGCAGTTCGCCGACATCGGTTACGACGGCTACCTGACGCTGGAGATTATTCGTGGGGAGGACCTCTCGGAATCGGAGCTTCGAGAAACCGGCGAGCGGCTGAGCGGCCAT
>SKQO01000053.1 GCA_007118975.1 Halobacteriales archaeon | reverse complement strand
GACGACGAGGATTCGCCGCTGCTTGTTCTCGTTGGCGCTGGTACAACTGCGGAAGATCGACAGGCACTGGATCTCGCCGGATTGTACGGTGTCGAGCGGGTTGTCATCGACTCTCGATCGCCCGAACCCGGCGAGGTCGCCGCAGATTTCGTCGTCGCACCACCTGGCGGCGTCGAACACCGTGTTACGGCGTCGACGTTTGCCGCTAACCTGGCCGCGCTGGCCGCCAATCACGTCCGTCCGGAGCTATTCCACTTGCCCGCAATCAGCTACTGGGGACGGGTTCCTGAGCCGTACGATCGGATCGCCCGAGACAACGGGTTCGACGAGGCGACCGTGACCGAGCGACGGGAAGCAATCGCGCTCATTGCGTACTACCAACAGTTCGACGGGAAACGCCAGCTCGTCCGGGACCTACTCTTCGATGGCCAGGAGGCCGGCGAGCTGGCCGCCCACGTGAGTCGACAGTATCGCGAAAAGATCGAAACGGCCGTCACCGTGGCCGATGCTAATCGGGAACAGATCTCCGTCCCCGGCGGTCGTGTGACCTTCCTCGACACCGAAACGCTCCAGCATCCGCGCGAGTTTCCCCCGACCAGGTTGCTGCTGGGTGAGCTCCAGGAACAGTGGGGCCCGCTCACCAACGAAGCCATTGCGGCCATTGGGCGGGACGAGCTGTTCGTGGTGGGCCCCGCAGTGGACCTGAACGGCCTCGCCACCGAACTCTCGGAGGCCGTCCCCGATGCAGGTATCGAGGCGCGTCGGGATCATCTCACGTTCCTGGCGGGCAAACGCGACGAGATTCGTGGCGCCCTCGTCGAGGCGCTGGCGGCGGACTTCGTCTAGCGACGATACGTTCTTGGGTGCCGACCCGCAAGGTGCGAACAGTGAGTACCGACGCTCCGGACCCCGTGGAGACCGAGGCGTTCAAACAGACGTGCGAGGAGCTCGCCCGCCGGATCGCGGACGGGAAGATTGGAGCGGACGACCTTGAATCTGCCAAGCTCGAGGTGTGTGGCGAATTCAATGCCCCGAAGGTGCCGACAAATCCGGAAATCCTCGCGTGTGCACCGGCGGCGGAAGAGGAGGCCGTCGAAGCCGTCGTGCGGCGAAAACCCGTCCGTACCGTCTCGGGTGTTTCCCCCGTCGCGATCATGACGAGCCCGGCGATGTGCCCACACGGGAAGTGCCTGTACTGCCCCGGTGGGCCTGCCTCGGAGTTTTCGAGTGCACAGAGCTACACGGGTCACGAACCCGCAGCCGCCCGTGGCGTGCAGACCCAATACGACCCGTACGCCCAGGTGACATTGCGACTCCATCAGCTCCGGACGATCGGGCACCCGACGGATAAGGTCGAGCTCATCCTCATGGGTGGGACGATGACCGCCCGGAGCCACGATTACCAGGAGTGGTTCGTCAAGCGGGCACTCCAGGCGATGAACGATTTTGACCCGGACCAACGCCTTCAGGTGGACGATCCGGAATCCCTTCGGCAGCCGCCGGGGGAGTACGCCTTCGCCTACCTCGAGGACGTAATCAAGCGCAACGAGACCGCCGCCGTCAGAAACATCGGCACGACCTTCGAGACCAAACCAGACTGGTGTGGCCCCGAGCAGATCGACCGGATGTTGCGCCTCGGCGGGACGAAGGTGGAGGTCGGCGTGCAGACGACCTACGACCGGATCAACCGGGCGATGCACCGCGGCCACGGTACTGCGGACTCGATCGCGGCCAACCGGCGATTGCGGGATGCCGGTTTCAAGGTCGGATTCCACATGATGCCCGGACAGCCCGGGATGACGCCGGAGATGAACCGGGAAGACTTCCGCCGGCTCTTCGAGGAGGAGCGGTGGCGACCGGACTACCTGAAGATATACCCGACGCTCGTCGTCAAAGGAACCCGGGTGTACGACATGTGGAAGCGCGGGGAGTTTACGCCGCTTGACAACGATGAGGCGGCCGAGCTGGTGGCGGAAATCAAAGCCTCGTTGCCGCCGTACGTCAGGCTCCAGCGGGTGCAACGCGACATTCCCGCGGACTTTATCGAGGGTGGCGTCTGGAAGTCAAACCTCCGACAGCTGGCACGCCAACGACTCGAAGCCGACGACGGTCGCTGTTGTTGTATCCGTTGTCGAGAAGTCGGCCACCACGACGACATCCCGGAACACGTGACGATCGAGGTGGACCGGTACCGGGCCGCCGGTGGGGTGGAGTGGTTCATCAGTGCCGAGGATGTCGATCGAGACGTGCTGGTGGGCTTTTGCCGCCTGCGCTTTCCGGGGGAGCCCGCCCGGCCCGAGCTTAACGATGCCGCGATCGTCCGCGAACTCCACGTCTATGGGGCCGAAACCAGCCTCGGCGAGGAAGCGACTGATTGGCAACACCGGGGGTACGGTCGCGAACTCATGCACGAGGCGAGGTCGATCGCACGCGAGGGAAACTTCGATCGATTGGCCGTCATCAGTGGCATCGGAGCCCGGGAGTACTACCGCGAGCAGCTGGGTTATCGCCGGGAAGGTCCCTACATGGTCGCCTCGCTCGATTGAACGGAGCGACATACCTTTCCACGGACTCCGCAAAGACGACCCATGGACGAGAAGCGGGAGCTCACCAGCGTCGACCTCCGGGCGCTGGTCGGGGAACTCGGTGACCTTGGCGGCCCGTCGGTACGGAAGGCCTACCTCTATCCGGACGCCGACCTGGTACGGCTCCGCCTTCGTGACCCGGAGCACGGCCGGCGGGAGCTGCTGTTCGAAGTGGGAAAGTACAAGCGGTTCACCGTCGCCGATCCCGATCACGTTGCCGACGCACCCGACCGGCCACCGAACTTCGCTCGGATGTTGCGAAACCGGCTGCAGGGCGCCAGACTGGTCGGCATGGAACAGTACGAGTTCGATCGGATCGTCAGAATGGACTTCGAACGAGCGGACGACCGGACGGGCATCGTCGTCGAGCTGTTCGGTGACGGGAACCTCGCTGTCGTCGACGAGACCGATACGGTGATCGACTGTCTGCGCACCGTTCGGCTGAAGTCGCGCGAGGTCGTCCCGGGTCGACCGTACGAGTATCCGGAGAGCCGTGTCGATCCACTATCCATCGATCGCGACGAGTTCGTTTCGCATGTGCGGGCGTCGAGCACGGATGTCGTGCGGACGCTGGCGACCCAGCTGAATTTCGGCGGCCTCTGGGGCGAAGAGCTGTGCACGCGGGCCGGGGTCGAGAAGGCCCTCCCAGTCGACGATGCAACCGACTCACAACTCGAGCGAGTCTATGACGTGATCGTGAATCTCCGCGAGCGCCTCCACGCGGGGGATCTCGACCCAGTGATCTACGAGGCCGACGACCGACCGGTCGATGTGGCGCCAGTACGGCTGGCAGAACGCGAGCACCTGGAACCGATCGCGCGAGATCGGTTCAACGATGCGGTCGACGAGTACTTTCACCGACTTTCGCAGGATCCGGACACACCCGAGCAATCCACGGCAGCCACCGGCCCTGACTTTGACGAAGAAATCGAGGAGTACGAACGGATTATCGAACACCAAGAGCGGGCGCTGGACGATTTCGCCGCGGACGCGGAGGCCGTTCGAGAACGGGCAGAGCTCCTGTACGCTCGGTATGACCTGGTCGATGAAGCGATATCGGCGGTCAGGCAAGCACGTGAGCGTGGGCACGACTGGGAGGAAATCGCCGAAACGCTCGACTCCGAGGCTGCCGCGGGAATCCCCGCCGCCGAGGCGATCGAGCGAATCGATGGGTCGACCGGGACGCTGTCGCTCCGCTTGGACGGAACCACAGTGGATCTAGACCCGCGAGAAGGGGTGGAGAAAAACGCCGACCGCCTGTACCGGGAGGCAAAGGAGATCGAGGCCAAACGGGAGGGGGCGGTCGAGGCAATCGAGCGAACCAAGGCCGACCTCGAGGAGGCGCGGGATCGCAAAGCCGCGTGGTCGGCCGAGGACGAGCCCGCCCCTGACGTGGACAAGCCAACCGACTGGTTATCGCGTTCGTCCATTCCGATCCGGCATCCGGAAGATTGGTACGAACGGTTTCGGTGGTTCCACACCAGCGACGGCTTTCTCGTCCTCGGGGGACGCGACGCCAAACAGAACGAGGAACTCGTCGAGAAGTACCTCGAACGGGGTGATCGGTTCTTCCACACGCAGGCCCGCGGTGGCCCGGTGACGGTTCTGAAAGCGACGGGGCCAAGTGAGTCCACTCGGCAGGTTACGTTTCCCGACCGAACGATCGACGAGGCGGCACAGTTTGCCGTCTCGTACTCCTCCGTCTGGGAGGACGGCCGGTTCGCAGGTGACGTTTACGAGGTTGGCGCCGAACAGGTGTCGAAGTCCGCGGAGAGCGGGGAGTATCTGGAGACTGGCGCGTTCGCGATCCGGGGTGATCGAACCTACCACCGGAACACCGCCGTCGGCGTCTCCATCGGCGTGACGTGTGAACCCGCAACACGAGTGATCGGCGGACCGACTCCCCCGATCGAGGCCCAAACCGCGTACGCAGTGACCCTCGAGCCGGGGGAGTTCGCCCGCCCCGACGCCGCCCAACGGATTTACCGCAAGTTCCGTGAGGCGTTCGCCGATACGTCTTTCGTGCGCACGGTCGCCAGTACGGACGAAATTCAGCGGTGTCTCCCGCCTGGCGGGAGTCGCATCGTCGGTGAGACTGTCGACGCCGAGATCTGAACGTCGTGCCGAAGCGCACTTAGCCCGGCCGGAAAAGTCTCCAGTATGCAGATTCACTCCCGGGAGACGCTAGACAGCGGCCGGGAGCGGCTGGTCCTGGTCCCCGACACGCCCGACGATCTCTGGCATCTCTATCACGTGATTGCGCCGGAGGACCGGGTCGCGGGTGATACGAACCGCCGCATTCAACGAAACGACGAACAGCTTCGTTCGACGGGTGGGGAGCGCGAGCACATGTACGTGACCCTGGCCGTCAATGATGTGGAGTTCGACCGGTTCGCGAGTCGCTTACGCATCAGCGGGGAGATCGTCGATGCTTCCCGTGAAGACCAGATCGGCCACTCTCACACCCTCAACGTCGAGATTCACGACGAGCTCACGGTCGAGAAGTATCTCCAGTCGGATCAGGAGGAACGACTCGAGGGGGCGGTCGAAGCCAGCGACGAGCCGTCGGTCGCGATTGCTGCCGTCGAAGAGGGAAGTGCCGTCGTGCATACCGTCGCGCAGTACGGCACGGAAGAATACGCAAGCGTGCAGGCCTCGAGTGGCAAAGGCGAGTATACCGGCAACCGGACGGCGCTGTTCGATGAACTGGGTGAGATCCTCGCGTATGTCGATTCGGATCGAATCATCCTCGCCGGGCCGGGATTCGTCAAGCAGGACGCGGGCGATTATCTCGAATCGAAGTACCCAGCACTCGTCGATCGGATCACCACCGTGGATACGAGTAGCGGTGGTGCGCGAGGGGTCCAGGAAGTCCTCAAACGTGGTGCGCTCGAGGATGTGAAAACAGCCGCCCGTATCTCTGAGGAGGCCGAATATCTCGATCGGCTGATGGAACGGATCGCGACCGACGAGCCCGCGACGTACGGAATCGAAGAAGTCGGGAGGGCCGCGGAGTACGGGGCCGTCGAACGGGTACTCATCGTTGACGACCTGCTACGAGAAGAACGTGGCCCCGACGGCAGCTGGGAGATCGACGTCGACGAGGTTCTGACCGACGTCGAGCACGGCGGTGGCGAGGTCACGGTCGTCTCGAGCGATTTCGAACCCGGGCAGCGGTTGGCGAACCTCGGCGGCATCGCTGCGCTGTTACGGTACGACGTGTCGTAGCCCCACGGACCACGAACGCCAACTTACCGAACACGCAAGTGGCGGCATCGAATTGCCCACGAAATGGCTGTCGCTTGTGGGTACGGATCGATCACCCTGTCGAAGTAGCCTGCGCGCGATCTCACACGGGCCACGTCCACAGGGGTCTTGGAAGGGCGTCTGGGGTCACTTCCGGACCGACATGAACCTCGATAGCTGTGGTCTCGGCTGCCGGCACGCGGATAGCGAGTTTTCGAACATCCTCGACTGGTTCCTCTGCCTGGAGGACTGCGGTCGTCGGGAGCGGCTTCGCGTCCATCACCTCGAACCTCGCTGCTTCCGGGGAGACGATCGCCGCTTGCATGTGTTGGTCGTCCCGCCGGAGGGTCGCGGTCTTGTCATGGACATCGACGGTTGCGCCCGTGTGCATAAACCACCAGACGTCCTGACCGCGGGCGTCGAATTCATCCCGCACGAGCAGTTCGCTCCGATTCTCGACGAGGCCGACGCCGCGCCGTGCATCGGCATGTGCATACGCGTCGGTGATGGTGGAGATCGCCAGCATGCCGTCGTCGTTGCCGTGAACGGACTCGATCGAACAATTCGCGAGCGGGTCCTGGTCGGGACCGTCATCCGGGCCGATCACGAGCGTGTTGTGACCCTCGGCTCGCTTTCGGTAAAACTGCCACCGGCGACCGTCGGGGCCGGATTCCCAGTAAGCAGGTTCAGCCCGGGAGTACGTATTCGCCCCCACGTCGCAGGCCCATCGGACGCCCTTCGCGTCGAAGACGAACGTCCCGATATCGAGGTCGCCGTGGCCTGACTGATTGTTACCTGCTTTGAACCCGACAAAGGCGGCGTCCGGGTCTCCCCACGCGGCCCGTGCGACAACCGACTGATCCCCACCCGGAAAATATCGATCGCGTTGCGGGGGCTCCACCTTCGAGGCGGTCACGACGTTCGGATCGTACCAGAGCAGGTTAATCGGGAAACTCCGTCCGTACTCCTCCGGCGACCTGTCCGCCAGCGACTCCAGTTGGTATCTCGCATACGCAGGTCGTTCGAATCGCGTCGCAATCCAAAAGAGCGCTGCTTCGGTCGGTCGGCGCGTGCCACCGTCGCCGAATCGAAACGGGCGACTCGTGGGTGCAGTCATGTGCAGGGGAAAGTCACCGAGACTCGCGATCCCGGGTCGCCCGGCGAGGCCAAACGTGGTCCCGAAGGTGTGCTCCAACGACGCGAGATAGAAGACCAGGTATTTCGCGTTGTAGGCCCAGTACCCGACCCCCTCCTCCCAGCCACCGTGGGGGCCGACGCTGGCGACGGATCGCTGAATGCTCGATCGGGAACCGTCGATGACAGTGTCGGTAACAGCCTCGTAACGGTTCGACTCGTCGAGCAGCGACAGGGCCCCCAGCGTGAGACCGGCGTTGCAAACGGTGTTCCAGTTCTTGTCGCTGTCCATCCAGGACAGGTAGTCGTGGTTCGCTTCCCCACGATAACCGGGAAGCGCAACACGAAGTCCGTGTTCGAGCATTGCGTCGGCGAGCCGTTCGGCTTCCTGTGAATCCCAATACGCGTAGAGCCAATCGTATCCAACAGCGAACGCGGCCGTCATCTCGGCCGTATCGAGGAAATG
>SKQO01000044.1 GCA_007118975.1 Halobacteriales archaeon | reverse complement strand
TGCGTCGCATCGATTTGCCGATCAGATCGCAACCGTGGGCGATCGGTTCGGGACCGGCCCGCAGGATACCGTCGGCGCAGTGGCCAGCGATGGGAACCGAGTCGTCGCGGGAACGTCCACCGGTGGCCGGTGGCACGCCCTCGCCGGGCGAGTGGGTGACGTTCCACAAGTCGGCTGTGGTTTCTTTGCGAGCGAGGTGGGTGGCGTGAGCACGACGGGCGCGGGAGAGGACATCGCCAGAACCACCCTGGCTCGCACCGTGGTAGCCAGGATGGAATCCGGGGAGCCACCGCAGGTCGCGACGGATCGTGCGTTGGCGCAATTCGATCGACAGGTGGCCGGAACGGCCGGGCTGATAGCACTCTCCACAGACGGGATTGTCGCCAGCGGGTTCACGAGTGACGCCATGCAAACCAGTGTTGCGGGTTCCTAGCCCGGTTGTCGGATACACAATCCCTTTGGTCGGTGCCGGATTGCCGGTGCGTATGAGCGAGGTCGACCTCGAAAGCGAACAGTACGAACGCCACCGGGAGGCGGGGGAGATCCTGTCCACGGTACGGTCGGAAACGATCGAGCGCGTCGAGATCGGTGCATCCCACCTTGAGATCGCGGAATTCGCCGAAGATCGAATCCGGGAGCTGGGGGGAGCGCCCGGATTTCCCGTCAACATCAGCATCGACGAGGAAGCAGCTCACGGGACGCCAGCACCGGGCGATACGGAAACTTTCGGAGAAGAGGTCGTCAACCTCGATTTCGGCGTCCACGTCGACGGCTGGTTGGCGGATAGTGCCATTACAGTCGACCTCACGGGAGACCATGCGGATCTCGTTGCGGCCAGCCAGGACGGGCTCGAGGCGGCCATCGATCGCGCAGGTCCGGGGGTCCAAACAGGCGAACTCGGCGCGGCCATTCAGGACGCGATCGAGGGCCACGGGTACAACCCCGTAGTCAACCTCTCGGGGCACGGACTCGGCCACTGGACCCAGCACACGACCCCGAGCATTCCGAATCGAGCCATCGACGACACACCGACGCTCGAAGTCGGTGACGTCGTGGCAATCGAGCCGTTCGCGACGGACGGCAGCGGCAAAGTGAGCGAGGGTGGTAAACAGCAGATCTATTCGCTCGAAGACCCCCAGACGGTTCGAAACCGATCCGCTCGCCAGGTGCTCGAGGAGATCGAGGAACGGTTTCGGACCCTCCCCTTCGCGGTGCGATGGATCGAGCAGCCGCGAGCCGAAATGGCGCTCCGGCGGCTCGAGATGCAGGACGTGGTCCATGGTTATCCAGTGCTCAGCGAGCGTGAAGGGTGTCTGGTGAGCCAGGCAGAGCATACCATCATCGTCACACCGGACGGTTGCGAGGTCACCACCCGGTGACGGATCAGACAGGCTAAGCGCCACCGTACTGCACCGGGGGATATGGACGAACTGTTCGCCCCGTGGCGGATCGAATGGGTCAAACGGGATTCACCCGCTGATGCCGACGGTTGTCCGTTCTGTTCGATTCCGGAAGCCGCGGACGCCCGTGACGTGCTCGTCGTGGCGCGGAGCGAGCACTCGTATCTCCTGTTGAATAACTCGCCGTACAATCCAGGTCACGTCATGGCGATCCCGTATCGCCACGTCACCGAATACCCCGAGCTCACCGACGAGGAGTTGCTTGATCAGGCACGGCTGGTCCAACGAGCTATCGAGGGGATGCGACAGGCGATGAACCCCGACGGTTTCAACACGGGGTGTAATCTCGGCCGGGACGGCGGAGGGTCGATCGATCATCTCCACCGCCACGTTGTCCCGCGCTGGGCCGGCGATACGAATTTCATGGCGGTGATCGACGAGACGAAGGTCATCGTCCAGGCCCTCGAGGAAACCTACGACGTCCTCACCGCAGCGCTGGCCGATCTTCCGGATGGACGTCGAGAAGATGAGCACGTGTACTTCTCCTTTGTCTGACATGCGTCAGACGAACGTGCGACACGTTTCGAGTGGAGCGTTAACCGGACCATAACGCGGATAGGTTCTTCGGACTCTCTCTCCCCGTGCTCGAGTGAATCCCGATATTGTCATTTGCGTCGGTTCGGTCAGACGAAACGAAGGGTTCGGGAGAAGACTCCAGGCCGATTGCCATTCGAATTGGGGTCCGCCGGTAACGGCGGGGTGCTGCCCCTGGTAGCCGCGTTTGATAGCTCCATTCGGCGTGATCTGGCCACGGGATGGGCACCGCCCAGGTCGAGAGCCACCGAACAGACGCCAGTTGTCGACTCCGGCGACGATTCTCCTCCCGAGCCTGCTGGATGATTCCCCCAGGCGCCGATAGCCGGATCAAGCGGTTCCACAATGCCGGTCCTACCCGATGGTGAAGCGGTTGTGTCCGCGAAGCTCCCCGAGCGCGTGACTACGATGTTCGATGCCAGTCCCCAATAATACACGAATCTTCGTTGGGGCTACTGCACCAACCGAGCACTTTCGCCGTCTTCCGCTACTCGACAGCCCTCGCGAGAACGTGCATCTGGGTGTCCCTAATATAAACCACTTGGCGGCATTCAATTACTTCTTCGTCGATCACCCGCTACGATTGCGACCTAAGCTACTCACGACTGAAGCGGGAGGTTTCCGCGCTGCCACTCTATGAGCCGTTCCGGAGCAACACAGAGCCGGAGCGCTGACCGAGCCACGCGGGTTCCGCAACCTCGCGAGTCAGCGAGTCACCCGGACCCCATCGGATCTACCCACCTCGATTCCGACCTGCTCCGAGTTAGGACGCCCGTCAGTGAGGCATACGCGTACCTCAGGCGGGTGGGGCAAAGAGAAACTTCATTCGATCCGAACTTCCGGTGACATCCCACGGAACAGGGACAACACCTGGAAGACGCCGATGGCCGTCCGGTACTCAGGCACCCTGCGTCGATTTCGAACGGCGAGGGGTTCCGCGGGCTTGCGCTCCCCTCGCTCGGGCCAGTCGGCGCCCCGGATCGATACTGGTGACTGCCGTCAGTGTAACCCGAAACATCACAAAAGACATATGGTTCGTTCGACCGAACCTCTACTTGGCACGCACCCAGTTGTGTCCCAACCACTTGACAGGGGCGTGCTCCCGGTCGCGGTTTGTGGCCGGGTTCCACTCTTTCGTCCGTGCCAACGTGAGCTTTATCCTGTGTTGATTGAGATCCTAACACAATTCCCCTCTTGGCCACCGGACAATTCGAGGGGTGTCACTGCGGCAGTGAACAAAACGGAGGACAAGTTCGCTGAATCGATACTGTATGGACTCTGTCCGGATGCATGTGTGATCGCCCGGTCACATCACCCATACCCCGCACGGAACATCTCGCAATGGCTACTCCCCGTCGGTGTACTCACGGACAAACTGTCCAGTCTCCGGACAGGACGGTTTCGACGCCATCGAGTTTGAGGGTGGTAGCCTCCTTTCAACCGTTTGCTTCGGGGAACAGGCCCGTCACACGAAGCGTGGGACCGTTTCGATGTACTCTTCGTAGGCCTCTCGCTCGTCGATCGTTTCGAGGAGTTCCTCTTCCTCTACGACCGATAGCCGGTAGTAAAAATACGCGAGGATGGGGAACATAACGAGGGTGAGCAACGATGGCCAGTGGACGAACCATCCGAAGACGAAGAGGATGAAGCCGAGATACTGTGGATGTCGGGAGTACTGATAGATGCCGTCGGTGACGAGCGTCTCGTCGGTCTGATAGAGGGTTCCCCAGCCGATGGCGATCAGGATCACGCTGAACACGATAATGCCAGCCCCCACGAGTTCCCAGAACGTCAGGGACATCCCCTGGCCGAGGAAGGTGAAGGTCACGACTGGATCGTGCGGGATCGTCGTTTCCATGCCGGTCGGGATCGCGGCCGCCGTGATGTAGATCGTCAGTGGAACGCCGTACATCTCGACGAACAGCGAGACGATGAAGGCCGCGTACACCCCCAGTGAGGCGGATTGCCAGTTGACCCGCCAGCGGAACCCGAGCGCCAACGGGACCACGAACGCCACGAACACGCCGATGTTCAGGGCGACCAGGTCCCACCTGCCCTGAATAACGCTCGCCTGGTTTGACATGAAGAAATACACGTGATCCAGAAACGAGGGCAACGACAGGAGACTGACGAGGACGATCAACGCGAGCCCAATTCGGCGACGGCCTACCATCCGATATCAGATTGCAGGGAAGCGCGCGAATTAAAGTTGCGTTTGTTACGTCAGAGAGACCGCACTGCCAACAGTGGACAGACACGGGAAATAACTCCCGAGAAGACTGCGGGATTCTGGCCTGTCGGCGCCACGCAGACGGGCATCTTTCCCGGGGAGCCGAGTCACTGCGGCCAACAATGAATATCGTCCTAACCAGCAACACCGGGCGCGTTCTCCACGGACCAGGGAGGTTCGACCTCGGGACCGATCGCCAACGACCATGCGATTGCGGATGGGGGTGGCTCGACGTCCGGCCGTAGACCCTACGAAGAACTCGCCGAGGGGGTGACTGGTTCGGGACGTTCGATCGGTTCGGCGAAGGCGTACATCGGCTCACTCGCCGTAACCTCGACCGTGAGACGATCGCCGAGGTCGATCCCGTGAGCGCTCGCATCCCTGATGATCAGCTGGCGGTACGCGTCGTCGCGACACTTGACCGAATCGTCCCGACCCGGTTCGACGACAAACACCTCCCGTTCCGTCCCCACCATGTCCCGGTACACCTCGCCAACGATCTCTCGTTTGATCGACGACAGCTCCCGGGAGCGTTCCTTCTTGACGGTACCATTCAACCCCTTCATTGCTGCCGCGTCCGTTCCCGGGCGCTTCGAAAAGCGGGTGATGTTGACCTTCTCCGGGCGGATCTCCTCGAGCAACCGCACGCTCGCCTCGTGATCGTCATCCGTTTCGGTTGGAAAACCGACGATAAAGTCGGTCGAGAGTGTCCACGTGTCCAGGGCATCATCGAACGCGGCGACACAATCGCGAAACTCTCGGACCTGGTGTTGCCGTCGCATGTCACCGAGCACGTCGTCCGATCCGCTTTGCACCGGAATGTGGAGGAAGTTGTACAGCTTCTCCTCGGTGGCAAACACACCGACAAGTTCGTCAAGCACTCCGTGGATGCCCTTGGGATTGGCCATCCCCACGCGCACCCGGAATTCGCCAGGGATTGCACAGATTCGGTCCAGCAGTTCCGGCAGGTCACGGGAGCCGCGATCCCATCCGTACACGCCGGTATCCTGGCCGGTGACTCGGATCTCGGCGGCCCCGGCGTGGACCAGCGCTCGGGCCTGGGCCACGTTTTCCGCTATCGGTGGACTCTCGATCCGTCCCGTTGCCTGCTTGGTAATACAGTACGAACAATCGCTGAGGCATCCTCGGGCGATCGGCAGGATTCCGATCACGCCCTCAATCACTGGCGAAACGTCAGGCGTGACAGTCGGGCACTCGCCGTTGCCCACCGCGTTGGGGACGTCCTTCCAGTGCAGAATACGCGCATCGATACCCGCCGCGTGGAAGGCGTCCTCCTGTGCGAGCGCCATGCACCCAGTGACGATGAGCTCGGACCTGGTTGCAAGCTCCTCGGCGCGTCGGAGCATCCGTCGTTCCGTGGTCTCGACGACGGTGCAGGTGTTGAGGATGCTCACGTCAGCTGCCGCTGGATCCTCCACGGGGTAGTGACCCGCCTCGCGCAGGGCCGCCTCGATCTGCCGGCTCTCACCGCGGTTTGCGGTGCAGCCGTACGTCTCGAGGTGGTACCGCGCCATGGGGGGACAGTGAGCGGTCGCTGCGCAAAAGCACACCGCTCCGGAACGCTTTCGAGGCTGCTCCGTCCGGCTTCGGTATGGTGCTCCCCGAGGGCTTCGTCCTGCCGCCCCTGCCGTATGCCGTCCTCTTGACGGTGGGGGCGGGCGTCGCACTGGGTTTACTGTGGCGCGCGCCGCCGTCAGTGACGCCCGGTACCGTGCTGGCTCTCGTGCCGTGGATGGCGCTCGGTGGGGCGGCCCACGTCGTCTGGGTGCTCGGATTGGGCCCTTCCCGGGTCCGCCATCTGCTCGCTACCCCGGCAGTGTACGTCACTGTCGCCGTTCTCGCCGGCCTCTGTTGGGGGGTGGGCAATCACGTCTCAACCGACGAGAGCAAGGTGGACGGGCTGGCCGGGGTCGTCGGTGCGCTGGCCAGTTTGGCCGTGATCGGCTGGCTCGCTGCGGTCGCGGCTCGTGGCCCGGGACTCCATCCGCTGTGGCCGGTCGCAGGGATCCTCGGGACACTGGTCCTGACAGGTGTTCTATGGTACTGTCTTCGGCTCGTCGCACCCGCCATCACCGAGACGACGGGTTGGGCAGGGCTCGTCGTGCTTTTCGGCCACACGTTGGACGGTGTCACGACCGCGATCGGTATCGACATCCTCGGCACCGGGGAACGCTCACCCTTGCCAGATCTTATCATGTCGATGGCGGGCCAGCTTCCCACCGCTCCCTACCTCGGCGTTGGTTGGGCCTTCGTCGTCGTCAAGATCGTCCTCGTGATCGGCATCCTCTGGCTGTTTCTGGAGTACGTACGGGAAGCACCTCCTCGTGCGTATCTGCTGTTGGCCGTGATGGCGGCCGTGGGCCTCGGTCCGGGGATTCACAACGCAGTCCTGTTTCTCCATCTCGGTTGAACCGATCGGGAGTTTTTCGACCCACCCGAACGAGCGATCGACATGGCTGCGCAACCGCATCTGCTTATCGAACCGGGGGATCTCAACGACATCGTCCTCATGCCGGGTGATCCGGATCGAGTCGACCGAATCGCCGGCCACTGCGAGGATCACACTCGTCTCAGCGACAACCGGGAATATCGGGTCGTCAACGGCAGGTACCGAGGGACGGACCTCACCATCTGCTCGACGGGGATCGGCTCCCCCTCGGCGGCGATCGCCATGGAGGAACTGCTCGCGGTGGGCGCGGGCACGTTTCTCCGGGTCGGCACTACCGGGGCGCTTCAGTCCGGGATGGAAATCGGGGATCTCGTCGTGGCCACGGGTGCGGCCAAAGACGAAGGAACGACAAAGCGATACGAGTCGGCAACAATCCCGGCCGTTCCCCATCATGAGGTCGTACATCAGTTGACACAAGCGGCGGGGGAGGCGACTGCCCCGCTCCATGTCGGCCCCATTGCAACCGACGATGCGTTTTATGCGGAAACCCCAGCATACGTCGAGGACTGGGAGGCAGCTGGACTGCTGGCCGTCGAGATGGAAGCGGCGGCAATTTTCACGCTCGCCCGTCGACACGGCGCTCGGGCAGGAGCGATCTGTACCGTGGATGGAAACCTGGTCGAAGGGACCCAGAAGGGTGAGACGGAGGATGAGGAGCTTCCCGAGGACGCCGACGAAGCGATCGACACGGCGATCGGCATCGGTCTCGATGCAGCCGTGCGGTTGACGAGCTCGTAAACCATTTCGTTCCACCCGTCAGCCTGGATTCCGGTGCCCTAGGGACGTTCCGCGATAATCGTCTCGCGGATGACTGCATACGCTTCCAGTGACATCGGTTCGCGACCCTCAATTCGTTGTTGGATCTCCTTTGCCGAAAGTCCGAGCGGGCACCTGATCGCCAGCCGCTCGACATCTATCACGGCATTCGTCAT
>SKQO01000057.1 GCA_007118975.1 Halobacteriales archaeon | reverse complement strand
CAATGACCGAATACGAATGGGACGTCTCGGAGCTCGACGTGCTCGATGGGATCCGAGATCTGGCGAGAAGCGACCGGAACGCGGCCCTCGCGACAATCGTCGCGGTGGAGGGGAGTGCGTACCGTCGGCCCGGGGCGAAGATGACCGTCGAACAGGACGGCACCGGTCAGGGATACATCACGGCCGGGTGCATCGAGGACGAGGTCCTGGAGTTGGTCGCGACAGTCCTGGAGAGCGGCGAGGCCACCGTCGAAACGTACGACCTGATGGAGGACGACGACATCTGGGGCCTCGGCCTGGGATGTAACGGGATCATCGACGTACTGGTGGATCCGATCGACGAATCCTACGACCCGCTGGCGCGGGCGGTCGATCGCGGCGAACCCATCGGGGTCATCACAGTTCTCGCAGGCAACGATCGTGATGGTGAGGCACTGCCCACCGGGGCCCGGGCGTATTTCAGGGATGGGGAAATAGCACTGATCGATGACCTCCCCCAGTGGCTCCTCGACGGGATCGCTGGCCCGGTCGCGGAACTCCTCGAAGCTGGCAAATCACAGGTCGTCAGCATCGAGCAAGCCGAGGCCTCGGCGGAGGTGTTCATCGACGGTATCCAGCCCCCGCCGCGGCTGGTCGTCCTCGGGAGCGGGCCGGACGTCGGCCCCATGATCGACCTTGGCAAGAAAAACGGGTTCCGCGTGGAAGTGGTCGGCTTTCGGGGTGGCGTCGAGCTGGAGGAAGAGTTCCCCGGTGCCGACGAGCATCGGTCGACGACCCCGGCATCGCTGGTGGATGTAATCGATCCAGACGGCCGGACCTACGTAACGGTCATGACGCACAACTTCGTCGACGACCGCATCGCCGTCGAGGAACTCCTCAACACTGACGTTCCCTACATCGGGTTGATGGGACCGAGAAAACGGTTCGAGGAGATGCTTGCGGAGTTCGAACAGGAAGGGACGACGTTCGACGAGACCGAGCTCGAGCCACTGTATACTCCCGTGGGGCTGAATCTGGGTGCCGGCTCACCGTACGGCATCGCCACCAGCGTCATTTCGGAGATCCTGGCAGTCCACAACGACCGCGAGCCGATTCATCTGAAAGAACGAGATGGGCCGATCCACGACCGGGTGTCCGTCGACGCGGCGCCGACAGACTAACGCTTCGGCCGCGGGCTATCAACATTATCCAGTTGACAGGATGTTGCGGTTATCCCGTCCAATACCGAGATGTTCCAGTGCTCACGGTGGAGAAGTTTCCAGCGTTCGTATCGGTCAACCTATACTTCCCTCGATCTGGCGTAACTATTAATATCATTCGTGATATTTATTCGAACTGGAGCCCTGCTATCACACGCCATGCCGATACCCCGTCTTTCCGGGTCACCGGGAACCGTCACAGTTCCTGTCAGGGCTCCTTTCTCCGCCTGACTAGTGGGCGATGAACACAGAGTCATGGCATCGGAGATCGCGTTGGATGTCCGGATTACTGCTGGCCCGATCGTTCGAAATCCCGAGGTTTTGTAGCGCTCGATTGCGGCCTGCGTGTCTCGGCCCACCGCCAGCGAGCCACGCGTTTGGTCGTTACAGGTGTGTCCCAGGAGCGAACGGAGGCGGCGGGAACCGATGCGAGGGTCGTACGAAAGATGACAAACTCCCACGTTTCCCAGCATCGACACCAGTGCTGCGTAGCCCATCTGCTCGTCCTCCCACCAAGTAAGGAGATTCACGCCATTCGTGTATCGGTCTTCCAGTCACTATTGTCGTGTTGGGTGAGGATCCGTCGATCGGGGACTCGGTGGTGAACGACTGGCCAACGCACCGGGGCGACACGAGTCCAGATTCGAGAAGGCTTTTCTCCGGGGCCGTCGCACACCCGGTCGATGACGCTCGGAATCGTCGCCCAGCGAGGAAACGACCGGGCAGCCACGCTGGCGGCGGAGATCCGGGAATCGCTCCAGGCTGAAGGAGTGAAGGTGCTCGTCGACAGGCTTACTGCCGAGTCACTGGGCATCGAGGGACACCATGTCGAATCGTTGGACGAAGCCATTCTCGTGGTCAGCATCGGCGGAGACGGCACGTTTCTCTTTACCGCGCGATCCGTCGGCGATACCCCCATCGTCGGGATCAACCTCGGGGAGGTCGGCTTCCTCAACGCAGTGGCCCCGGCGGATGCCGTCGATGTGGCGCGGTCGGAGTACTACCAGGCAGTCTCCGGGACGCTGAAACCCCAGGTGTTCCCACGGTTGGCGGCACGGTTCGGCGAGCGGGCCATCGGGCCGGCATTGAATGAGGTCGTCGTGCACGCCCCCCAGCGTGGGCGTGGCTTTCGTATCGACGTCACGATACAGGTCGACGGCAGTGTGTACACCGAGGATCGCACCGACGGCGTCATGGTGGCAACGCCGACGGGGAGTACCGCCTACAACCTGAGCGAGGCAGGCCCGCTCGTCCAGCCCGATCTGGACGGCTTCGTGGTGAACACGCTCTGTGGGCAGCGCGGGATGCCGCCACTCGTCATCGACGCTGACGCGACAGTGGAACTCGATGTCGCCGGGTCGGGAACCGCCTTCGTGATCGCCGACGGCCGGACCCAACACCCCGTGAGTCGGCCGGTGAGCGTGACGGTCGAACGAACCGGTCACCCGGTCCGCATTGCAGGCCCCCAACTGGAATTCTTCGAGGCGCTCGGGAAGCTCGAGGCAGAACCATCCTGGTGAACCGTTTCCGACCGCGCGAATAAACGGGGAAGAACGTGAATGAGCGATGAAAAGCCCTAATCCCGTTGCCACGAACGATGGGCATAATGGACGCACAGTTGCCCGACGTGCAGGCGGACCATCCGGACGTCACCGTTGGACTCAACCGCGTTGGCGTCACGGGTGTCGAGAAGCTCGTCAAAATCGCGCGCGCAGAAAAGCGGCCGATCGTTCTCATGGCGGAATTCGAGGTGTTCGTCGACCTCCCCAAGTGGCGGAAAGGGGCCGACATGAGTCGGAACATGGAGGTCATCGACGCGACGCTCGAGGATGCCGTCCGCGAGCCGACGTACCGGCTGGAGGACGTCTGTGGGGAGGTCGCCGAACGGCTGCTCGAGCGACACTCCTACACCTCCCAGACGAGCGTGAGCATGCGGGCCGAGTATATGACGCGCGATCGGACGCCCGCCACGGAACGAGAAACCCAGGGAACGGTCGACGTCATCGCGAGTGCAACTGCCACCGAGGAGGAAACCACCGAATCAATTGGTGCGGAAGTTACCGGCATGACAGTCTGTCCGTGTTCGCAGGGCATGTCGGAAGAGCGGGCCCGACGAACGCTCGAGGATCTCGGCGTTGAGGACGAAACCATCGAGTCCTTCCTGGAACAGGTCCCACAACCCGGTCACTCCCAGCGCGGACACGCCACGTTGCTCATCGAGACAGCTGGTGCACCGCCGGTCGATTTGCGAGAACTCATCGACGTCGCGCGTGACGCGATGAGTGCCCGGATCTACAACCTGGCCAAACGGCCTGACGAGGACCACATGACCTTCGAGTCCCACTCGAACCCGAAATTCGTCGAGGACTGTGTCCGGTCGATGGCCGAGGGCGTCGTCTCGGAATTCCAAGACCTGCCCGACGATGCCGTCATCACGATGCGCCAGTCGAACGACGAATCGATCCACCAGCACAACGCCCATGCCGAACGAGTCGCGACGGTCGAGACCCTTCGGGCGGAGGTCAACGGAAACGACTAGCACTGGTCGCAACTGGTTTGTAGGCCAGGCAGGAACCCGAACGCATGTGGAAGCGTCTGCTCCTCGGACTGTTGCTCATTCCGCTGGCGGATGCCCTCTTTCTCGTCGTCGTTGCGGACTTCCTGGGCTGGCAACGCACGGTGTTACTGGTCGTCTTGACCGCCTTGCTCGGCATGATTTTCGTCCAGTTCGAGGGCCGCCGAACGATTCGTCGACTCCAGCGCGCCCTCGTCGAAGGGCGGCCCCCCACCGACGAGCTGCTGGATGGTGGATTTCTGATTGCCGCGGGCGCGTTCCTCCTGACACCCGGGCTGGTCACCGACGCCATCGGGTTCCTCCTCGTGATTCCGCCGACCCGATACGTGATCCGGGTGGCCACAAAGCGGTGGGTGATCGTCCCCTACATCGACAAACAGACGGGCGGGTTCGCCTCGGGTCGTATCTACACGAGCGGGTTTCCCAATCCCGATGCGGACCAGGAGCGTGGTGAGACGATCCACCTCGACGAGGACGATGTCGACATCGATGACGAGGATACTCGCCCCGAGTAAGGGGCAACTCACGAACCTGGCTCGAAATTCTTAAACACCACTGCGAGTTACTCGAACATGCGCTGGACCTGGGCCAATAGCTCAGTCAGGTTGAGCGCTCGGCTGATAACCGGGAGGTCCGCGGTTCAAATCCGCGTTGGCCCACTCAGTTTCTGAACGGTTCTTAATCGTTCGAATTTCTACGTTTTGAGCTTCGTACGCGCCGGTTTCGACTGAATCGATAAACGACCGGTCGCCGATATCGCGCATGAGCCCATGCATCGTCTGAACGGGGGTCTCCGCCGTCCGGGATTCACGTTAGCCGAGACGTGGGAGTAAGAAATTGTTTGCCGGAAAGTGAGCTGCTGGGGGCCAAGGGTTTTTCAATCTCAGTATATGTCACAGGTGCAGGTGAATATGGCAGACACACAAAATGAGGACGTTGAGCTACCCAATGTCCCGAAAAAATTGGCGAATCGGATCAACGAATTAGATAAAGAAGAGCCACAGGTAGACGAACCACTGATTGACTTAGATAAAATACAACTCACGAGCGCGCACCCAGTCAGCGTTGTAAAATTTTCTTGTATTTGGGCGAACCAGGGTGGGCCGATTGGACCTTCCGGGACTTCTCGTACGATTTGACCCGGTTTTTGGAGTACTGCGAGTATCGGGATATTACGGATTTTCGAGAGCGATCCGGCCCAGATTTTCAGACGTTCAAGGAGTGGCGAAAACGGGACGGTCATATCTGCCTGACCACCCTACACGCGCAATTAGCGAACATCCGCGTCTTCGTTCGGTGGGCGGAGGAATACGGGTTAGTCGAAGAAGGGTTGGCAGACGGGATTGACATGCCGGAGTTGAAGAAGTCGGATGTCGTTTCGTACGTTCGTCTGTTTCCTGACGAGGCCGAGGCGATCATCGATTATCACGAGAATGTACCGTACGTCACGAGAGAGTACGCTGAATTCCTCTTGATGTGGGAGGGGCTCTTCAGGTTAGGTGACGTTCGTGCCTTGGATCTTGATCACTACGACCGGGAGAATCAACGAATCGAAATTGCGCACAATCCAGAAGAGGGAACACCGCTAAAAAATGGCGCTGCGGAGGTCGAAGGACTGGGGGGAGAATGAATAGTGAATTTGTCGAATTGGGTTTGTGACGCGCTTAATACGTATATTGACGGGACCGGCGATCCGAACCATCCTTAGAGAATCGAGACGACTGATGATTACCGGCGCGAGCCCTTGTTCACATCAAAATTTGGGCGCGTTTCAGAATCAAGTGTTCGGCGCGATGTATATCGCATCACACAACCATGCCGGTACGACGCGGGTTGTCCGCATGACAAAGACCCGCGAGAGTGTACGGCTCGAAACGACAACAACAAGTTGAGCAAGTACCCCGAAAACGTCTCTCCACACCCAGTGAGACGAGGCGGTATTTGTCATCAGTTGCAACAGGGAGTCCCCAAATCGGTGATCTGTGGGCGAGCGAACGTGTCGTTAGATGTGTTGAATCGGCATTACGACTTGCGCGCCCACGAAGAAGCTTGCGAACAACGGCGTGAGGAACTCCGGAAACGTTTGGAGGGGTACGACTCGCCCCCTACGAACCCCGCGGAAATGCATTGGCTTCTCAGAGAAGTACCCGTTCTACATAATACTGCTATCATCGCCAGAAATCGAATCGACATTCTGGGTGACCCGCCTAGTCGAGCATGTGCCGCGAAAGGGCCCACGGGGTACGTGGGGTTTGTCGTCTTAACTGGCATCAATCTGGGACTGGTAGGATTGGGTTTTGACCCGATCGCTGGTCAAGTGACTTTTGACTCTACTTCGCACGTTTAAGTATCTCCTCGGACGTCTGACGATCGTCTGACTGACACTTACGGGGCGCATCTCACATTCTTCTCGTGTGAGGAATGTTCCCACTCACGAACGTTCTTTCGTGCACCGAACCGATCGAGGGGTTCGGCAGCCTCTCGTATCACCAGAGGGATCACGCCAAGGCGTACGTGACCGGACTGATCGCCGCCACGAACAAGACGATCGACGGCATTGCCCGACACGTGATGCCATCCGGAAGCGAACGTGCCTTGAACAAGTTCCTGGGTGAGTACGATTGGGACGAAGACAAACTGAATCTGGAACGACTCGAGGAGTTGCAGAAACACAACGAGACGCGGTGGTCGAAGAAGGGCTACATCGCGATCGACGACTCGTTGACCGAGAAAACGGGCGAGGAAATTCCCGAGGCTGGCACGTTCTACGACCACGCCGACGGCGAGTACATTTGGGGGCAGAACCTCGTCTACAGCTTCTACACCGACGAGAAGACGGGCTATCCACTCGGGTTCCGCCTCTACGAGAAGGAAACTGAGGTGACCAAACTCGATCAAGCCCGACAGCTCGTCGAGGAGGCCGAGGAACGTGCGGAAGTCCCGGCCAAGACGTACCTGTTCGACTCGTGGTACTGCGACCAGGAACTGATCGAGACGATCGAATCCTATGGCAAGGATTGGATAACTGCGCTAAAGAGCGACCGAAAGGTCGAGTTCGCCGAGCAGGAATGGCGCATCGACGAACTCCACGAAGAAGTGGATCTCACTGATCGCGAGGTCGACGGGACGACCTACCGCATCTGGACGAGGAAGCTGCCCGTCTCCCAGCTGGGCGAGAAAAAAGTCATCATCGCCGAGAAGGTGAGCGAGGACGATGATGAGGACAACCCGGTCAAGTACCTGGTGACGAACAAGATCGACGCACAGAGCGCCGATATCATCGAATCGTACGGTTTTCGGTGGCGGATCGAGACGTTCTTCGAGGACTCGAAACAGGACCTCGGCTTTGCTGACTGCGAGGTCCAGCGTGAACGGAGTGCCAAGCGACACTGGCACATGAACATGCTGGCTTACAGTCTGCTCAGGCTCGGCCCTGCCCAGTGTGCCTCGAGTGCCCGATCGATCCGGACGAAAGCCACGTCGATGCGGACCGAATGGGAATGGTCAGTCAAGGAAGCCGTTCATAATCTCGTCGAGTGGGTTCGCGAGCAGGGCGATCGCGCCATCACTGACATCATGGCCGAGTTTGATGAGCTGTTTATAAACGTGCGAAGTTGAGTTTTGAGATAGGGATATAGCGTCGTACACATGCATTCTTTATGGAATTTTAGGTGTGCGGGAACGACCTCGAAGCGAATACAAAGATCCGAGGAGCACTGTTTTCTCGGGCGCGTAACGGCACTCCGGGCACGGGGTGGTGCAGCGTGAGTGACCGACGGATCACCGTCGGCGACGTGGATGGTGAATCATATTCCCTCCCTATCGAGAGGATTCTCACTGGTCGAGGTTTCGTGACGGGGAAATCGGGGTCAGGGAAGTCATCGACAGCGAGCGTGATCGCTGAGGAATTGCTTGATCGGGGACATCCACTCCTGATTGTGGATATTGAAGGGGAATACTGGGGACTCAAGGAAGATTACGAGGTCCTCCACGTCGGGGCGACCGATGAGGTGGATCTCAAAATCGGTCCCGAGCATGCTGAGAAACTCGCTGATCTGGCTCTCAATCAAGGCGTCCCGATCATCGTGGATCTCTCTGGATACATTGATCGAGATGTCGCGGACGAGATCGTCCGCGAGGTAGCGAAATCGTTGTTCCATCAAGAACAAGATACACAACTGCCGTTTCTTCTCCTCGTCGAGGAGATTCACGAGTACGTTCCCCAGACAGGGTCGATTGGTAAAACAGGAGAGTGGCTAGTTCGGGTCGCGAAACGTGGTCGAACACGCGGGCTTGGCATTGTCGGTATATCGCAACGGCCCTCCAATGTCGACAAGGTCCTGATCACACAGGCAGATTGGTTGGTGTGGCACCGCCTCACGTGGGACAACGATACGAACGTCGTGCGTGATGTGGCCGGGCGAGAACCCGCCAATGTGGTCGGTTCGCTCGCCGACGGGGAAGCGTCCGTCCAAGCCGATTGGTCAGACCGGGAGATTCAACGAGTGCAATTCCGCGAGAAACGGACCTTCGACGCTGGGGAAACCCCTGGATTGGATGACGTCGAACGCCCCGAATTACAGTCCATCGACGACGATTTGGTTGATGAACTCACCGAGATCACTGAGGAACACGAGCAGCGAGAGGACCGCATTCGTACACTAGAAGTGGAGTTACACGACCGTGAAGAGCGGATCAACGAGCTAGAAGAACGCCTCGATCGCGTTCTGGATCTTCGCAGGATGGTTGCGTCGGTCGACGGCAGGTGGTATGCGATCGGCGGCGAGTATCCGTCAACAATCGGTGGTTGGACGACCGCCGTCACCGAACGGTACGATCCCACCACGGACGAGTGGGAACAGGGTCCTGAGGTGCCGCTCGCGGTGCACGGCCACGTCGTCGTCACAGTCGAGGAAACCGGGTATCTGACCGGCAGTGCCTGACGGCAGCGCCTCTGGTCGATAACCGCCTGGAGTGATCGAACGTTCGCGTTCGATCCGGCTGCGGTTGATTGAATTCCGCTCACCGCCGACAGCAATGGTATTTCCACCCGTCCCGGAAAATGGCCTTCACACCACAGAGCAGTGGGTTCAGAAGGGCAGAATACCAGCTGTTGCTGCCACGGGTTCATAGTGCTGGCGACGGTCTACCTGCTAGATGTCACCATACGGCCGAAACCGGCGTGAACACAGGGAACCCAGCAGAATATTCAAGGGATACGTCAGCGAGTCCCGCGTATGACGGTCCGCAATGTCTTATTGATCGTCGTGGATGCCCTTCGTCTGGATCACGTCGGCACGTACCGCGACGACATCAAGTTGACCCCAAACATCGATGTACTCGCCGCGGACGCTGGGGTGTTCGACCATTGCTTCGCAAACGCGTCAACGACGGATCCCTCGGTAACGACCATCATGACCGGGCAATATCCACTCAGACATGGGATCTTCAACCATGGTCAAGAAGTGACCGAGCGTGAGCTCGCAACCGTCGCGGCCGTCGAATCGGTGCCGATGACGCTCCAGCAGAGCCACCATACCTTTGCGGTCAGCCACATGGAGAGATGGCACAAACGCGGCGTTGACGCATATATTCACCCCCACGAGCACACCGACCGTGAGGACGACACCTCGTTCCCACTGTCGTATTCACCCGCAGAGGAGCTCACGGAGTTAACCTGCGAGGCACTTCGTCAGCGGGCCGACGATGACTGGTTCGGGTACATTCATTTTATGGACACCCATATCCCGTATCGTCCGAGTTACCGCTTGGATGACCGACGGTACATGGTAGATGGAGTTCCGAAGATCCCGATGGAGACCGTCCTGGAATCGCTCGAGGGCACGCATTGGGGCGAGTATCTCGAACAACTCCCCAGTCAGATAGAAACGACACATGACCTACTCACAACGTATCAAAACGGCGTACATGCGGTAGATACGGCGATCGGAGCACTCACGCGGGAACTCAAGGCACTCGATATCTTCGAGGAAACGGCGATCATCCTTACCGCTGACCACGGCGAGAGTCTGACCGAACATGACATATATTTTGACCACCACGGCTTGTACGACGTGAGCCTGCGGGTTCCCCTCATCGTCCGAGCACCGGGGTTTTCGGGCCGCTATGACGAATTCGTCCAGCACTTCGATATCGCGCCGACGGTACTCGATGTACTCGAGCAATCCTTCGACGAACACCGATTTGATGGCACGTCCCTCGCCGGCTCGAAACCGGACCGCGAATTCGTCGTTGCTGAAGAAGCGTTTGTCAATCGGAATAGCTGCATCCGAACTGCCGAGCACAAATACATCAAAAGCCGTGATGACGACCGTACGTGTCGATATTGCGGATACGAGCATGGCGAATCGCGGCAACTCTTTTCACTCCGGGAAGATGGCGACGAGGTCGACAACATCGTCGCGAAGGAGCCAGGTCTCGCGGATGAACTCGATGCTGCCTTGGAACGCTGGAGCGAAGCAACGAGAGCGCGTCGTCGGGATAGTGAGATCGACTTCGATCGCGATCTCGATCGAGACCAGTTGGCGGCCCTGGGATATCTGTGAGCCGAAGCCACGATCGCGTGTCGGGACTATAAGACAACGTGGACGTGCGACTCATCCGCTCGGAGCGCGACAAGCGTCCCTGGATCCGTTGACCGGATGATACGAGAAAACCGGTACACAGCTGCAATCGCGGCACATACAGGCGGTGACTGGCACGTTTCTCGGACACCGGAACCATTAACAGGCGATGCGGCAGCCCCCTAAGGAACGACACGCCATGACGTTACACATTGGCATCGTCGGCTTCGGAAACATCGGAAATACCCATGCCGGCGTGTATGATGAGCGCGAGGAGACTGACGTCGCAGCCATCTGTGACATCAATCCGGAACTTGCCGATGAGGGCGCGGCCCGATTCGACGCCGAGCCGTTTTACAGCGTCGACGAGATGCTGGAAAGTGACATCGACCTGGACGCCTGCAGCGTCACGACGGCCGGCGAGGAAAACGGCAGTCTCCATTACGAACCGACGATGAAACTGCTGGCGGCCGATCTCCCCGTCCTCGGGGAAAAACCGATTTCGAACGATATCGAGGAGGCCGAGGAAATGGTTGCGCGCGCCGAGGAAAGGGAGCTTCCGTACGGCATCAATCTCAACCATCGGTTCACGCCGGCAGCGCGCCGCGCCAAAGAATGGCTCGACGAGGGCCGGCTCGGGCAGCCGCACATGATCAACATGCGGATGTGGATCAACAATCCGACCGAGAGTTCCCCGTGGTTCCACCTCCGGGCGCTCCATCCCCATTCATTCGACGTCATCCGCTACTTCTGTGGCGACATCGCCCGGGTCCAAACGTTCCTCATGAAGGGGGACGGACGCGAGATCTGGTCGAACGCCCAGATCAACCTGGAGTTCGAGAACGGCGCGATCGGCCATCTCGTGGGCAGCTATGACGCCGGTGCCAGCTACGGACTCGAACAGTGTGACGTGGTCGGCTCCGAGGGCCGGTTCGTCCTGGAGGACGCCTGCGAGGAGCTCACCTACTATCCTCGCGACAGCATCGCCACCGAGACGTACGACTATTTGGGTGGGATGCAGTCGTTCGGTGAAACCTTCGCGAGTCGAATCGGCGTCTGGATCGACCAGCTGGTCGCCGACGACCCGTACGACGAGTTCGAGGCATCGGGGCGCGACGGGCTACGGGCCCAGCAGGTGATCGAGGCGGCCATCGAATCGTTCAAGACGGACTCCATCGTCGAGGTCCGATGATGCCGGGCGACCCATCGAACGTCGTCAGTGAGGCGATATCCCAATGATCGACCTCGGCGTGAACTCGGTGCTCTTTCGCGATTTCGCATTCGAGACGGCCGCCGAACACATCGCGAAGGCCGGCTACGATGGAGTAGAAATCGCCGCGATCGCAGGGATGTGCGAACACCTCGACCTCGATCGCTGGGAGGCACAGGCCGACGACCTGCAGGCGACGATGGACCGGCACGATCTTGAGTGGCTCTCCACCGAGGTCGCAGCCCTGGACGAAACGCGGTTGCGGCCCGCGTTCGAAGCCTGTGCCGAGCTCGGCATCCCCGTCGTCAACGTCGGTCCCGGCGGCGAAAGCGATGTCGAGGGCAGCCTGGAGGCCTCGATCGACAAACTGGCCGCCATGGCCGAGCTCGCCGACGAATACGGCGTGACCCTATGTGTGAAGGCTCACGTGGGACAGTCGATATATGACACCCCGACGACCCTGCGGGCCATCGAGGCGATCGATTCCCCCGGCTTCGGGATCGATATGGACCCGAGCCACATCTACCGTGCCGGCGAAGCGCCGGAAGAAGCCGTCGCCGATGTCGTCGACGCCATGGGTCACATCCACATTCGCGACTGTCCGGGGCGGTCGCCCGATCCGGGAACCATTCAGGAGCAGGCGTGCGGTCGTGGCGACATCGACCTTTATGCCTACTGCGAAGCCCTCGTCGACGGGGGCTACGACGGGCCGGCGTGTCTCGAAGTCATCGGCGCCGATGGTCGCTCGCTCGCGGAGGTATCGATCGTCGCTGCCGAGAGCTACGGATACTTAAATGCCTGCCTCAAGCACCTCGACGCTCGCTGACGCGAGTACACGAACAAACCAGACGCATACCGACAATGTCCACAACAGACCGACCCAACGTCCTGTTCATCGGCGTCGATAGCCTTCGAGCCGATCACATGAGCCTGTACGGGTATGACCGACTGACGACGCCCCACATCACGAAGCTGGCCGCAGACGGAGCCGTCTTCGACAACCTGTACGCTCCCCACATTCCGACGACCGCCGGCTATGCCTCAATGCTGAGCGGCCACGACTGTTTCGGCACCGACGTCGTCGCGCTCCGGCACGAAGGGGAGATGGCAGACGAGGTAGTGACGCTCCCCGAAGTGCTCGGCGAACACGGATACAACACGACCTGCGTCGGCTTCACGGGGAATCCGGCGTCGAGGGGCTTCGACACCTACCTCGATTACGACGGCTGGGGCGCCGCGGGCGAAGCCCGCATGCCGAAGGCCGAGAACCTGAACGAGGTCGCGATCCCCGAGCTCGACCGGTTGGCCGGTGAGGAGGAACCGTTCCTCCTGTTCCTCCGGCACATGGACCCCCATAGCCCATATCTGCCGCCGGAGCCGTACGACCGGATGTTCTATCACGGCGACGAGACGGATCCCGATAACGATTCGCTCGAGCCAGTGCTCGAGTTCGAGCCCTTCGCCGATTACTTTGCCTCCTGGTTTCCCGAGGGGGTCACCGACCGACACTACATCGACGCCCAGTACGACGGCGCCATTGCGTATATGGACGCCGCCATCCAGAACATCCTGACGGCCCTGAGCGAGCTGGGGCTCGACGATGACACGCTGGTCGTCCTCACCGCCGATCACGGGGAATCGCTGTACGAGCACGAGTGCTGGTACGATCACCACGGGTTGTACGATTCGAACCTCCACGTCCCGCTGGTGCTACGACTGCCGGACCGGGTCCCCGAAGACATCCGCGTTGACGATTACACCCAATCGAAGGATCTGATGCCGACGGTGCTCGATCTGCTGGACATCGACAGCGGGCTCGAGTTCGATGGTCGCAGCCTGGCGCCACTGTTCGATGGCGGTGAGCGCGTTCAGGAACCGGAATGTTACATCACCGAGTGTACCTGGATGCGCAAGCACGGCTGGCGGACGTCCGAGTGGAAGCTGATCCGGGCACTCGAACCCGACTTCCACTTCAAGCCGGAGGTCGAGTTGTACAATCTCAAGCGGGATCCCGACGAATTACACAACGTGGCCGACAACGAGCCCGAGGTCGTCGATGCCCTGACCCAGCGGATGCAGGCCTTCATCGACCGCCGCGAGGCCCAAACGGGCCGGACGAACCCGATGTATACGAATCTGAACTGGCACGGGTACGATCGCGGCCCGTTCGAAAGCTCCGAGGAAGCCTACGAGACCCTGCATATCGGATCGATCGATCAAGCCGAGTCGATGCAAGAGTAGCCGAACCGTTCTGGTCTTGGTTTCCCCACATCCCGCAAACCGGTGGCATCCTGCACGACGGGCTGTCCTCGTATCCGGACGACGAACCGGGGGACCGGCTTCCAAACGATCGATTCCCGGCCCGTCTCATGCATCGGTCAGCGCCATCATCCGGGCCCCAAGACGACTCCCTCACCCTCGACGAGGCGAGTAGTACGTGCTCCCTTGAGGCGTATTGGTACATTGAGAGGTGTTCGAGGATGTGTTGTGCCCTCTCACCATCAAGCATCTCATGCCTGCGTGACTCCTCAGTAGACACGGACGCCACCAACACCTTGCTATACAGATCCGGATCGACAGCGTCAAGCGACGCGCACCACTTCAGATATACTCGAAGTGTCGACATTTGCGTCTGAACCGAGACTTTGTTGAGTTTACCGTCTTCCTTGCGCCAAAGCCGGTACTCGTGGAGATCACGCCCGCTAATATCGTTCAGGTGCTCAATGCTGTTCTCGTTGCACCACCTGACGAAGTGATTAGTCCGATATCGGCGACCCTGAACGGTCTTGTCCATGCACTCTGACGCTTTGTGTTTGAGGTACAGTTCCTGTGCTTTGGCCGGTTCGATGGGTTCGAGATCCCTGTGGATTGTTGGTTGTCATGGTTGACTTCCTGGGAATCCCGAACCGCGAAAACCGCCCGACTGCGCGGGCCTCGACAGAAACGTTCAGCACCTGAATCATTTCCGCGTCGGCCCATTTTACTGAACTCCGTGCTTTCGTGTAGTATGGGATTGTTCTCGCCATGTTAGAATCCTGATCGATACTAGTGCACAGTATTTACCCGTAAATACTCCAACCTTCCGCCGGAAGATAGCCATGTATCAACCTCAGATCGTGTCTTCCGTCTGAAGACCGGTCCGATCAATCCCTCAACGTTAGTGACGGGGATTGGTGTTTGAGCAGTTCGCCACGGCTGAGTAAAGAGGTAATTTCCCCAAGATCAGACAATTAGACATATGAATTGAATAGATAGTAGAGGCGGCGTATTGGCTTTAGGGCGTCACTCAGTTTCGGCGTTTGAATCCCAAAACCACCAATCAATCAACACTGATGTTCGCCATCGAGGGGATTCAGCCCTTCAGGTGGTAGTCAGCATTCGACGCCAAAGAGTACGCCGAGTGCGCGTCCAGTTTTTAGCTCGAATGCGGGCACAAGGTCCGGTTAACGGTCTGCGGACCGAAAACAAGATAAATCAATAGATTCAATTATATTTCAAAATGCTAATATTGCTGGGTATCCAGGTGCGAATATGAGCGAGACAGGAACCACGGACCACACGGCAAAGATCGCCCGCATCCGGGCGGTCGCTATGACAGTTCGCGAACCAAAAAATGCAGGAGAGATCGCCGATGCTGCTGGTGTTGCCCGAAACACGGCCGAAAAGTACCTCAGCCAGCTCGTCGAGGCCGATAAACTTGAAACGGTCCAGCGTGGCCGGGAAACCTGCTATTATCCAGACCCAGTCACCCAGTTGTTCGATCAGATTCGTGACCTCATTAACGAGCATCAGAAGGACGAACTCACGGTTGAATTAGATGCCATCCGGAACGACATCGATGAGTGGAAGAAGGTATACGATGTGGCGTCTGCTGATGAGCTCCGGGCGACTGTCGGTGATGATATTCCGGCAGGTGAACGCCGACAGCGGCGACACGACGCCCAGGATTGGGAATACTTTGTGCCTCGGGCCACGCTCATCAAGCAGGCAATTCAGCTCTACGACACAATCGAGGCAACTCGTGAGAATCGGCTTGCATCCACCAGCTGACTCGGTGACAGCGAATGAGAAACTCACCGGTTTCTGGAGACACGCATCTCCACCGCTTTGAGGTCCACAAACGATTCGCAACGCGTCTTCGTCGGGAAGCTGGTGTTACGGCCGTGAACGCGGAACCAAGTCCGATGCGTCCGGTTCGTCTCATGGCGACACTCGATCGCGCGATGTTTATTGACCAGAACCTGGATACTGGCGACGCAACGCTCGAGTTCGAGTGGCGCCCACATGCCGAGCGCGATGAGTTCCGAATCCAGTACAACGAACCGGGGACACAGTGGTCATGCGGATGGCATCAGGACGAAACCCACGAGAACGTGGGTGCGAGTCACTTCCAAGTTGATCACGACACGTGGTCGGTACCTCACCGTGAATCTACAACCTTCACAGATTCAAAGCCGATGGCAATTCTCGAAACCTGTCTCAGTGAGCTTCGAGATCGTGTCCCGGACCTCCCCGAAAGCGTCCATCCGAATCCGTAGGTCTGTCATGCGGTGATTCGGCTAGCATCGAATAGAGATTTATGGGCAAATATAGTGCCTTAATCCGCGTTGGCCGACCGCACACGATTGCGAGAACGACACTGTTTGTCTTCGAAGAAGACATTGGTTGACAGCCATTCTTTTGGCATCCATCTCATCGATATTTCGTCGTCAATGCCATACCACTGCGAATGATCCTCGAACTGTTATTGCATGGCGATCAAATCGATGAGGGTTCTATCCTTCGACCGTAGCTCCCGTGACTCGACGCTATCGCAATATCCTGGTTTTCGCGATCCCCAACATTCCCTGGAGCACTCATGGTTCCGTGATATCACGCATCTCATAGCTTAAATCGTGCATTCAGTCAGGGACACCGCTCTCCCGAATTCACCTAACACACCCTCAGGAAGGACACGCGGATCGAACAGGGGATATAAACGTCCTGTCGCGGAACCGTCAGGTCGACCACGCGTGAGATGAACTCGATACAGGGAATCGCGACTCCCGTGTGTTCCGGGCTTCGGAGTCAGCATCGAGACTCCCCTCAGAGGGCATGGGACGGATAACGGACGCGCGCAATCCCGATTAGGGATTCGGTCGCCGTGGCGTTGGCTCTCGAAGAGGACGTCATGCTCGTCGACTCGGATCCGGTGTTTGATGACTTGCCCGCGGACATTGCCCTCAACCGGATGGACCAGGTACGCGAGCGAATGGTACCGTACACCAAAGAGGACGGCGTTCCACCGACTACGTAGCGAGGTTGATCAAAATTACATTATGTTTGCGATAATATTATCTCGGACATAAAGATCGAGAGGCGATTGAATGGACGTGGCTCTGAAGATCGAGGGCCACACCCGAGCGACGAATAACTTGGGGCGAGCCCTGGGAGTGACAGGGCGAGGACGTACTGTTCATCAAAGAAGTCGAGGCGATCGATGAGTGTTGGTAGCGTGGTCTGTCGAACTCACTGTCCTTCTCGTGTACCGGTGGACTGGTGTCAGGTGTCGCACCGATCAGAAGGCTTCAGGACTTATTCAGGAACAACTGACCGAACGATCCCTAAACCAAGATTCGAGATAGAGCATGTTGTGACATTGACGCTCGACACCCTAACACCGGTAAGAAACCATCAAGCAACGACTATATCTGTGAATGGGGGAATGTTGTGATAAGTGAATGGCAGAGGGTGAGGGCCTGCGCGTCTTGCATTTAGCTACCTCGCGAGAGGTGTTTTTCGAACAACAGATTGCCGCCCTTGAGGAGAAGGGAGTCGATTGTTCCGTATGCGTCGTTCCCGGCGCCGAGCAAGTCGATGGTGACATGGGTAGTCGCCGAGGGGTTTGGGAATATCTTCAATTTCTCCCGAGGGTGCGACGGGAACTCCGACGGGGGGAGTACGACCTTATTCATGCGAATTACGGGTTGACAGCGCCGTTTGCCGTCACCCAGTTTCGCTTGCCGGTTGTTTTGACATTGTGGGGGTCGGATGTGGTCGGTTTCGATGGCATCGTCACGAAAGCTTGTGCATGGCGAGCGGATGCGGTGACCGTGCGCAGCGAAGAAATGCGTGCATTGCTCGGGCGTAAGGATTCCTATGTCGTCCCCAGTGGGGTGGACCTCGAGTTGTTTCGTCCGATCGATCGACAAGTGGCCCGGAAACACGTCGGGTGGGATCTTGGCAAAACGCACGTGTTGTTTCCATACTCACCCGACTATGAGCGAAAAAATTACCCCCTTGCAAAGCGCGTTGTCGATCGAGTTACTAGAGAAACCGGCGAAGAAATATCGTTGCACACGATTTCGGGTGTCGATCACCGAGAAATGCCATATTATATAAACGCCGCTGATGCGCTATTGCTCACCTCCGAACATGAGGGCTCGCCAAATACTGTCAAGGAAGCGATGGCGTGCAACGTGCCAGTGGTGTCGACAGATGTAGGTGATGTTCAAGAGCGCTTGCGTGGGGTGAACCCGAGCGGGGTTGCAACCGAACATTCCCTGGCGCCTTTGCTCGTTGAAGTCCTGCAAGAGAACGGGAGATCAAACGGCCGGGAAAGTGTGAAAGAAGTGAGTTGGGAGGAAATCGCCGGACAATTGCTCGACATTTATCAGGAAGTCACGAGTGAATGAGTTCTCGTGTTTCAGTAATATGAATGTCAATGTGCCCAAATTCCTAAGCAATCGAGATGTTCTGGGAACTCATTACAACGTAAGATCGAAGTTGATTATCGTTGCAGGGTTTTGGAAGAGTTGGGAACATGGGTCGATGAAATTGTAGCTAGGGGATCTAATTCGGAATTGATTGCCGGGATATTTGATGGATAATTTCCGGGGGTAAATTCTCGATGCAATTTCGAGGTTTCAATAGTCGCCTCAAGACAGAGTCTTGCCGAATAGAAATCTGATCGATAAACGAGTAAGTTATTGATTGCGGATCCAAACGCAGTCCCAGTGAGGGTGGGGTTGCCGACGTACAAATTCGATATTGACGCAGGTGGGTCCAATATCAGCCTCGATCTAACCGCTCAGTATCTCGCCGAGGCCGGCCACGATGTCACGGTATTGGTGTACGATATCGGCAAGACGATCAACCCACCATCGAAGCGCTCTTACGACTGCGAGACGCTCGAACTCCATTACCGAACGAAAGCGGATGGCTTGTGGGTTTTGCTTCGCTCGACGCGAGAATTGGATCGGTCCTTCGATATCTTCCACGTTTTCGATCCTGGTCTTCTACCCCTCTTCGGGCTCTATCGCGCGCGAGGCGGTAAGACCCCTGTGGTGGGCCGATTGAATAACTACGGGGTCTTTTGTTCGAACGAGAGCCGAATGGACGAGGAGTGTTTTCACAACTGCACAACTACCGCAAAATTCACTCATTCGAACGATCCGGCCGTGTGGAACACCCTGAAGGTACCGAAATACCTCTTCGATACGCACGCCGTCCCAGCACTGATGGGTGAGGTAGATCGTTTGCTCCCTATCAGCCCCGCCGTCGGTGAAGTGTACGCGGAGATTGGGGTGAAGCAAGATCACATGACGGTCTTGCCGAACTTCTTCGAAAAGGAATTCGACGGACAGATGTGTGAGAGCAGCCTCGATGGATCTCCCTCACTGCTGTACGTTGGACGGTTGACACGGGAGAAGGGCGTCGACACCGCCATTGACGCACTGCGGTATCTTTGCCCGGGTGCGCGATTGCACATTGTCGGCGAGGGTGAGCAGGCCGACGAGCTTGCAACTCTCGTGCGACAACGCGAGCTAAGTGAGCAAGTGACCTTTCACGGCTGGGTGCCACATGGAGCGGTGGCTGGATACTACGCCTCCGCAGACTTTTTCATCCACCCCGCCCGGTGGCCGGAACCGTTTGGTCGCACCGTCCTAGAAGCGATGCAACTCGGCTGCGTACCAGTGGTTTCGGACGTTGGTGGTCCCGTTTATGTCGTCGACGATTCGGAGCTTGTCTTCCCGGCGGATTCCCCCAAAGACCTCGCAATCAGCACTCAAACCATTTACGCAGATCAAGCGGTTTATGAAAAGAAACAACACGCGATGTCGCAGCGGCTCGACCGATTTGCGCCGGGGCGGGTCATCGACGATCTCCAGACGATATATCAAGACGCGACTGCCGCGCCATGAGGGGAGCTCAAATAAGTGCGGGAATCCATAGAAGTGACCTAGGTTACAGAATAAGTCCGGAGGACTGGTGAATTTCGTGTCCGGATTCCAGGCCGCATTTCGTCGTTTGCGATATTTACTCACGAACGAAGGAATTCGTTCGACCGGGTATTCGGTGTACCGCTACGCCCGATCGTACGCGACGATACTGGCGGTCAGAAGTCTCGTTGCAGGTCGGCTTCATTACTATCGAGCACGGGGGTACGACGCCGTCGCGGATCCCTATCGGTTGCTTTCGATCGATCCAGCCCGAGTAGGTTCGTACATCCCGCGGCCCGATAATCTCCCGACGGTACCACCGGAGCACTATTATCCATCCGATACAGATCTTGGCCGCATCAAGGGCGGTCGGTGGGACAAGTGCGTTGCCGAGTTCGAGGACCTTCAGAAATATCGCGCTATAGTTGGACGATTCGGAGATGGTCAAACGTGGGAAGATACCGGTATTTTCGACGAGCTAATGGAGATAATCGAGCGACGAGGATCTGTTGATGGCTGCCGGTCTGAGGAAGACCTACGTGAGCGGTATCAGCAGATTGATGTGTTATATCACGCCGTCAAGACTGATGGTTATTTGTCACAGACAGAGATCAACAGTCGACTCAACGATGAACAGCGATCGGATCAGGAGAGGAAACCCTTTAGTGAATTCTGGGGGGAACCCGCCATCAACATCGGTCGCGATGGCGACTTATTGTTTGGTGGTGGTGGCGGAACTCATCGAATATCGATTGCAAAGTTGCTCGATGTTGACGATATCCCGGTTCGGGTGGGCTTAAGACATCGAGCATGGCAAGAGAAACGCGAACAGATTTACTCCGGTCGATCACCCCAAGAGGTCGGAGTTGATCCAAATCACCCAGACCTTCGTGATCTGGTATCTTGCAGGGAATAAAACATGATGCACCACTGGGGACTTTATGGCGATGTAACCCTCTATCGGCTACTCGATCAGGTGGGCCTCCCGGGACGGCAGCATTTCCTGAAGAATTGGTGGGGATTCGAACCACTGCGACAACTTTCGTCGATTAGACTCGTTCGGATTCCAGCGGAGCAGGTGAAATTCACGGATCGGTTCCCGTTCGAAGATAAAGGCCAAGGGGCGGTGGTCGGAACAGGTGGGGGCAATTGGGATCGTTCTCGAGTCCCCCTGGACACGCACCGAACCTATCGAACGCTCCATGCTCATTTCGTGGAGGGACAACCGTGGGAAGATACTCCGGCGTACCAATTGGCCGAGCGAGAGATATCCCGGGGAAAGCGAGAGTGGCAGTGTCGGACGCACGAGGATCTTTCAGCTCGTTGTGATCAGTTGGAACGACTGTGGGACGCGATCGATAAGGGAGGGTATCGATCTCAGACCGAATTGTGGCGAGAGAACCAGGGGGGCGTTCCCCCCCAAGAATACATGACGCGGTTACGTAACTTGCACGTGCCTGATGAGTTGCGGGTGGCGATCGGAAGAAACGGGGAGGTTATTAGGACGACGTCAACCAAGCACCGACTTGTCATGGCTCAATTAAAGGATGGGACGTATCGGATCCCGGCGATAATCCAGCTCATCCACGCGGAATACGACGGGGATCTGCTTGATAAAGCTGTTATAGCGGGAACCGAACATCCCCTGGTCGAAGAGGTGAGGGACGAGTGACCCACTTGTGCGGTGCGGGGATTGAGTCGACGCTTAGGGCAGATCCGGATGGGCCCCGCCCCCAATAGTATCCGCCGCGTGACGATCCCGAAGGGTTTGCCATTCGAGGTGCCTCGCTTTGACTCGCACTGGGATGGCCTCGATTCCTACAAGACGCGCAATGAACAATCGATGACGGCCGTCATGGAGGATGAAGTCACCGCCACGCCCGATGTTTGTGGTGACTTCGTTCAACGGCGCCGGCCAGTATCCGTGGATATCCCTGGCAATCCGATCCTTCTCTTGGTGTAACTCGAGCTGGCTGCGATAGCCTGTAGTCGCGATAACTTCATAGAGTCCATCGATGGTATCGAGTCGCTCCTCGAACGCTTCGATAGTCGCACAGCCCCACTTCACCTCACCCGTCCGGATGCCGTCGATGCATTCTCGATAAAAAGGGGTCTCGGCCCACTGACGATCGCCCTCAAAGTGTTGTCGAAAGGATTGAAACATGTGATGATCTTCGATCCGCACGTAATCTTGGTCCCAGGAACCGTCGCGGACCTCACTGATTGGATCTGGATGGGGGAACTCTGACTTGTGCTGCTGTTTTCCGACGATTTCTCCTGGATTGATGTGTAAGATCTCAAGCGGATCGATTGGTGCCCGGTGCCGCCTCCCAAAATGATACCATGTATAGAACCTCGCATACCCCGTGACAAATGTGGGATAAACCCGCTGGACGGCACGTTCTAGAGAGGAATATTGTCCGACTACCTCGCGAAAGCGATTGGTGAGCGGGGAATCGGGGTGAATCATTATGGCCCGCCAACGATGGTGTATGGAAATTCCCGGAATAAAAAAGGCTGACGTTATTGAAATTCGTCGACAGTAGGCTACTTGATCAACGTAAGTTTGGTCGGGGACTCACAATCACCACCGCTAAATAACATCAGACGTTCGAGATTATAGGTGGGCACGGATCGGGTATCTATGTCGTTGCTCCGTTGGGATAGCGAAAGATCGCATCGATGGAGTCTATAGAATGGTCGTCAAGGGCGCTCGCATCGTTCGTGACATACGGGTGCCGTTTGTCCGATTGCTCACGGCCGCCCAACTCAACCGATCACCTGAGAGAAAATGAAAGAATATATTAATTGATATTTTGACACGTCGATCCATGAATCGGTTGGGACAACGCCATCAGGGGATTATCTAGCGGAGCTTCAACGCGGGAGCGGGTATATCAAATGGGTCGATTTCGTCGGCCGTGTTTCATGGCGCGTGGATGTCCGAGGTCCGTGCACTCGCGCTTATCTCTGATGGGGAACAAATTCGCAGGTCGTTACAGGCCAGCAGGGTAAGCTCAAAAGATCGCTTATTGAACCCGCCCAACCTAACGAATGACTGCCTTTATCGCCTTCGTAACTATGCTGCGACTCAGCAGAGGGAGGCGTGGTGTGTCCATTACTATGCGATCGTATTCCCGACAATAGCACATCACGATGCTT